>JAOUGW010000256.1 GCA_029865465.1 Gammaproteobacteria bacterium
CATGCAGCCAGCCGAGTTGTGGATCGAATCCGGCCGCTGGGACAGGTTCGGCCCGGAGCTGCTGCGCGTCAAGGACCGGCACGACCGCTCGTTCTGCTACGGCCCGACGCACGAAGAAGTGATCACGGACATCGCGCGCCGGGAGCTCAAGAGCTACCGCCAGCTGCCGGTCAATTTCTACCAGATCCAGACCAAGTTCCGCGACGAGATCCGCCCGCGCTTCGGCGTGATGCGTGCGCGCGAATTCACGATGAAGGACGCGTATTCGTTCCACCTCGACGATGCCTCGCTCGAGCAGGGATACCAGGCCATGTACCGCGCGTACACGGCCATCTTCGAGCGCCTGCAGCTGAAGTTCCGCGCGGTCCGCGCGGACACGGGCAGCATCGGCGGCAGCGCGTCGCAGGAATTCCACGTGCTGGCCGACTCGGGCGAGGACGCCATCGCGTTTTCCGACGGCGACGATTACGCCGCGAACCTCGAGATGGCCGAAGCGCTGGCGCCGGCGACGCCGCGCGGCCCGGCGACGGCGGCCCTGCAGAAAGTCGCGACGCCGAAAGTCCGCACGATCGACGACCTGGCGAAGTTCCTCGGCGTCACCGCCGGCCAGTGCATGAAGACGCTGCTGGTCGAAGGCGACCAGGGCAGCGCCGTGGCGATGATCGTCCGCGGCGATCACGAACTGAACGCCGTGAAGGCGCAGAAGCTGCCGGGCGTGGCGTCGCCGCTGCGCATGGCGAGCGTCGAAGCGGTCCTCGCGACGGCCGGCTGCGAGCCGGGCTTCATCGGTCCGATCGGCTTGAAGTGCAAGGTGTACGTGGACCGGTCGGCCGCCCACATGGCGGACTTCGTCTGCGGCGCCAACGAGCGCGACATGCATTTCACCGGCGCCAACTGGGGCCGCGACCTGCCCGAAGGCGAGATCGTCGACCTGCGCAACGTGATCGCCGGCGACCCGAGCCCGACCGGCAAGGGCACGCTCGGCATCGCGCGGGGCATCGAGGTCGGCCACATCTTCCAGCTGGGCCGCAAGTACAGCGAAGCCATGAATGCCACCGTGCTCGACGAGCAGGGCAAGTCCGTGACCATGGCCATGGGCTGCTATGGCATCGGTGTGACGCGTGTCGTGGCGGCGGCCATCGAACAGAATCACGATGAGCGCGGCATCATCTGGCCGGAGCCGATCGCACCCTTCGACGTGTCCATCATCCCGATCAACCTGCAGAAGTCCGCCCGTGTCCAGCAGGCGACCGAGGCGCTGTACGCCGAACTGACGGCGGCCGGCTTCGAGGTCGTGCTCGACGATCGCGATGCGCGCCCCGGCGTGAAGTTCGCCGACGACGAACTCATCGGCATTCCGCACCGCATCGTCATCGGCGACAAGGGCCTCGAGCGCGGAGTACTCGAATACAAGCGCCGCCGCGATGGCCTGGCGGCCGACGTGCCGCTGGCCGAAGTGGCGGCCTTCCTGCGCGAAAAGCGGGGCAACCCGCGCGCCTGAGCCCACATGCGCCGCACGCCGATTGTTACCTTGCTGTTGCTGGCCGCGTGCGCCCTGGCCTGGGCCACGGCCCGCGCCGATCGCCAGATGGATCCCGAGTTGCGCGGTGTCATCGCGGCGGCCATCGAACCCACGCGCTGCTTCGACGACAAGTACGAGCAGGCAGTGTGGTTCGCAACGATGGAGCCGCGCCTGGCGCGTTACGTCGCCGGCGAAAAGGAACGCGAACAGATCCTGCGCGCCGTCCACTGCGAGGCGAAGCGGGTCGACATCCCGCCCGAACTCGTGCTCGCCGTGATGGACGTCGAGAGCCGTTTCGACCGCTTCGCGGTCTCGTCCGCCGGCGCCGTCGGCCTGATGCAGGTCATGACGTTCTGGCCGCGTGAACTCGGCATGACCAACGATCAACTGGTACGCATTCCGGATAACGTGCGCATGGGCACGACGATCCTGAGCTACTACCTGCGCAAGGAACGCGGCAACTACCAGCGGGCGCTGCAGCGCTACAACGGCAGCCTGGGCCGGCCGAAGTATTCGGACATGGTGATCGACCGGCTGGCGTCGCGCTGGACGGTCGCCAACTGAACAGGAGCCGGGCCCGTCAGGTCGTGCGAAACACCGGCGGCCAGGGCTGGACCGATTCCAGGGCGAGCTCCTCGATCGCCACGGCGCTCACGCTCGACGCGGGCGAGCCCTGCCAGAGCCAGGCGCAGAGCGCGTCGACGGCTTCCGGCGTGCCACAGGCGAGTACTTCGACACGGCCATCGGGCAGGTTGCGTGCATGGCCCGTGACCCCCAGCGCTTCGGCGCGGGCACGGGTGCTGGCCCGGTAGAACACGCCCTGGACGCGTCCGGCGACGAGGCAACGACGTGCGATCAAGGCAGCTGCGATGCCTTTGCGGTTTCGGCGAGGCTGCGTGCTTCGACGGCCCTGGTGCGGGCGAGCTCCGCTTCGTCGCGCGCGACTCGATAATCACCGCGCCGCAGGTGGCTTTCCGCGCTCTTCAGCAACTGCCTGGCTTCGCCCATGACTTCCGGCGCTGCCGCGGCGGCACCTGCCTGCTCCGCCGCTCGAACCGCCTGCCGCGCATTGCTCATCTCCTGCACCGGCGCGCCGGCACAACCGCTCATGACCGCCCCGGAAAGCAGTGCCAAAGCCAGCAGGAACGGCAAGAAGTGGCGCGGCAAGTGCAGCAAGCCCTGTGAATAAGGCTGGACTCAGTGACCGTAACAAGCGGTCCCTGTACCGTCAAGGCTCGTGGACCTAGAATCCGCGCGCCACACGCAGGACGAAATGAGTCGTCCAGACCCAGGGGCGGCTGCAACCATGACCGAAGTGCTCGTTCTTTACTATTCCAGGCACGGTGCGACGGCCGAGGTGGCCCGTCACGTCGTGCGCGGCATCGAGTCGGTGGCGGGCGTCACGGCCAGGTTGCGCACGGTACCGCCCGTTTCGCCGACCACCGCAGCCACCGACGCGGCCGTGCCGGAATCCGGGCCTCCCTATGCGACGCATGCCGACCTGGTCCAGTGCGACGGCCTGGCGCTCGGCAGCCCGACCCGCTTCGGCAACATGGCAGCGCCGCTCAAGCACTTCCTGGACGGAACCAGCTCGCTCTGGTTGAACGGCGCGCTCGACCGCAAACCCGCGGCGGTCTTCAGTTCGACGTCGTCGATGCACGGCGGGCAGGAATCGACCCTGCTCACGATGATGGTCCCGCTGCTGCACCACGGCATGTACCTCGTCGGCCTGCCCTTCACCGCGCCAGCGCTGAACCGGACGCGCACGGGTGGTTCGCCCTACGGCGCAACTCACCTCGCCGTGCATGGCGCATCCCCGCCGAAGCTGAGCGATGACGAGCGCGAACTAGCGCAGCTGCTCGGCAAGCGGCTGGCCGAGATCGCGGTCGCTGCACGAGCCGCCCGTCATGGTTGATACCAGTCGAGACGTCGCGACAGGCGCGGGTCACGCGCGGCTCATCGCGCTGACTCTCGTCCTGGTGCTGGCCGGCACTGCGCTGCTCGCGGCATTCGTCGGTGAGCGCAACCCGGTGTCGTTCTGGCTGCTGGTGCTGCTGCTCGTCGCGCCGCTCGTCGCCACGCTGCCGGGCCTGTTGCGCAGCAACCGGCGAACCTTCGCGTGGGCAACGCTGTGCGTGACGCCGCACTTCATCTATGCGTTGACCGAAGCGGTGGCGAACCCCGCGATCCGGCTGCTGGCCGCGGCCATGCTGGGACTCAGCCTGGGCCTGGTGGTGACGCTGGTGGCGTACCTGCGCCTTACGAGGACGGGCGGACGGTGAGGGCCAATTGCATGAGCGCCTGCCGCTGATTCGCGACCGGCAATTTCAACGGCTCAGACCCGCAGCGGATCATCAAGGTACTTGCGGCTTGTTGCGCCGCAAGATCTGCATCTCTGCATCGGCTGGAGACCCTCCGTCTGTTATCCGGCCACACGTTCGGCCTATAGTGTCACTGTCCGGTCGGCTGCGGAACCGCCGGTCGGACGAGAGAAAATCACAACAGAACAGGGGGAATGAACCATGAAGCGATTGCTGGCAGCAATGCTGCTGATCCTGCCCGTGACATCGATGGCGGACCATCTCGACGTCATCGAGGTCAAGTTGAAAGAGGGTTGTACGTTCTCGAGTTACCTCGCGATCGCCAAGGACTTCAACGAGTGGGGTAAGGCGAATGGCTACCACGCCGAGGTCTTGATGCCGTTGCAGCGGTCCACCCTTGACACGGTCTTCTGGGTCGGACGCAGCGCGAACGCCGCGGCCTTCGGCAAGGCGTGGGACACGTGGCGCGACGCGTTGGGGAATCCGGACTCCGTGCCGGCGAAGTTGTGGGCACGCTTGGCCGCGTGCAGT
>JAOUGW010000043.1 GCA_029865465.1 Gammaproteobacteria bacterium
CGGGCAGCGCGGCATCCATCGGAGACCGCCGAGTACCTGGTCACCCGTATGTTCGCCTACTGCCTCGAGTACGCCGAAGGCATTGCGTTTTCGAAAGGGTTGTCGGATCCGGATGAGCCGGCGATCAGCGTCCGCGACCTGACCGGCGTACTGCAGACCTGGGTCGAGATCGGCGCCCCGGATGCGGCACGGCTGCACAAGGCGGCGAAGGCGGCGCCGAACGTGGCCGTGTACGTGCACCGGGATCCGGATCAACTGCTGACGAAGCTCGCCGGCGAGCGTATTCACCGTGCCGCTGCGCTGCGCATTTGCGCAGTGAATCGCGAGCTGCTGGCGGAATTCGTCGCCCGGCTGGACCGACGCATGAACTTCGACCTGGCCATCTCCGATCGAACGATCTACCTGACGCTCGGCGATGAGACGTTGACCGGCACGGTCGATGAAAGACGGCTCGTGGCCTGAGGCTCGCCGTTGGTCTGCACGCGGCCTCGACCGGCCGCGCACCAGGTTGCCCTGAGTCGATAGACTGCGCAGGATGTCACCCGAACACATGACGCACTCAAAGCATTGGCTTGATCACATTGCTGCAACGGCCGCCGAGTGGGGACTCTCCAGGCCGCAGGACTACGGCGAGGATGAACGCAGACGCCCCCTTGCCGCGGTTGCGACGGACCTGAACGGGCGACTGAAGCAGTGCTGCAAGAGCGCGGACTCGCCGTCCGGCGCGATGATCGCGATGCGCAGCCACTTTGCCCTGTTTGCCCGCTACGGTCTGCCGAACCCAAAGGCGACGCAGCTCGTCAGGGACATGACGATGCAGGCGTTCACCCCCAAGAGACGCTGAACCCGGAAGGACAGGTCCATGCCAACCGACCCGCAAGCGAACGCCGCGCTGGCAACAGCCACGGCCACGGCGATTCTCGGCATCGACACGTTGTGGGGCGGCGACGTCTGCAACCCGTCGGGTACCGGTCGCTTCATCGCCGATTCCTGGTTCTCCGACGAGCCGCTGCCCGAGGCGTACGCACATCCAGCCGCTGCGAAGCTCCGTCAAAGCGGCGGCGTGGCCGGACGGAGGATCGACGTGGCAGCCGTCGATGCGTACCTGAAGGCCGTCGACATCCCTGCTGCCATCGGCGAGCTGAACGGAGCCGCGGGGAACGCCGGTCAGTTGCGGGGCGCGTACCTGCAGGGCCTGTGCGAATGCCTGGGCGTGATGTGGGACCTGGTGCAGGAGCGGCTCGGGCGCGGAGCGGCCGTGCCGTACGAGCGTTGCGTGACCGCGTCCACCGGCGCAGCGCCGACCCCTTCCGATCCAATTGCCAAGCGCGAGCGCATTGCGGAGTTGCTCGCCAGGCAGGGCTACAAGTCAGCCACACGGGCGAAGCTGCTCGCCGCCGTCGATGCCTGGCGCCGCGAACGGATGGTGCCCAAGAAATCGATCGCGATGCTGGCCGATGCGTGCATCGCGCAGTTCGACGCAGGTGCGGCGAAACACATCGTCCCTTACCTGCCCCGGGCGCTGCGTGACGTGCCCCGCGCCAACATCCGGTTCCTGGCCATCGAGAACGCCTGGTTTTCGGGCTCGATGAACTACATCGGCCGTGCGCGCAACCGTGACGGCTCGCCACGGTACGAAGCGACGTACGAGATCAACGCGGCACTGGAGATCTCCGTGCCCGAGTTCATGCAGCTGGTGTCGCACGAGGTCGTGCCCGGCCACGTGACCAACTTTGCGTGGATCCAGGCGCTGTACGCGCGCCGCAAGCTCGGCTTCGAGTCGACGGTGCTCACGATGAACACGCGCGGCGCAGCGTTGTCGGAAGGCATCGCGAACAACGCGATCCTGATGGCCTTCGGCGTTACGGAAATCGACGCACTGCCCGACGTCGACCTGCAGCTCGGCACCTTGCTCGCGCTGCTGCAGGACGATGCCAAGAACCAGTCGTCGTTCCTGACGTGGGAGAAGCACTGGGCGCAGGACAAGGTGCGGGGCGTGCTGCGCAACGAATTCCTGTGCTCGGACGAGCGCGCCGACAAGCTGTCTGGCGCCTGGGGCCGTCACCAGCTGCTGGGACGCATGTACCTGCCGGCCTACCGTGCCGGCACCGTCAAGGTCGCGGCGCTGCGCAGGCAGCACGCGCCGGAGAAGATCATTCCGGCACTGTATGGCGCGCGCGGGCTGGTAGATCTCGTGACGATCGACCAGGTGCTCGACGGTCGTGCATCGAGGCGCGGCAGTGGCCGCAAGCACTGACGACGGCACGGTCAGCGGGGAGCCCGCCGGCACGGACGCAGGCGCTGCCGCCGCCGCGAAGCCCTGGGCCGTGTACCTGCTGCATTGCGCCGGCGGCAAGAGCTACATCGGCATCAGCCCGTCGCCGCATCAACGGTTCGAAGCTCATCGGTCGGGCAAGGGCGCTGCGTTTACGCGCGCCAATCGTCCGCAGGTCCTGGCAGCGGTCGTGTGGTTCGAGAATCGCAGTGCCGCCGCGTCGATGGAGGCGCGCCTGAAGGCCCTGGCAAGGCCGGCGAAGCTCGCGTGGTTCGAGCGCTTCCCGGCAGCGGTGGCTGCGGTGCCGGCGACATTCGATGTCGGTCTAGCCAGCCTGACGAGCGGCTGACGATCAGTCCTTTCTGCAGCTCAACTTGACGTTTCAGCTGAAACGTCAAGTTGAGCTGATCAATGGCCGGCGCCGGTTGGACACGTCGACTACGGCTTTTTCCTGGAACGCCGCGATGCCGCGGCCATCGAGTGCTGCGCGACGTAGTGCGCCGCCACGTCATCGCCTGCGCTCGCCGCACGATGGATGCCTTCGATGATCATCTTCTCGGCGCGCTCGGTGCCCACCCAGTTCACGATCGTCACCCACTTGCCCTTCTCCAGGTCCTTGTAGTGCTGGAAGAAGTGCGCAATCTGGTCGATGAGCGTGACGGGCAGGTCCTTGTACGACTTCACGCCGGAATAGAACGGATGCAGCTTGTCGACCGGGACGGCAATGACCTTCTCGTCGTCACCGGCCTCGTCCTTCATCAGCAGCGCGCCGACGGGTCGCACCCGCACGATTGCACCGGCCACCACGGGACTAGGCACCACGACGATCACGTCGACCGGGTCGCCGTCGCCCGAGAGCGTGTGCGGGATGAAGCCGTAGTTGCCCGGGTAGAACATGGCGGTGTTGAGGAACCGGTCGACGCGCAGCGCGCCCGATTCCTTGTCGAGTTCGTACTTGACCGGCACGCCGCCCTGCGGAATCTCGATCAGGACGTTGATGTCGCCGGGCGGGTCGGCGCCGATGCTGATCTTGTTGATGTCCATGGGAAGGGAGGGGTTAGGGGATGGGGGATGGTCGGACTAAGCGTGATACTGCGGTGAGAGCTCGTGCACAGCCTCGATCATCGCAGCCGCGTGCTCGGGCTTCACTTCCGGATGGATGCCGTGACCGAGGTTGAACACGTGGCCCGGGCCGTTGCCGTAGCTTGCCAGCACGCGGCCGACCTGCTCGCGGATTCGTGCGGGCGGCGCGTACAGCACGCTGGGGTCGAGGTTTCCCTGCAGGGCAACCTGGTCCTGCACGGCACGGCGCGCATCGGCCAGGTCGGTCGTCCAGTCGACGCCGAGTGCATCGCAACCTGTCGCCGCCATGTCGTCCAGCCAACCGCCGCCGCCCTTCGTGTAGAGGATGACGGGCACGCGGCGCCCCTCGGCCTCCCGCGTCACGCCGGCGACGATCTGCTGCATGTAGCGCAGCGAAAACTCGCGGTAATCGGCGGGAGTCAGCGCGCCGCCCCACGTATCGAACACCATGACCGCCTGTGCCCCCGCTGCCACCTGGCCGTTGAGGTAGGCGATCGTCGCGCGGGTGATGACGTCGAGCAGGCGGTGCAGCTCCTGCGGCGCGCCGTAAAGCATGCCCTTGATGTGTTCGAAGTTCCTGCTGCCCCCGCCTTCGACCATGTACGTGCCGACCGTCCACGGACTGCCCGCGAAACCGATCAGCGGCACGCGGCCGTTGAGCTCGCGACGGATCGTGCGGACCGCATCCATCACGTACCGCAGCTCGCCTTCCGGATCCGGGATCGGCAGCTGGTCGATGTCGGCGGGCGTGCGCACTGGCCGCGCGATCCTGGGACCCTCGCCGGTTTCGAACGAGAGCCCGACATTCATCGCGTGCGGCACGGTCAGGATGTCCGAGAACAGGATCGCCGCGTCGAGCCGATACCGGTCGAGCGGCTGCAGCGTCACTTCGCAGGCCAGCTCGGGGTTCATGCACAGCTGCAGGAAGCTGCCCGCTTTCGCGCGCGTGGCCCGGTACTCCGGCAGGTAGCGTCCGGCCTGCCGCATCATCCACACCGGCGTGCGGGGTGTGGGCTGGCGCAGCAGGGCGCGCAGCAGCAGGTCGTTCTGCAGCGGCGCGCTCACGGACGTGCTCCGGCAAAGGACTGGGCAATGGTTTGCTGGATGGCTTCGGCAGCCGCGCGCGGATCGGCGGCATCGCGGATCGGGCGGCCGACGACGATGTAGTCGGCGCCGTTGGCAAACGCCTGCGCGACGTCGACGGTGCGCTTCTGGTCGTCCACCGGCTTATTCTCGACCGGGCGAATTCCAGGTGTAACGACGAGCAGGCGGTGATCGATGAACTCGCGCAGCAGCGGGGCCTCGAGGCCCGACGACACCACGCCGTCGCAGCCGGCCTCGAGCGCGCGCCTGGCCCGCGAGAGCACCAGCTTCTCGACGTCCACGGTGAACCCGAGGTCGTCGAGGTCGCCGCGGTCGAGGCTCGTGAGCACGGTCACGGCCAGGATCTTGACGTCGCCCTTGGCTGCCGCGGCGGCCTCCATGATGGCCTGGTTGCCGTGGACCGTCGCGAACGTGACGCCCCGGTTGCGCAACTGCCTGACCGCCGCGGCGACCGTGGCAGGCACGTCGAAGAACTTCAGGTCGACGAAGACCTTCTTGCCGCGCGCGACCATCCAGTCGAGCAGTTCGAAGTAGCCGCCGGACATGAACAGCTCGAGGCCGATCTTGTAGAAGACGACGGCATCGCCCAGCTGTTGCACGATCAAGCGCGCCGCCAGCGGGTCGGCGACGTCCATGGCGAAGATGAGGCGTTCCCGGCTGGGGATGTTCTTGGGGGTCAAGACGGCACTCCGGAAAAAGCCCCGGAATGCTACCAGACGGACCCCGGCCGCGAACCCCTCGGTCAGGTCCGTTCGGCGGGATTGAACAGCCGGCGGTGCTCGAGGATCGCGAAGCGGTCGGTCATGCCCGCAATGTAGTCGGCGACGGCACGGGCGCGACCCATTGCACCATCGGCGGCTTCGAGCCTGCGGGCGGCGTCCTGGTGCTCGGCCGGCATCAGGTTGACTTCGCCGAACATCGCATCGAACAGCTCGCGCACCACCCGCTGCGCCTTCGTCGTCATGCGCAGCACACGGAAATGCCTGTAGAGGTGCTCACGGAGGTAGCGCTTGAGTTCGAGGTGGTCTTCGCGGACGCCGTCGCTGAACATGAGCAGCGGCGACGAACAAGACCGCACTTCGTCCACGTTCTTCGGCGCGGCGCTGGCGAGCGCGGCCGTCGACGCGTCGACCAGGTCGTTGACCGTGTAGTCGATCATGCGGCGGACGACTTCGTGCACGAGGCGCCGCCCGCCGAGCTGCGGGTACAGCCCGCGCACGAGCTCGAACTGACGACCGAACATGCGGCAGCCGCAGAGGTCCTCGATCGTGATCAGCCCGGCACGAATGCCGTCGTCGACGTCGTGGTTGTTGTAGGCGACCTCGTCGGCCAGGTTCGCCAGCTGCGCCTCGAGACCGGGCTGCAGGCGCTGCAGGAACCGCTCGCCGAGTTCGCCGAGCTTGCGGGCGTTGGCTGCCGAGCAGTGCTTGAGGATGCCTTCGCGCACCTCGAAGGTGAGGTTCAGGCCGGGAAACTCCGCGTAGCGTTCCTCGAGCTCGTCGACCACCCGCAGCGACTGCAGGTTGTGCTCGAACCCGCCGAAGTCGCGCATGCATTCGTTGAGCGCGTCCTGCCCGGCGTGACCAAACGGGGTGTGGCCGAGGTCGTGCGCGAGACAGATCGCCTCGGCCAGCGGTTCGTTGAGGCCGAGCGCTCGCGCCACGCTGCGAGCGATCTGCGCGACTTCGAGCGAATGCGTGAGCCGCGTGCGGTACAGGTCGCCTTCGTGATTGACGAAGACCTGGGTCTTGTAGACGAGCCGGCGGAACGCCGTCGAATGCACGATGCGATCGCGGTCGCGCTGGTATTCGGTGCGATGGCGCGGTGGTGGCTCGGCAAAGCGGCGGCCACGCGAGGCTGCCGAACGCTGCGCGTAGACCGCGAGGACGGTGTCGTCGTCGCTGCCCGATGCGTGCGTGCCGCCCTGCCCGCTCATGCCGGCACCTCGAAGTGGCCACGCAGCGTCGCCTGCAGCGCGTCCGCCGGATAGTCGCCCGTGACGATGCCTGCTCCGATCTCGCGCAGCAGCACGAGCCGGAGGCGCCCTTGCAGCACCTTCTTGTCCATGCCCATCAGCTCCAGGGCCCTGGCCGCACCGATGGCCGGCGCCTCGATCGGCAGCCCGGCGCGACGCAGCAGCTCGCGCACGCGGGTGGCGTCGGCCGTGTCGATGTAACCGAGACGCTGCGAGAGATCCGCCGCGAGCAGCATGCCCAGCGCCACCGCCTCGCCGTGCAGCCATTCGCCGTAACCGGCCGCGGTCTCGATGGCGTGGCCGAAGGTGTGGCCCAGGTTCAGCAGTGCCCGCTGGCCGTGTTCGCGCTCGTCGGCGGCGACGATGCGCGCCTTGATCTCGCAGGACCGCCGCACGGCCTGTGCCAATGCGTCCATGTCGAGCGCGAGCAGCGCGTCGACGCTGCTCTCGATCCAGGCGAGGAAAGCGGCGTCGTCGATGAGGCCGTACTTGATCACTTCGGCGAGTCCCGCCCGCAGTTCACGCGGCGGCAGCGTGCGCAGCGTGCCGAGGTCCGACAGCACCGCGCGCGGCTGGTGAAACGCGCCGATCAGGTTCTTGCCACCGGGGTGGTTGACGCCCGTCTTACCGCCCACGGCGGAGTCGACCTGTGCGAGCAGCGTCGTCGGCACCTGCACGAAGTCGACGCCGCGCTGGTAGCAGGCAGCCGCGAACCCGGCCATGTCGCCGATCACGCCGCCACCGAGCGCGACCACGCAGGCATCGCGGTTCATGCGGGCTTCGACCAGCGCGTCGAACACACGCTCGAGCACCGTCAACGTCTTGTGCCGCTCGCCATCGGGCAGTTCCACCGTGCGCACGCGCTTGCCGGCGAGGCCCGCCAGCAGGCGGGCGGAGTACAGCGGACCGACCGTTTCGTTGGTGACGACCAGGACGTCACGCGCGGCCACGTGATGCGCCGCGAGCTCCACGTCGTCGAGCAGGTCCTGGCCGATCACGATCGGGTAGCTGCGGTCGCCCAGGTCGATCTGCAGCTTCAGCGGCGCACGTCCCGTCATGGCTTTTTCCCGTCGACGCCGAGTTCGCGACAGACCTGGTCGACCACCGTCTTCACCTTGCGGCCGTCGGTGTCGACGATGATCTCGGCCACTTCGGTGTAGAGCGGGGCGCGCTGTTCGAACAGGCGTTCGAGCGTGCCGCGCGGGTCGTCGTTGTTGAGCAGCGGCCGGTCATTGCTGCGCCGGGTGCGGGCGAGTTGCTGGTCCACGGACGTCCGAAGATACACGACACGGCCGCGGGCGCGCAGGCGCTCGCGCGTGCCGGCGTCGAGGACGGCCCCGCCACCCGTCGAGATCAGCACCCCGTCGCGGCGGGTGATCGCGTCGATGACCTCGGCTTCGCGGCTCCGGAAGCCGGCCTCGCCCTCGCGCTCGAAGATGTAGGCGATGTCGACGCCCGTGCGGGCCTCGATTTCGTCGTCGCTGTCGAAGAACTCGAGCGCCAGCCGCTGCGCGAGCTGCCGGCCAACCGCGCTCTTGCCCGAGCCCATCGGGCCGACGAGGAAGACGTTCATGCGCGGCGCTGCATCGGCGTTGCGGACCCCCACAAGAAGAGCGGCCGCAGGATCACTGCGGCCGCGCATTCTCGCACCAGAGGGCCAGTGCGTCAGTAGATCTCGGCACCCTCGCGCAGGATCTTCGGCGTGACGAAGATCAGGAGCTCGTCCTTGTTGTCGGTCTTGCCCTTGCTGCGGAAGAGTACGCCGAGGCCAGGGATGTCGCCCAGGAACGGCACCTTGTTGACGGTGTCGCGGCGCTCGGTCTCGAGGATGCCGCCGAGGACGACCGTCTGGCCGTCGTTGACGAGCACCTGGGTCGTGATCTCGCGCGTATCGATGCTTGGCACGCTGCCGCCGGTCGCGCTCGGCAGGACCTGGCCGACGCTGTCTTTCGACACGGTCAGGTCCAGGATCACGCGGTCGTCCGGGGTGATCTGCGGGGTGACCTTGAGCGACAGGACGGCCTTCTTGAACTGCGTCGTCGTGGCGCCGCTCGAGGCCGATTCCTGGTACGGGATCTCGGTGCCCTGCTCGATCACCGCTTCCTTGCCGTTGGCGGTGATGACGCGCGGGGCGGAGACCACTTCACCGCGGCCTTCGCGCTGCGCGGCCGTGATCTCGAGGTCGACCACGTAATCGGAGTCGAGCAGCGTCATGGCCAGGCGGCCGGCCGGGTTGGCGACCGGCAGGTTGACCATGTAGCGATCGATCCCGGTGGCAACCGCATTGCCGTCGATGGCAACGCCACCCGGGCCGTTCGGCGCGATGATCGGGCCGCGGTCGCCAGAAGCGGCGTTCAGGCCGCTGTTGCTGACGTACATCAGGCCGTCGTTGCTGCCGTAATTGCCGACGAACGCGCCGCCGAAACGCACGCCCAGCTCGCGGCTGAAGTCGTCGCTGACGATGACGATGCGGGCTTCGATCAGCACCTGCTTCACCGGAATGTCGAGCGTCTGCACCAGCCGGCGGATGTCGGCCAGGCGGTCAGCCGTGTCCTGCAGCAGCAGCGTGTTGGTGCGCTCGTCGATCGCGAGGCTGCCGCGCTCGGAGAGCAGCGAGCCCTTGCCCTGCGACTTGATCAGCGAGGCGAGGTCCGACGCCTTGGCGTAGTTCACCTGCAGGTATTCCGTGCGCACCGGCGACAGCTCGGTGAGCGACTTCTGCGACTCGAGCATCTGCTTCTCGCGCGCCGCGAGTTCCTCGGCCGGGGCGACGTAGATCACGTTGCCTTCCTGGCGCTTGTCGAGGCCCTTCGTGCGCATGACGATGTCGAGCGCCTGGTCCCACGGCACGTTCTGCAGGCGCAGCGTGACGTTGCCCTGGACGGTGTCGCTGACGACGATGTTCTGGCCGCTGGTCTCGGCGAGCAGCTGCAGCACGGCGCGGGTCTCGATGTCCTGGAAGTTGAGCGTCAGGCGCTCGCCGCGGTATTCCTTCTTGCCCGGATCGGCGGCTGCGGCCGCCTTCGTCCGCTGGCGCAGTTCGAGCACGTAATCACGATCGCTCTGGTAGCCGAGTTGCTCGTAATCGCCCGTGGCGTTCACGACGATGCGGGCGCCGTTCGGCGTGCTGACCACGTCGAACGAGCTGACCGGAGTGGCGAAATCGACGACGTCGTAGCGACGCGCGGCTTCGGGCGCCACGCTGGTGCGCGGAAAATCGACGACCGTGCGGCCGCCTTCCTGCCTGACGCTGGCCTGCACGCGCGGATCGCTGGTGCGGACCATGACGCGGCCGGCGCCGTCGGCGCCGCGGCGGAAATCGACCTTCTCGATCGCGAAACTCCCCGGGGCCGCCGCCACGGTCGGCGCGGTGCTGACCGTTGCGGCCATCGGGTTGTCGCCGACGGCGCGTCCGAGCGAAACGAAGACGTTGTTGCCTTCCGTCCGCGTCGAATACGGCTGCAGGGAGTCGAGGTTGAAGACGACGCGCGTGCGGCCCGAGGCTTCCGCCGCGACAATCGAGTCGACGCCACCGGACTTCACGTCGATGCGGCGCGATTCGAGCGCAACCGACGTGCCCGGCAGGTCGACGGCGAGACGCGCCGGGTTGTCGATGGTGAAGGCGACCGGCTGCGGCGCCGGGCCATCCAGCACGAGCTTCACCTCGAGCTGGTTGCCAGGCTGCGGCTGCAGCTCGACCCTGGTAAGCCGGGTGGGCGCCTGCGCAAGCGCGGCCTGCGCGGCAAATGCGAGTGCCCCGGCCAACGCGACGAGCGCCGCGGCGCGGAAGGGCCGATGCAGGCGGCCAGCCTCCGGGCGGCGATGGTTCACGTGCGACGATGCAGCGGTCATTCTCGGATCTCCTTGCAGATCATTCGCTCAGCGCAAGTGCGGCGGGGCGCTCGATGAAGCCACCCATGCCGTCAGGAACGATCTCGGTGAGCGAGATCTTGCCTTCCTCGATGGCCGTGATGCGGCCATCGCTCTGTCCCAGGTGGTTGCCAGGCAGCACCCGGTGCACCAGCCCGTCCCTGGTCTGGACCAGGCCGAACAGCTTACCCTTGAGTTTCACGGTGCCGACCATGCGCAACGTGTCGAGCGAGAACTGCTCGAGGAACTCGCGCGGCCGGTTCTGGTCCGGCCGGATCGCGTTCGGCGCGTTCGCCAGGGCGGAAATGCCCGGTTCGAACGGCGAGCGCTGATTGGCCGCGGCGTAATTGAACGTTTCGTACGGTTTCACCTCGGGCAGCGGCTCGACGCCGCTGCCCGGGGCGTTCTTGATCTCGTCGACCCTGGCCTGCAGCTCGTCGAGGTCGTTGCCGCAGCCCGCGAGCAGCAGCGCGATCGACGACGCGAGCAGCGCGAGCCGGGCGGCGGACGACCGTGTCTTCACTGTCGTGCTCATGGTCATGCCTCACCCGCAGCGGGCTTCTTCTTGCCCTTGCGGTCCTTCTTGGCCTTGGCCTTGCCCTTGTCCTTGTCCGGCTGCTCTGCCGCGGCCTGCTCCTCGTCGTCGAGGTAGCGATAGGTCTTCGCGGTGACGTTGAGGGTCAGCTCGGACGGGTCCGTGACGCCCTTGCCGGCGGCCGGGGTGATCTCGATGTCGTGCAGCGTCACGATGCGGGGCAACGCAGCAATGCCGCTCGCGAACCTGCCCATCTCGTGATAACCGCCCGTCAGGCGGATGCTGATCGGGAGCTCGGCGTAGAAGTCCTTCTTGTTCTCGCCCTGCGGCTGGAACAGCTTCTCTTCGAGGCCCGCAGCGAGGCCGGTCTGCGAGATGTCGACCAGCAGGTTCGGCACCTCGGTCTTGTTCGGCAGCTGCCGCAGCATCGTGCCGAAGGATTTCTCCATTTCAGCAAGCTGGACGCGGTAGGCATCCAGGTTCGCGGCCCGCCTGGCCTTGGTGGTCAGCGATTCCAGCAGCTGGCCTTCCGTCGCCCGGGCCTCGAGCAGCAACGGGCGCTTGTTCTTCCAGACGAGGAAGTAGTAACCGCCAGCCGCGGCGACGAGGAACAACAGCACGGCCGTGGCGATGCGGACGCCGAGCGGCCAGCGGCCCGGATCGTTCGGGTCGAGGTTGCGCAGCTGTTCGAACAGGGCCTGCAACTGGTTCATTTGGCGGCCGCCTTCTTCTTGGCCTTGCCGGCAGGTGCTTCGACCGGGTCGTCCTCGGCCGAGGCCTGCCGCCGCTGATTCGCGAACAGCGTGAACGACGCACCGCCGGTCGAGTCCTTGGCGCGGGACTCGACGATCTGCAGGGTCGGGTCGGCGAGCCACTGCGACGCATCGATGTTGCGCATGAACGAGGAGACGCGCGTGCTGGACTGCGCGACGCCGCGCAGCTCGAAGCGGATGCCCGACTGCCTCAGGTACGTCAGGTAGACGCCCTCCGGCAGGACGCGCACGAGTTCGTCGAAGACGTGCACGATCTCGGGACGGCTGCGCTGCAGCGTCTCGATGATTTCCATGCGCGCGAGCAACCGGCGCTTCTGCGCGTCGAGGCCGTTGATTTCCTCGATCTGCTTGTCGAGCGCGGCGATTTCCTGCGTCAGGTAATCGTTGCGATCGTGCTGATGCTGGATCGCAGAACTCATCTGCACGTGGCCGAGCAGCGTGACCAGGCCCGCCGTGGCCACGGCCGCGCCGAGCGACAGCAGGAACTCCTGGCGCTTGCGCTTGCGTTCTGCCTCACGCCACGGCAGCAGGTTGATTCTTGGCATCAGTCGAAGCTCCTGAGCGCCAGGCCGCAGGCGGTGAGCAATGCCGTCGCGTCCTTCTTCACGCCCTGTGCGAGGGCACGAGTCGAAATCTTCATCTGGCCCAGCGGGTCGCCGCGCTCGGCGGGAATGCCGACCCGGCTCGCGATCACGTCGGCGACGCCCGGGATATTGGCGCAGCCGCCGCAGATCAGGAGCTGCTCCGGTTGCACGCGTCCCGCGCCGGCCGCGAGGTAGAACTGCAGCGAGCGGCTCACCTGCTGGCACATGTCGTCGATGAACGGGTCGAGCACCTCGGACTGGTAGTTGGCCGGCAGGCCGCCTTCCTTCTTGGCGCGCCCCGCTTCCTCCATCGAGAGGCCGTAGGTGCGCATGATCTCTTCGGTGAGCTGCTGGCCGCCGAAAGCGAAGTCGCGCGTGTAGGCAACCTTGGTGTCGCGCAGCACCGAGAACGTGGTGCTGCTCGCGCCGAAATCGATGACGGCGATGCTGCGCCCCATCCCGCCGTCCGGCATCTGGTGCGTCAGCAGGCGGCACGCGTTTTCGAGCGCGAACGCCTCGACGTCGACGATGCGCGCGGTAAGGCCGGCAGCCTGCACGGCGGCCTGGCGCTGCTCGACGTTCTCGGAGCGCGTGGCCACGAGCAGGACGTCGAGCATGTCCGGGTCCTTCTCCGAAGGACCGATCACTTCGAAGTCGAAGCTGACCTCTTCCATCGGGAAGGGAATGTACTGGTCGGCCTGCATCTCGACCTGCGACTCGAGTTCGCTGGCTCGAAGGTTGCGGGGCATCTGGATCACCTTGGTGATCGCGGCGTCGCCGCTGACCGCCACGGCGCATTCCCTGCTGCGCGCGCCAGCGCGCTTCACGGCACGTCGCACGGCTTCGCCGACGGCCTGGGCGTCGACGATTGCTTTTTCGTTGATGGCACTCGGCGGCGCGGGCTCCGCGGCATACGATTCGACTCGATACGAATCGCCGCTGCGCGTCAGCTCGATCAGCTTGATCGAGGACGTCGTGATGTCGAGTCCGATGACCGGTCGGAACCTGCGCTGGAACAGCACGGTTGATCCTTTCTAGTTCAAGAGGTTGCGCCGCGATCGTGTGGCAGTTTCAAAGCCCCCGCGCCACTATATATCAGGGTTGAACCTAATAGAATTGTGCGTGGCCTAACAAAAACCGACATCTGCGTCGCTCCCTGCGGGCTTCGTGGTGAAAAACCGACAACCCCGCCGCCTTAGGTTACCCCTTCAGGCCGGTGGCGTTGCACCCCGCCTTGCAACGGGTTTGCCCTGCTGTCGGCGGCTACTATGCACAGGCGTCTAGGGCGCAGCAAGGAACGGTTCGCAGTTTTAGCAATGGGTCGCAATGTCATGAAGAGAATCCCGGGCGCACTGGTGGCCACCGCCCTCTCGGTACTGGTGCTGGTGTGCATGGGATTCGCGGGGGCTTACCAGTACCTGGTCCCGGAAATTCCAGACGCTGCATCGCTGCGGGATGTGCGGACGCAGCTGCCGCTGCGGGTCTACACGCGCGACGGCAAGCTGTTGGCGCAGATCGGCGAACAGCGCCGCATCCCGGTGGCTTTCGACGAGATTCCCGCCGTCGTCATCGATGCGTTTCTTGCCGCGGAAGACGCGCGCTTCTACGAGCACCCCGGTGTCGACTGGCAGAGCCTGGTCCGCGCGGTGGTCGCCAACGTGAGCGCGCGCAGCGCCCGCGAGGGCGGCGGCACGATCACGATGCAGCTCGCGCGCAATACCGTGCTGACCTCGGAAAAGACCCTGCGGCGCAAGCTGAAGGAAGTGTTCCTGGCGATGCGGCTCGAGCGTGAATTCTCGAAGCAGGAAATCCTCACGCTGTACCTGAATCGCATCTTCCTCGGGCAGCGTTCCTATGGCATCGGCGCCGCGGCCGAGGTGTACTTCGACAAGCCGGTGCATGACCTGACCGTCGCCGAGGCGGCGCTGATCGCGGGCCTGCCGCGGTCGCCGTCGCTCGATAACCCCGTTGCGAGCGTCGAGCGGGCACGCTACCGCCGGGCCTATGTGCTGCGACGAATGCTCGAACTCGGCAAGATCGACCAGGCCCGGCACGACGCGGCGCTCGACGAGCCCATTTCGAGCCGCCTGCACGGGCCGATCATCGAACTCGACGCGCCTTACGCAGCCGAGATGGTTCGCGCCGAGATGGTGCGCCAGCACGGCGCGGACGCCCTGACGGCCGGCTACCAGGTCTACACGACCCTCGACAGTCGCCTGCAGCAGGCTGCCAATGCCGCAACCTGGCGCACCATCCTCGAATACGAGCGCCGGCACGGGTTTCGCGGCCCGCTCGAACGGATCGACCCGGCTCAGCTCGGCGATGCCGCCACGCTGAACCAGGTGTTCAAGCGCAACCCGCAGCGCGGCAGCCTCCGGCCGGCGGTGGTCACTGCCGTGGCCGATCGCAGCGCCGGGCTGATCCTGCGCAATGGTTCTGCGTTCACCCTCGACTGGGACGGCCTGTCCTGGGCGAGGCCGGTGATCGATCCCCTCAAGGACGCGCTCGGTCCGTATCCAAAGGCCGCGCGCGATGTGCTCGCGCCAGGCGACGTGGTCTACGTCGAGCCATTGCCCGATTCCAGGTACCGGCTCGGCCAGCTGCCCGCGGTGTCCGGCGCACTGGTGGCGCTCGATCCGGTCGACGGTGCGATCGTCTCGCTGGTAGGCGGTTTTGATTTCGGGTCGAGCAAGTACAACCGCGTGGTGCAGGCGCAGCGTCAGCCGGGCTCCGCGTTCAAGCCGTTCCTGTACTCGGCGGCCCTGGAGCGCGGCTTCACCCCCGCAACACTGGTGAATGACGCCCCGATCGTGCTGCCGGGCGGCGGTGGCGCGGAAGGCGACGAAGAATGGCGGCCGCAGAACATCACGCGCAAGTTCTACGGGCCGACGCCGATGCGTGAAGGCCTGGTCCGATCACGCAACCTGGTCTCGATCCGTCTGCTGCGCGGTGCGGGCATCGGTTTCGCGGTGCAGCACATCGCGCAGTTCGGCTTCGGACCGCAGTCGCTGCCGGCGAACCTGACGCTGGCGCTCGGCACCGGGCAGGTCACTCCGCTCGAAATGGCGCGCGGCTTCGCGGTCTTCGCCAACGGCGGCGCGCTGGTGACGCCGTATTTCATCCAGTCGGTGCAGGACTCGGGCGGCCAGGAACTCTTCCACGCCGAGCCGGCCAGGGCGTGCGGCCTGTGTGATTTCGACGCAGCAGGCGATGCCGCGGCGGCTGTGGCCGGAGGCCTCGCTGCCGTGCCGGCCGTTGCCAACGAGGCTCCGAACGGCGCTGCCGCCGTGAAGACGGGCACCGGCGTACCGCGTGCGCCGCAGGCGATCAGCCCGGCCAATGCGTTCGTGATGACGGACATGATGACGGACGTGATCCAGCGCGGCACGGCCCAGCGTGCTGCGGCCGCGCTCAATCGCAAGGACATCGCGGGAAAGACCGGCACGACGAGCGACCGGCGCGATACGTGGTTCGTGGGCTTCAACGCCGATATCGTGGCGGCGGTCTGGCTTGGATTCGACCAGGAGCGCTCGCTCGGCGAGAACGAAGAAGGCGGCAAGACCGCCCTGCCGATGTGGATCTACTTCATGCAGGAAGCGCTGCGCGACAGGCCGGAGCACCGCCAGCCCGAGCCCCCGGGCGTGGTACGCATGTGGGTTTCGCGGGAGAGCGGCGCACCGATGCGTGCTGGAGCGTCCGGCGCGCTGTTCGAAGCGTTCCTCGAGCAATATGCGCCGCAGCCCGGCATGGGTGGCTTCGGTGACGACGGCGTGGGTGCGGAAACGATCGCACCCGCCGCGGGTGACGAGTCGATCTTCTGACACCAACCCCTGCGCAACGCCCGTTGCCGGCCTGGTGCGATTCGGTATGCTCGGAGGCGCATGAGTCGACAGAGACCCAACCCGCGCGCCGAGATGTTGCGCCAGGCAGTGGCCGAGGAGGCCGCGCGGATGATGGCGGAACAGGGCATCGACGATTTCCTGTTCGCAAAGCGCAAGGCGGCTGCACGGCTAGGCGTCGTCGACGCGGCGATCCTGCCGCGCAACACCGAAATCGAGGCGGCGCTCTTTGCGCGGCGGCGGCTGTTCGCTTGTGGCAGGCACGAAGCCGAAATCGCGGACCTGCGCCGCTCGGCCCTGCAGGCCATGCGCCTGCTCGCGGAGTTCGATCCTCGGCTCGTCGGGCCGGTGCTCGTCGGCACTGCCTCCGCGCATTCCGACATCCACCTGCACCTTTTCTCGGAGTCGGCCGAAGCCGTCTCGATCCGGCTCGAGGAACGCGGCGTGCCGCACGAGACGCTCGAGCGTCGGCTCCGCTTCGAGCGCGACCGCACGGTCACCTTCCCGGCCTTCCGCTTCGTCGCAGGACACCAGGCCATCGACGCGGTGGTCTTCCCCCTGGACGGCATCCGTCAGTCGCCCTGCAGCCCGGTCGACGGCAAGCCGATGAGGCGCGCAACTGCAGCCGAGGTCGCGGCGCTGGTCTGAAACTCCCTCCGCCACTGCGCGAGGGAGACGAGGCCGTTGCAGGCGGCCGATCCGCTACCTTGCCCCGAGCTTGGAAAGGCAGACACGCGCGGGTTGCAAGCGGCCGATCCAGAGTCTTTCCCCGAGCTTGGAAAGGCAGACACGCGCTCGGGGAAAGACTCTGGATCGACCGCTGGCGGCGCGCGGCGCTGGTCTGAATCAGGCGGACTTAAGTTCCTGCGTTGAAGTCGGCAGGTGCTCGCGCAGGACCTCGACCGGGCTGTGGACGAGGTCCTTCGGCACCTCGTGGATGACGCAGGCGGACGTGCCGGCCGACAGTTCGTCGCGCAGGAGGCTGCGGAACGGCGCGCCAGCGACCACGATCAGCTGCTCGTACTCCCTGTTGCGCCGGTCCGCGTCCAGCTTGCCGGCGATCTCCTTGGCGAAGCGCAGTGCCTCGCGTTGCCGCGGGTCGTTCTCACCCGCGATGGCGTGACGCGCCTTGCCAAAGCTCTCATACGACCGTCCGGGCCGGTCACTGGAGAAATCCCGGTCGTGCAGGTGGGCGGCCGGGTCCGACATCCGCGCGACTTCCGTGGGGCGTGCCTTGAGCGAGCTGAGGTCGTAGAAGATCGCTTCGGCCTGGTCGGCGACGACGATGCGTATGTGGCTCATCTGAATCTCCCTGCGAAGGGCTCGACTCAAGGGTGCTCCCGCGCCGTGCGCGCGGCAATTCGTGAATGTGCACAGGCGTTGGTTGCAGGCGGT
>JAOUGW010000257.1 GCA_029865465.1 Gammaproteobacteria bacterium
CTTATCTCAGCACGGCCCTCGATTCGCGTCGCCTCGGTTGCGTGTGGCATCGGGTGGTGCTCGCCGGCACGCTGCCTGAGCGCGCCGCGATCGCAATCGAGACGACCACGTCGGACGTGGAGCTCGTACCAGGGGAGCTCGCGGATCCGCTGCAGCGGTGGAGTGCCCCGGTGCGCGTGCGTGAGATGAAGGACGGCCTCGCCGACGCGCTCGTCTTCTCGCCGCCCGGCCGGTACCTCTGGCTGCGCCTGACGCTGTCCGGCGATGGGCGCGACTCGCCGGGCATCGCGCGGATCGTCGTGGAGTTCCCGCGCGTGTCGCTGCGACGCTATTTGCCGTCCGTGTACGGCATGGATCCGCTCGGCGCCGACTTCACGGATCGATTCACCGCGATCTTCGACGCGACGCTGCGCTCGATCGAGTCGCGGATCGACACGTTGCACGAGCTGTTCGACCCGGCGACGGCGCCGGCGGAACGCACGCCGCGCAGGCCGCCCGAGCGGGGCGCGGCGATCGACTTTCTCACCTGGATTGCGACCTGGATCGGCATCACGCTCGATCGCCAGTGGCCCGAGGCGGTGCGCCGCGCGTTCCTGGAACAGGCCCGTTGCACGTTCGCGATGCGCGGCACGCGCGAAGGCCTGCGCCGGCTGCTGCTGAGCCTGCTCGGGTTCGACACGCGCTCGTGCGGCGGCGCCTGCCCGAGCGATCGCTGCGAGCCCCGTCCCGCGAATTGTGCACCACCGGGGGTGCCGTGCCAGCCGGAGAGGCCGCCACTGATCCTGGAACATTTCCGCCTGCGGCGCTGGCTGTTCGTCGGCGCGGGTCGGCTCGGCGACGACGCGACGCTGTGGGGCGAGCGCATCGTCAATCGCAGCCGGCTGGGCGGGCCGGAGAGCCGCGGCGGCGCAAGGGTTGGTCCGCTCGAGTGCCCGCCGGATCGAATCGACGCGACGCAACTCATCTCGACACCCGATCCGCTTCGTGACCCGTTCCACGTCTACGCCCACCGCTTCAGCGTGTTCGTACCGGCACGCGTGCAGCGCAACGAATGGCAGCGGCGCGGACTCGAGCGCCTGCTCACCCAGGAGGCGCCGGCACACACGCAGTGGCAGATCGAGTATGTCGCGCCGCGCTTTCGCATCGGCGTGCAGGCGACGATCGGCTTGGACAGCGTGATCGCCCGTGTTCCCGACGGCGTCAGGTTGAATGACAACGCGCTCGGCCGGGGCACGGTGCTGCCGCCACGGCCGGAGCGTCCCGCGACGGTCGGTCTCACGACACGTGTCGGCGAGTCCCTACGGCTTAATTGAGTCGAGACAGGAGCCACCATGAGCTGCAAGCACGAGACGGACAGCACCGAAGGCTGCATCGCCTGCGAGTTCGAGCCGTTCGTGAAGAACAACTACTTCACCGGCAAGATGATGGGTGCGTCCGACTTCATTGCCGAGACGCATTTCCACCAGGAAAAGCTCCGCCTGCACCAGGCCCGCCTGCATGGCTGGGGCGTCGTGTGCGGCCTGCAGCTCCAGCAGCATCCGAACGCCGACTGCCAGCGACGCTACGTGCGGATCTCGGCCGGATCCGCTGTCGACTGCTGCGGGCGCGACATCCTGGTTCCCGAGGAGGAGATGCTGGACCTTCTTGCGTACAGGAAGGTCGCGGATATGTCCAGGGAGAACCCCCCGCGCCTGCACACGCTCGGCATCTGCGTGCGCTTCGTCGAGTGCGCGACCGAGAACGTGCCGGTACTGTACGACGACTGCGGTTGCGACGAGGACGGCTGTGCGCCGAACCGCATCCTCGAGAGCTACTCGTTCGACGTGCTCGTCGATCCGCCGCTCGGCGCGCTCGCGAGCGGCAGTCTCGGCGATCTGCCGGCCGTGGTCTGGTACGGACCCGCCGATGGCGCACTGTCGACGACGCCGCCGCCGATCGGGCTGGCCGCGCGCAGCGGACATACCTGGTTCGCGCTCGATGCCGCGCGCCCGAAGATGCTCGTCACGTACGACGTCGCCACGCGGCACGGTGACGCGCTCGATCTAGGTGCGCAGGCGCAGTCGCTGACCGGTCGCGGGGACTTCGTGTTCGTAGCGACTGCGCCGACCGGGGGCGGCGCGATCGCCGTGCAGTCGTTCAAGGCCGGAGCGAGTGCGCCGATCACGTCGATCGACGTGACCGGCACCACGGCCGCGGATCGGGTGACCCTGGCATCGAGCGTTGCCGCGAACCGCGCCGTGCTCGCGTATGTGTCGACGACCGGTGCGCTGTTTGCGTTTGCCGAGCACGCCGCCAACGGGATCGCCGCGGGTCCCACCGGCCTCGGCAGCGTGGCCGCAAAGCTGACCTCGTTCGTCGTTCGGCCCGATGGCAGCGTCGGGTACGCGATCGACGAGGCCGGCGCCAAGGCGGTCGAGATCAGCGTGGCCGCCGCGTCGATGCAGACGGCCATCGTGGCATTGCCGTCGACCGCGAAGCCGTCGGCGGTGGCGTATCTCGAGACGGGCGGGCGCCGACTGCTGGCGATCGCGAGCCGACTCGACCGGGCGCTGTATGTCGTGGATGCGGACAACACCGGCGCGGCCGCCGGTCTGCTCGCCACCCTCCCGCTCGAGCAGCCGCCCGAGTTCGTAGCCGCAGGCGCGACGGGGCTCGTGTACGTGATCGAGCAGCTCGGGAGCGCGGGCTATGTGCAGGCGGTGGAACTGGCGCAGCTCGCGACCGGCCAGGCGGCGGTGCCCTTCGCGGCACGGCTCGTGGCAGGCGCCGGTCTGCGCCTCGTCGGACTGCAGCAGAACGGAGCCGTCGGCCTCGTTGCCACGTCCGGGCAGATCGACACGCCGTGCGATCAGCTGGTCTGGCACCAGAGCTGCAACAGCTGCGACACGGCGAACTGCGTCTCGCTCGGCAGCATCGAGCGCTATCAGGCCGGCGCGACCGTACTCGATGCGGACGCCGCTGCAACGATTGATGGCGACATCGCGGCCCGGCAGGCGCGGATCGACGCGCGCGCCGGACGTCGCGTGCTGGCAAGCACGCAGACCCTGCAGGCGTGGATCGAGTGCCTGCAGATCAAGGGCGCACAGGGACCCAAGGGCGATGCGGGACCGGCGGGTCCGACCGGACCGTCCGGGTCAGCCGGCGCAACGGGCGCGACCGGGCCGGCGGGGCCCACCGGCGCCGCGGGTCCCGCCGGGCAGACGGGTCCGACTGGTGCGACGGGTCCGGCCGGGTTGCCCGGGGGAGCGGGACCGCAGGGGCCTCCCGGGCCCGGCCTCGAAGCGGGCCTCGTGCAGATCAGGCGGGTCAGCTGGAAGCACAACACTCGCGGCAATGGGCTGGTCAAGATCCAGCGCACACAGGGCGCGCAGACCACCGACGAGGGGCTCGTCATCGAGTTCACTGACAAGGTGACGATGCTCGATGACGACACCGCCATCCGCGAGCCGGATGGTCACCGCATCCTGGAAGTGCTGGTCCGCCAGGTTGACGACCGCATCAACAGTGCGATGGTGTGTCGGTGCAGCGCCATTGGTCACGTGCTGCCGGTCAAACCCAGCGGACCAGGCCAGTTCGACGAGGTTCCTGCAAGCGCCTCCGCTCATTGGGCCTTCCTGTTCACCAAGACATCACAGATTCTCGCCGGACGGAGCGACGAGCTGATCGTACGGTTGCGAGGGGATTTCGTGCTCGACACGCGCACTCCGCCGCGCGCCGTCGATGTTGAATTCCCCCGCGCAGACTGGCCGACCGGCGACCGTGCGGCGAACAGTCCATACGGAATCCAGGGTGGTCTGTTCGAGAGCTGGTTCTGGCTCAAACCGCCACGCTGACCGCCCGGCCTGAACTGAGATGACGCTTGCAACGCAATCCAGCCACGCGCCTGACGCGACCCCTGATCTCTACCTCGGAGCATAGACATGCCGCGTACCGTCACATCCCTGCGGGGCACCGAAAGCCTGGTTGGTCGCACTGGCCTTCCATCGACTCGTACGGCATCCGAGTGCGAATGTCCGCCGGCATGTCCCGCGTGTGGCGGGCTCGAGTGCCTGTGTCGCCCGCGTTTCTTCGCCGGCCAGGTCCTCTCCGAAGACGATCTGAACCGTCTCGAGAACTACGTCGTCGCGAAGAACCGTCTCTACAACCGGCACTTCCACGGCCCTGGCGTCGTATGCGGCCTCGAGGTCGTATGCGACACCTGCGATTCGGACAGCGTCACGGTCAAGCCCGGATACGCCATTGCCCCGTGCGGTGACGACATCATCGTATGTCAGGACACAAAGGCACCGATCTGCGACCTGATCCAGCGCTGCCGCCCGCAGGACGA
>JAOUGW010000258.1 GCA_029865465.1 Gammaproteobacteria bacterium
GAGTTTCTGCATCCGATCACGTATGCACAGGCGCGGATCGCCGATGTCCAGGGCATGCTGCTGCCGGGTGGGCACGCACCGGGCATGAAGCCTTACCTCGAGTCGACGCAGCTGCAGTCGCTCGTGGTGGCCGCGTTTGCGGCGCAAATTCCGGTGGGCGCCATCTGCCACGGCGTCGTGCTCGCGGCGCGTTCGCGCGATGCGGATGGCCGGTCGGTGCTCTTTGGCCGGAAGACCACCGCGCTCACGAAGTTGATGGAACTCACGGCGTGGTCGCTGACCCGTGCCTGGCTCGGCGACTACTACCGCACCTACTCGACCACGGTCGAGGACGAAGTCACGGCCTCGCTTGCTGCGCCGGGTGATTTCAAGCGCGGGCCCATCAGCACGCGCAGGGACTCAGCGGGCCGCCTCGAGATCGGATTCACGGTGCGCGATGGCCAGTATCTCTCGGCGCGGTGGCCAGGGGATGCGCATCGGTTTGCGACCGAGTTTGCGGGGATGCTGCAGGCCGGATGACGTCGGAACCGGGCCAGGGCGACCGAACATCGTCGCCCTGGTCCGGTGAGACACGGAGGCGCGACGTCAGGCTTTCGCGGCATCCTTCAGCTTCTTCATCGGACGCACCTTGACCTTGACGGTCGCCGGCTTGGCCTTGAAGGTCGTGGGCTGGCCGGTGAAGGGATTGATTCCCTGGCGCGCAGGCTTCGCCGGAACCTTGGTGACGGTGATCTTCAGCAGTCCCGGCAGCATGAACGTGCCGGCACCCCTCTTGCCGATCGAGGCGCGGATCGCGTCCTCGAGGGCAGCAAGCAATGCGCGCACGTCCTTTGCGGCGACCTTCGCTGCATCTGCGAGGTGAGCGACCAGTGCGGACTTGGTCAGCACGCTCTTGATCGATTGCGGGGCCTTCGGCGCCGCCTTGCGGGCGGGTTTCTTCGTGGATTTCTTCACGGACTTCTTCGCTTTTGCCATTGGGGGTAGTTCAACCTCGTGAGCTGGTGAATTCACGGCCAGAGGATGCCGGCCGCGGAGCGAACGGTAGGCGAATGTCGTGCAGAAGCCAAGGGGTGCGCTCATCGCCTGCCCGCTCGCTCCCAGCGAGAGTAGCCCTATCGGCCCCGGGAATCGATCGGCAGATGCCGCGTCATGCCGGCAACCGCGCACGCGTCTGCCGTAACACGTCGGCGGCCAGCTCGAACGAGCGCAACCGTGCCGCATGGTCGAACAGGTTCGCCGTCAGCATCAGCTCATCCGGCCGGTGCTGCTCGACGAAAGCCTCGATGCCGCGTGCCACCGTCGCCGGCGCGCCGATCACGGCGCACGCCAGCGCTCGATCGACGCCCACGCGTTCCTCCGGCGTGCTGACTGCGTTGATGTCTGCCACCGGTGGCTGCACCAGTCCGGGCCGGCCACGCCGCAGGTTGATGAAGCCAAGCTGCTGCGACGTGAACAGGCGTCGTGCTTCCCCGTCGCTGTCGGCCGCGACCACGTTCAGCGCCAGTAACACGTGCGGCCGCGCGAGGCGGGCCGACGGACGAAACTTCTCGCGATAGATCGCCAGCGCCTGCTGCAGCATGTCGGGTGCGAAGTGCGAGGCGAACGCATACGGCAAGCCGAGCGCCGCCGCGAGTTGCGCGCCGAACAGGCTCGACCCGAGGATCCACGCCTCCACCTCGACGCCGGCGCCCGGCACCGCACGCACCTGCTGGCCGGGCGCTACCGGCTCGAAGTACTGCAGCAGTTCGATCACGTCGTTCGGGAACTCGTCTGCTCCCTGGTAGTACCGCCGCAACGCACGGGTTGCTGCCTGGTCGGTGCCCGGCGCGCGACCGAGCCCGAGATCGATACGCCCCGGATACAGCGACGCCAGGGTGCCGAACTGCTCGGCCACCTGCAGCGGCGCGTGGTTCGGCAGCATGATGCCGCCAGAACCGACGCGAATGGTGGCCGTGTGGCCCGCGACGTGCCCGACCAGCACGGCCGTCGCCGCGCTCGCAATTCCCGGCATGTTGTGGTGTTCCGCGAGCCAATAGCGTCGGTAACCGAGGCGCTCGCCGAGGCGTGCCAGGTCGATCATGTTGGCGAATGCCGTGCGTGCATCACTGCCTTCGGTGACCGGCACGAGATCAAGGATGGAGAACGGAATCATCCGCACATCTTGCCCGAACCTGCGGCGTCGTGTGCTGGCCGATGGACCGCGGGGCCGCAGCGTTCCGGATCAGGCGAAGATTACCTCGCCGCGTCAATCATTCGAGTGATTGCCAGTTCGACTTCCTCGGCCACACGCTTCAATGCCGGTGAGTCCGACAGGCTCGCGAGCATGGCCGTAGGCTTCACCATGCCGATGTGGGTCTGCCCGCCGTCCTCGTAGACCGAGATACGACACGGGAGCGCAACGTTCATGCCCATGTCCGCTGTCAGCACACGCGCCGCCTGCTTCGGGTTGCAGACGTCGAGGATGCGGCACTCCTGCGGCAATTCAACGCCCTTGCCGGCCAGAGTCTGCTTCAGGTCGTACTGGTGAAGGACGCCAAAGCCGTTCTGGCGCACGGCCGTCTCGAGATCCGCCACGGCCTGCTCGACGCTCTTGTTGCTGGTGACGACGTATCGCATGGCAGGCTCCTTTGCAGAACACGACCCGATCATCCGCCAAAAGCTCACGGCAATCGTGGGAGTGCTGGCGTTGGCCAGCGCGTGCTCAACCACGCGCACGCAGCAGTCGGCCGGTGAGGTCATCGACGACAGCGTACTGACCTCCAAGGTGAAGGTCGCGCTGATCGACGATCCGACCACCAAGGCCGGCCAGATCAACGTCGAAACCCATCGCGGCGTCGTGCAGCTCGGCGGCTTCGTCGACAACGCCAGGCAGAAGGAGCAGGCCACGAAGGTGGCGCGCTCCGTGGACGGTGTCAAGGACGTGCGCAACGACCTCGAGATCAGGCAGAAGTAATGCCGCAGCGGCCGCGGGTCGGGTGTCGCCCGCCCGCCGCCGTTCTCATGCCGGGTTCCAGCAGCGCCACTACGTCATCACGGCGCGCCATGGTGTCTACATACCCCAGCGCGATCAGCTCGCGGGTGTAGCCCGATTCGAACAAGAGGTAACTGAGCAGTTCCGAGCCGTCGCTGTCGGCAGCGCCGATGATTCGCAGCAGCGCGCGCACGGTCCGCGGCATCTGGCGGGCGTGCCTGGCGGCGATGGCGCTGAGGTCCGCGCGAGGCACGAGCACCAGCGAGTCGATGTGACGCAAGCCCTCGGGGCTGGGCACGGAGGACTGTGCCACCAGCCGATTCAGCCGCTCGAGCTGTGCCACGCCGGCATGCAGCGAATCCATGAAGAGCGTGTCCAGCATGAAACCGAACAGCTTCCCGAAGCTCGGCATCGCTGTCGCGTCCAGGTTGCGGGGTGCCTGCTTGTGGTCGTGGCGCACGCCCACGATGAACAGCCGGTCGGCGCCCAGTCGGATCGCCGGGCTCAGCGGCGCGACCTGGCGCATGGCGCCGTCGCCGAAATACTCGTCGTGCATGCGGACCGGCGGGAACAGGAAGGGCACCGCGCTGCTCGCCATCAGGTGATCGATGCCGAGTTCGGCCCGCACGCCCCGCGACCAGGGCGAGGCGTCGCCCGCCGGCTGCACGCGACTCTCGTAGAAAGCAAACGACCGGGCGCTGCTGTACCCGGCCGCCGAGATGGCGAGCGCATCGAGGTGCCCTGTCGCGAGTACCTCGCGCAGGCGACGGAAGTCGATGCGGCGCTCGAGCAACCGCCGCAGTGGCGCGTTGTCGAACAGCGAGTCCGGTGGCGACGCCAGCCGTCCGACGGACAGCAGGGCTGCCAGCCACCGGGCACCGGCGCGCAGCATGCTCGGCGTATCCGTACGGAACACCTGGTCGATGTGGAAGTTGCGCCAGACGCGTTCCAGCGTCACGGCGCCAGCACGGAAATTCGCCGCGTACGTGGCGATGTTGGCGGCCACGATCGCGCCGGCCGACGTACCGGTGATGACGTGGAATGGCGTGGGTGCGCCGCGCGGCAGCAGGTCGGCCACCGCCCGCATGACGCCCACCTGGTAGGCGGAGCGTGCACCGCCGCCCGTCAGCACGAGTCCCGTGCGCCCGGATGCGGGCGGCGCCGGGAAGTCCGAGGCAACGAACAGCGCGTCGACGTTCACTTGCCCATGATGAAAGAGTCCTGGCGCCCGGGCCGCCGACCACGTCTCAGTCCTGGACCGAACGACGACCGCGGCGCCACGGTGAGGCGTAAAATACGAGTGGACCCGCGGTGGATGCCGACCGGAGACCGACGATACGGGTCCGTCTCA
>JAOUGW010000044.1 GCA_029865465.1 Gammaproteobacteria bacterium
CGTCTTGCTTGGTGCCTTCGAGGGGGCTGTGGTCGGCGTCGCCCAGAGAGCGGTGCTAGTCCGCAGACTTCCTGCGCTGCGTGGTTGGATCCGCGCCACAGTCGCTGGCGCCATGGCTGCCTGGGCAATTGGCATGGTTCCGAGCACCATCGTCAGCCTGGCGCACGGGCCAGACACGCCTGCGCAGGCCGAACCTCCGCTTGCCATGGTCCTGCTCCTTGCCGCCGGGCTCGGGGCAGTTGCTGGTCCGCTGCTCGCAGCATTCCAGTGGCACAGTCTTCGAAAGGTGGTCACGCGCAGAGCGTGGCTGTGGCTTCCCGCAAACGCCGCGGCCTGGGCCCTCGGCATGCCCATCATCTTTCTTGGGGCCCAATCCAATGAACTCACCTCTGCCCCGGCAGTCATCGTCGCCGTCATGGCATTGACCCTGCTCGCAGCGGGTGCCGTCGTCGGAGCCGTCCATGGCTGGTTCCTGCTGCATATGGTCTTTCCGTCATGCGCCGGCGAGAATACGGCCTGAGCATCCGCTCAAGCGGACAGGCAACGACATGCCGCGCTTGGCCGCCTGCTGCGTGCCGCCGGCCGCGTGGGCCGCCGCTGCGAAACGTCGGACGACAGGGGAAATCACGATGAACACGGGACTCGTCGGTGGAATAGCCGGTGGAGTAATCGGGTTGCTCGGAGGCGTGGTTCAGGACCGTCTGACCGCACGTCCCGGGTTGACGCGATGACACGGTGCTCCGCATGAAGCCCACGCACTTCGATCTCACTGTTCCGGACGTAGCCCGCGCCAGGGCGTTCTTAGAGTCAGTTCCGAGAGCGAGATGACTGCAAGCGCACGGTGCCAGAGTTGCGGTATGCCGCTGAAAGCAGATCCAAAGAGCGGCGGAACCAATGCGGACGGCAGCCGCAGTGACGAGTACTGCAGCTTCTGCTTCCAGAATGGCAAGCTGGTCAACCCGGAGATGACCATTGCTGAGATGCGCGCACTGATCATCGAGAAACTCGGGGAGAAAGGGTACCCGCGATTCATCGCGAGATTCTTCACCATCGGCCTCGACAGGCTGAAGCGCTGGCGTGGTCACGGCTGACAATCCTCGCCGCGCCCCTGATGCATTCGGCCGCCGGGGTTCAAAGACGGTAGACGCAGTGCAATGCTGACGAGGAGAAAGTTCATCGCGACTGCCGTCGCTACTGGCGTGGGCGCCACGGGTGCCCTCACATTCCGCTCCCTCAGCGCCGGCAGTGCGGAATACGAGCAGGCCGTGCAGCGGACATGGCGGCATGGCGCACGCGGTTCGAGCGACGCTCCCGCCGTGCTGCGTGAACTCGTGCGCTACGCGACTCTCGCGCCGTCCAGTCACAACTCCCAGTGCTGGAAGTTCAGGCTGGGTGACCAGTCGGTTGCAATCCTGCCCGATTATCGACGCCGATGCCCGATCGTCGATCCAGACGATCACCACCTCTTTGTCAGCCTCGGCTGTGCCGCCGAGAACCTCGTGCAGGCAGCGTCGGCAATGGGTTTTCGCGACGATACCGTCTTCAATGCAGGAGCGAACGAGTCACTGGATATTGCCCTCGTGCGCGCCACGGAGTCGCGAACGCCGCTGTTCGAGGCAATCCCGCGCCGGCAGTCGACCAGGCGTGAGTTCGATGGCCAGCCCCTTGCAAACGGCGAATTGAGGCTGCTGGAATCGGCCGGCACAGGAAACGGCGTCCGGGTGCACCTGCTCACGGACAGGCAGGCCATGGAGAATGTGCTGGATTTCGTGGTCCAGGGAAATACGGCACAGATGCGGGACCCGGCTTTTGTGCGCGAACTCAAGGACTGGTTGCGTTTCAACGGAGGGCAGGCCGCGCGACTGGGTGATGGGCTGTTTGCAGGTTGTTCCGGCAATCCAAGTGCCCCAGGTTGGCTGGGTGGCCTGATGTTTGATCTCTTCTTCACCGAAAAGGCCGAAAACGACAAGTACGCACGACATGTCCGGAGCTCGGCCGGCATCGCGGTATTCGTCTCAGAGCGCGAGGACAAGAAGCACTGGGTAGAGGCGGGTCGTGCCTTGCAGCGGTTTGCATTGCAGGCTACGGCGATGGATGTAAGGACTGCCCACCTGAATCAGCCGGTGGAAGTCGCAGCACTCAGGTCGCAGTTCGCCGAGTCAATCGGCATCTCGACTGGAAGGCCCGATCTCGTCATCCGGTTCGGTCGCGGGCCCGGGATGCCCAGGTCCTTGCGGCGCCCGGTTGAAGCGGTACTGTTGTAGCAGCCTGGCCATCAGCGCGTGCTGACATGGCGACGCGCGACTGCGCCACCTCGAGTACTACAGCCCCAGGTCTCTCGCCGGACGCGGCAAAGGACGGGTTGGCCTCGCGCCAGGCGCTGGACGGCATATCGCGGGATCTCTAATCTAGGAACCGTCCGGTTTTCGCCAGGCAGCGTACGAGGAATTCCGATGTCGAGAACCCGAACGCCAATTCTCGCCCACGTCGTCTATCGGACGCGCAGATTCGAGCAGATGCTCGCGTGGTACCAGCAGGTGTTCCACGCCCGGGTACGGCATCAGAACCCGGCAATGGCATTCCTCACCTATGACGACGAGCATCACCGGCTGGCGTTCATCGACCTCGCGGTCGTGCAGCCAGGTGCGCAGGATTCAGAGAAGCATGGGCTGGTTGGTGTCGAGCACATTGCCTACACCTGCGCGTCGCTGGAGGACATGTTCGACAGCTACACGCGCCTCAAGTCCCACGGCATCCTGCCTTACTGGTGCATCCATCACGGCCTCACGATCTCGATGTATTACGCTGACCCCGACGGCAACCAGCTCGAATTCCAGGTTGACTGCTTCGAGTCCGCCGCGGAAAGCAACGCCTATATCTGTGGCCCGAGCTTCAGCGTCAACCCGGTTGGAGTGGAGTTTGATCCGGAGGACTGGCTGGCCCAGGTGCGCGCAGGAGCTTCGCTTTCCGGTTTCCTCGTGCGCCGGGTGCACGAGCCGGTTTCTCCGATTCGCGGTGCCTTGAGCGCTGTCTAGAGACGACATGCCGTGGACTGCGCCACGGGCCGCCGCCGATGCGGACCGCTCTACGTCTTGACCAGGCGCAGTCTTCCTCGCAGCAGTCCTTGCTACGTCCAGGAAACTCGCGATCGGGCAGGCGATCGAGTACACGCGGCATCATCCAACCTACAAGGAGCGCTCAAGATGATCGGATACGTCACCCTCGGCACCAACGACCTGCCGCGTGCTGCGGCTTTCTACGACGCGTTGCTCGCAGAAATCGGCGCCAAGCGCCTGATGGACTACGGCCGCGGTTACTCATACGGCGAGTCGATGGACCAGCCGACCCTCGGCATCGTGACGCCGTACGACACGAAGCCGGCGACCGTCGGCAATGGCGTGATGGTGGCGTTGGGCGTCGACTCGCGCGCGACGGTGGACCGTGTGTACCGGAAGGCGCTTGAACTCGGCGGCACCGACGAAGGCGCGGCCGGCCCGCGCGGCGAGAATTTCTATGCCGGCTATTTCCGCGACCTGGACGGCAACAAGCTCAGCGTGTTCTGCCTGGGCTGAGACTGCTGGTCGAATTCACTCCATGGCTGGAGAGTAATTCGAGGCGCCCGACACGGTCGTGAAACTGGACGTCCGGACGGCGATTCGTCCCGTCGATTTCGCCGCGAACATCCGCGCGTCAGCCTCGGCAACCAGGGTGTCGATGTCCCGCGTTTCCGCGCCGGCACCAAATGCTGCGACACCGACACTGAATGCGATCGGCGGTACGCCGTGCCGCGTTTCGTTGACTGCTGCCAACTCCTGCCTGAGCCGGTCGGTGAACGCACCGGTATCCGGCGCATGTGCATCGCACAGCAGGGCGTAAAACTCGTCTCCACCGATCCTGCCGAGCACGTCGGATTCGCGACAGGTCAGCAGCAGGCAACGTGCGAAGACCTGCAGCGCCAGGTCACCTGCTTCGTGTCCTCCGAGATCGTTGATCCGCTTGAAATTATCGAGATCGAACACCAGCAGCGCCCCGGACAGGCGGGCGCGGCCGCAGGTCGCCAGCATCTGCTGGGCCAGAAGGTGAAATCCGCGCCGATTGGGAATCCTGGTGAGATCATCCGTCGTGGCGAGGGACAGCGAACGCAGTTGCTGCTCGGCGAGCGCCGCCAGATCGCGCAGCAGTGCCTGGTCACTCGCGGAGAAGGTACGCGGGACGCGGTCAATCAGGCACAGAGTTCCGATCCGGTGCCCGTCTGCAGAATGCAAAGGGCAGCCGGCGTAGAAACGGATGTCGGGTGCGCCGCAGACCAGTGGATTGTCGGAGAAACGCAGGTCCTGGGCGGCGTTCTCGACGACGAAGACCGCTTCATCGAGGATCGCATGGCCGCAGAAGGAGATGTCCCGTGGAGTCTCGCGCGCATCCAGTCCCTGCCTGGACTTGAACCATTGCCGGTCCGAATCCACCAGCGATATCAGGGCAATCGGCACATCGAAGAGCCGCTTCGCCATGCGCGTGATCTGGTCGAACCGTTCCTCGGCAGGAGTGTCCAGCACCCGCAGGGAATGCAGCGCCCGCAGGCGTTGGGTTTCATTCGGCGGTTTTCCTGGAATCTTCATGTGTTATGCGTCTCGCCGGCACAAGTCGAGTGACTGTGCCGCTATCGGCCGGGGGGCGGGGTGCTTTAGGCACGGTGGAGAATACGAGTCCCGCGACCGCGTAAAGTGAGAATTGCGCCACACTATCGACGTTTCCGGCGTCGTCGCCCTGATTGCCCGCCGTGCCGGGCCCGCACGTCGCGCCCCGTGGATGCAAGGTTCGCCGCTCGTTGCCGCAACGGGTAGAATCTTGCCGGCATGTCCCGGCATAGGTGCCTTCATGAAGACAACTGGCAGACTCACGCGACGCATCGCTCTGGTGTTCGGGCTGGTGGTGCTGGCAGCCGGCGTGGCACGGGCACAGGATGTGATCGGCACTGCTTTCCCGGCGAGCTTCCCGGTCATCGAAGACGCGTCCCTCGGCGTTCCCGTCATCGGCTTCGGTGCCGTGGGCAGCGCGACACGGACGCCAGTGATCTTCCTGCACGGCAATGGCGGCACGCCCTATGACACCAGCTGCGGAATGTGGCCCACGCTCATTCGTTCAATGGCGCAGTACTTCGCCAATGCCGGCTACTCTGGCAGCGAGTTGTGGGCGCTGGGCTACCAGGGCACCCAGTGCGACCTGATCGATCACCCGGTCAACAATTCAAGCCTCGCGCACACAAACACGGCTAACGTGCCCGACCTGCGCCGCTTCGTGAATGCGGTGCTCGTCTCCACGGGCGCCAGGAAGGTGGACATCGTCGCCCATGGCATGGGTGTCACGCTGGTGCGTGAATGGGTGCGGCAATACGGTGCCCAGAATCTGGTGCGGCGCTTCGTCGCCATCGAGGGACCGAACAGCGGCATGATCACCTGCTCGCCGTCGCCATCCAACTACTGGCAACTGGCTTTCCTCGGAGGCTTCTCGCCAACCAGCCCGGTTTGCCAGGAACTCGGCTCGCCGAACACGCTGTTCCTCAAGGTCCTGAACAAGGCCGGCAACAGGATCGATCCGAAGAACACGCTGGTGATTCGCAACGGTGACGCCAGCTTCCTGTTCCTGCCGGTGCAGGACGGCGGCTTCGCGCCGGTGCCGGCGATGGATTCCTTTGGCAAGCCGATCGACTTCTCGAAGAGTCCGCGTATCGGTCGGGCTACAGAACTCGTCGTTACCGCACAGGGCGCCTACGACGTCTTCCAGGGCACTGCGCACATCGGCATCGCCAACTCTCCTCAGACCTGGCAGGCGGCTCTCTCGTATCTGACCAGGCCGTGAGCGGCTGCCGGCGCCAGCGCTGAGAGCTCAGATGGTGAGGGCGCCGTCGCCTCGGTCGGGACGAGTCGGTCAACGGCCACTCAGCGCCGGTGTTAGCCCGCCCAGGGAAGGGGACGAAATGCGTCCGATCCTGCGCAAGCGCGAGGGTCGCGACCGTCACATCGCGAACCGCGCATTCCGGGCGGTGACCGGCCTGGTTGCACTGCTGCTTGCTGCCGGATGTGTGCCTTGGGTCGGCCCGGTCGAGGTCCGGCTCGACAGCGGCGGCGTGCGGCAGAACGATTTCGTGATACACCCGGCGAAGATGTACGGAATGATCCACAGCACCAGGGCCGAGTGGCTCGCGCCGCAGGTGGTTTCTTCGGAGACAGGCGTCACGATCCAGCGCTCATGGTGCGGACCGGCGTTCTCGGCCTTTCATGTCTACGTGTATCACCCGCAGTACGTCCCGACATTCACCGGTCTCGCGTCGAGCGGCAGAATCGTCCTGCCGCCGGTGCAGCTGGAGAGTTGGACCAGCCGCATCGATTCCCGCGGTGTCAGCGCGAGGACCGCGCGAATGCATCTACAGCGGCTGCGCGAGAACTGGATTCCGGCTTTCAGGCCGGGACCGGAGCGAGCGAGGCTGCGCCGCTATCTCCCGGGACTGGAACAACTGGTAGCGCGTGTCACGCTCGAGCCGGAAGACCTGGGGCTCTGGTTGACCATCGAGGCAGCGCGAACAGACCTGGATGCCGACCTCAGGTCCCTGGCGGACGCGATGCGATGACCGGGAGGAGGCTGCAAGACTGGGCGATTGCAGGGCTGCCAGAAACATGACATTCGATCATTCGGAGAATGGCCTTGCTGCAATTGACGCCACTTGACGGGAACGTGCCGATCTTTCAGCAACCTGGCACGGACGCGTCGCCCGTCGTTCCAGTGAACGTATTCCAGGTGGCGAAGGAAGATGTTCCCGCCTTGCTGCAGGCATGGGAAACCGGATTCCTCGATGCGTGAGCGCAGCTCTCGACCGGCGCCCTCGTCAGTGGGGACGCATTAGGGTTGGAAGCAACCGCGTCGGTTTGGCAGCACGGAGGTAGAGTGGATGGTCACAGGGGAATGCAATTGCGGCGCAATCCAGTTCGAGATTGACGCGGATCTCTCTGGTGTCTTCGTGTGCCACTGCTCGATCTGTCGCCGGTCCACCGGGAGCAATGGCATCGCGGTGGTCGTCGTTCCAAAGGACCGGTTCCGGTGGCTCCGGGGCCAACAGCACATCGCAACCTGGAAGAAGCCGCACACGGACTGGCAGACCTGGTTCTGCAATGTCTGCGGTTCTCCCGTGCCAGGTGAAAACGACGCAACCAGGATGTTCGCGCCGGCGGGTTCAATCACGCAGGGAGGTGACGCGCTCAGGGTCATCCACCACGTCTGGGTGGGTTCGAAGGCCGTCTGGGACGAAATCGGCGATGCCGGGCGGCAACACGTCGAGGGATTCCGTGGCTGACATCCCGGACATGCAGATGTAGCACGGGTGTCAGGTACTCACAGGAAAGACATGGACGCGTATCTCCTCCTCAAGCTCCTGCATGTCATGGCGGTGATTGCCTTCCTTGGCAACATCGCTACCGGTCTCTTCTGGCATGCCCATGCCGCTCGTACGCGCGATGCCAGGCAGCTCGCTCACGCCATGGACGGCATTATCCGGAGCGACCGCATCTTCACGGTTCCTGGCGTCGTTGGAATCGTCGTCACGGGGGTCGCCGCTGCGATCCACGGCCACTATCCGCTGCTCCGTACCGGTTGGATTCTCTGGACCCTGGTGCTTTTCACGGTCTCGGGACTGGTCTTCATGTTCCGTGTGGCGCCTCTTCAGCGGCAACTGCGTGCGCTCGCGGCAGCGGCAGTCGGATCCGGCACTTTCGAGTATGCCCAGTACCGAGCGTTAGCCGTTCGCTGGGAACTCTGGGGTGCCGCGGCGCTGCTGACACCGATGGCAGGACTGGTGCTGATGGTGCTGAAACCAAGCCTGTAGGCGCAGGCCGCGACCAGGTTGTCCCATGGGGACCTGGTGGGTGCAGAACGACACCAGGCCGGTTTCGCCGCAGGCCGCACCGACCTGCATTTCGCTGGCGAAGTTTTCCGGTTCATGATCCACTTCGCGCGGTGAAAGTGCCCATCGGAGCAAGGATGCTGCGCCGCGACTTCCTCTTGCTGTCGTCCTTCAGCGCGTGCGTGCAGGCACGGCAAGCGAGTTTCAAAGTGGGGGCAGCCAGTGAATTCCACGTTTGAGCAGGCCCCGCAGCGCTTGGCGCGGATTGGCGGCGTGTTGTACCTGGCGATCATCGTTCTTGGCCTGTTCGGCGAGGCGTTCGTGCGCGGCACTCTCGTCGTATCCGGGGACGCGTCGGCAACGGCCAACGCCATTGCGGCGGGAGAGTCGTTGTGGCGTGCCGGGATCGCGGGCGATCTGTTGATGCAGGTGCTCGACCTGCCGGTGATCGTGGTGCTCTACCTGCTGCTCCGGCCAGTCAGCGAGTCACTGGCGCTTCTGGCCACGTTTCTCAACCTGATCCAGACCGCGGTGCTCGCGGCCAACAAGCTCAACCTGCTGACTCCTGTCCTGCTGCTTGGGAACGCGAGCGGCCTGGACGCTTTCGCCCCGGAACAGCTGCACGCGCTTTCCTACCTGGCCATCGAGGCGCATGGGTATGGTTTCGGCACCGGGCTCATTTTCTTCGGGTTCGCGTGCCTGTTCAGGGGCTACCTCATCTTCAAGTCGGGGTACTTCCCCAGGGTCTTCGGGTTGCTGATGGCGCTCGCGGGACTGTGCTACCTGGTCAACAGCTTCGCATTACTGCTCGCACCGGCGCTGGCCTCTGCGCTGTTTCCGTTCGTCCTCCTGCCTGCTTTCGTCGGCGAACTGGGTTTCGCCCTGTGGCTGGTCTTCAAGGGCGTGGACATCGAGCAATGGACACGCTGCAGTACGGCCGCTATCCAGGTGAAGTCACCGGCATGACGGCATTCGCCAGATTCTCCTCCCGGCTCGACGTAACCGTCAGCCGCGCTCTCGCGGGAGTTTCCACATGAGCACACCGGAAGACCCGCGCCCGCCGTTTCCGCCGTTCGACGCCGACACGGCCACGAAGAAGGTTCGCATGGCCGAGGACGCCTGGAACACGCGCGACCCGGAGCGGGTGTCGCTCGCATACACGCCCGACAGCGTCTGGCGCAATCGATCGGAGTTTCTTTCGGGTCGTGAGGCTATCCGGCAATTCCTCATGCGCAAGTGGAGCAAGGAGCTGGACTACCGGCTCATCAAGGAACTGTGGGCTTTCCATGGCAACCGCATCGCCGTGCGCTTTGCCTACGAGTGGCACGACGACGCCGGCAACTGGTTGCGCTCGTACGGCAATGAGAACTGGGAATTCGACGACCGGGGGTTCATGCGTCGACGCATCGCCAGCATCAACGACCTGCCGATCCAGGCAAGCGACAGGAAGTTTCACTGGCCGCTGGGCCGTCGCCCCGATGGGCATCCGTCCCTCTCCGAGCTTGGCCTGTGACGGCCTCGGTCTGCGCGGCCGTTCCCTGCGCCAGCGCCAGGCAGTAAATGTCGAACACTGAGCCTTTCCGGGCGTACCTCGGCTGGGCGGAAGTGGCGCGCGCGCCGCATGTTGCCGTCGATGCCGAACGGTCGCGCTAGCCGTGTACCGTCTGCTGGCAGCACTCTTGCTTGGTCTCGCGCTGACGCCCGCCCTGGCGGCAGAGACGAATGCGCCGGATGCAGACGCGCCGCCGGCATGGGCGTATCCCGTGAATCCGCCTGACTTCAAACCCGCGGTCGACGACGGCAGTCTGCGGCACGTTCCAGGCAGCACGCAGGCTCATACGCTGAGCCAGCTGCGGGATTTCTTCATGGCGCCGGACTGGCATCCGGGCGACCACCCCGTCATGCCCGGCGTGGTGGCGAGTGGGCGCAAGCCCGATGTGTTTGCCTGTGGCTTCTGTCACCGCGCCGACGGTTCGGGTGGACCGGAGAACGCGAGTCTCGCGGGATTGCCCGCGGCCTATATCGTCCAGCAGATGGCCGAGTTCAAGAGCGGAGCGCGCAGAACGTCGGTGCCGTCGAGGCTGCCGCCGCAGGCGATGATCGCGGTCTCGCGAGCGGTCGCAGCCGGGGAGGTCGAGACGGCGGCCGCGTACTTCTCCGCATTGAAGCCGCGAGCGAACATCACCGTCGTCGAAACGGCATGGGTACCGCGACCGTACGTGACCGGATGGCACATGGCGGCAGAGCCGGGCGACGCGCGTGAACCCATCGAGCAACGGATCATCGAGGTTCCGGAGAACCTGGAGCACTTTGCCAGTCGCGACTCGCGTGCGCGCTTCATCGCGTACGTGCCGCCCGGCAGTGTCGAGCGGGGGCGCGCACTCGTAGCAGACGGCGGCGGGAGGACGGTTCCATGTGCCGGCTGTCACGGGCCGAACCTGCAGGGTCTTGGGGCGATCCCGCCACTGGCCGGTCGCTCGCCCACGTACCTCGTCCGCCAGCTCTACGATTTCAAGCATGGCGCCCGGGCGGGCAGCGGCAGCGTCCTGATGCAGCCGACGGTCGCGCGACTCGAGATCGAAGACATGATTTCGATCGCGGGGTACGCGGCTTCTCTGCCGCCCTGATTCGCGAGGTCGTCCGGGTGGCGCCCTCGGTTACCATGCGACGCTGATTGCACGACACGGCAGGAGCGGCACTAATGAGTCCTTGGGCGCGGCATTGGGTCTTCTCGCTGGCCGTTCTCGCTTGCGTCGCTGCCCACGGCCAGGCATCGGTGCAGATCGATACAGCCGCCGCGTCACCCGACCGGTTCACCATGCTGCTCGATGATCCGCAGGCGAGGGTCGTCGACGCGCTCCGCACCATGTACGTCGCCGCGACGAACGATGACCTGGCGCTGTTCCACACCGTCGCCGCCCCGGGTTTCTACGCCTACGACGGTGGCAGGCGTTTTGCCGGCGACGAGTTGATGGCATTCATCCGGAGCCGGCACGAGGCCGGTGTCGTCTACGTTTGGCGAGTGACTGAACCGGAAGTCCGCATCGACGGCGGCACGGCCTGGATCACCTACGTCAACCGCGGTTCGATCACGGATGTCTCTGGCACCAGGGACGTGACCTGGCTGGAGTCCGCCGTGCTGAGGAAGGAAGAGGACCACTGGCGCATCCAGTTCCTCCACAGTACTCGGGTGCCGTGAGTGGAATTGCGGATGACCGATCCCCGGCTGCTGCCGCGTCCAGGACCCGGCTTCGTGCTCCGGCGGTTGTCGACAGGCGATCTCGCCGAGTTTCAGTCCTATCGCCAGGACACCGAACTGGGACGCTACCAGGGCTGGTTACCGACTCCGGACGAGCAGGCCCGCACGTTCCTGGCCGAAATGAGCCAGGCCCCGTTTCCCAATCCAGGTGACTGGGTGCAGATCGCAATTGCAGAACCCGAGCACGGGCTCTTGATCGGGGACGTCGGCGTGTACATGGACGAGGCCGCCACGTACGCCGAGATCGGCTTCACGCTCGCGCGCTCCGCCCAGGGGCGTGGCATTGCCGCGGCGGCGATCCGCGAATTGCTCAGGCTGATCTTCGAGTGCACCTCCGCCGAGCGCGTCATCGGCGTCACGGATGCGCGCAATCTGCCTTCGATGCGTCTGATGGAACGCGTTGGTATGCGCATGACCGCAACCAGCCAGGCCGTCTTCCGGGGCGAGGCCTGCGTCGAGCACACCTATACCCTGACCCGGGCTGACGCCCGACCTTAGCCTGTCAGCGTGTGTCCGTTGCCTGCGTTCCTGTGACGGGATGCGCGCAGTGTCCGTCGGACAGGTGATGGCGGCAATCACCTCAAAGGTCATTGAATCGCCACCGGCCTGTGGTTCAATTGGGCCATGAACCGCGCGTCCCCGGCCCTGTCGGAAACCCTGCGCGAGGCCCGCAAGATGCGGCGCATGAGCCAGCTCGAACTCTCCATGCGGGTGGGAGTCTTGCAGCGGCACATGAGTTTCGTCGAGAACGGCAGTTCCAATCCCAACCGCGAACTGCTGATGGCGTGGCTGCAGGAGCTTGAAGCTCCGCTTGCCGTGCGCAACGCGGCAATGATCCAGGCGGGCCATGCCCCGGCATACAGCGTGGCGCCGCTCGGCGATCCGGCACTGGCGCGGGCTGGCTCGCCGTGACCCTCATGCCGTGGGTCGCGAGCGTGCCGTGATCCGGTCGCAGGTGTCGTGAGCTCGAGAATCCCACCGACAATGCCGGCTGCAATTCGCGTCCGCCCCGTCGAGCAGGCCGATCTTGCAGCCTGGACACCGCTGTGGGACGGCTACAACGCCTTCTACGGCCGCGCAGGACCGACTGCGTTGTCGCCAGCGATTACTGCCGTCACCTGGCAGCGATTCCTCGACCCGCACGAGCCCGTCTTCGCGCTCGTCGCCGAGCTATCGGGCCGCCTGGTCGGCCTGACGCATTACCTCTTTCACCGCAGCACGACGCGGATCGAACCCACGTGCTACCTGCAGGACCTGTTCACGGTACCGGACGTGCGTGGTCAGGGTGTGGGGCGGGCACTGATTCTCGGCGTGTACGCGGCGGCGCGAGCGGCAGGTGTGCGCGAGGTCTACTGGCAGACGCACGAGACCAACGCTGCGGGTCGCCTGCTGTACGACAAGGTGGCGAAGTACGCGGGCTACATCGTCTACGAACAGGAAGTCTGAGGCGGACCTCCGGTCCGGCGACGGGGATGTTCGGTGACCGGCTGCCAGCTGGCACAGCTCAAGATCGCAGCCATGCGCGACGCCACGTCACTTTCAAGGACGTATTCCCGCCGCCTCGACCCGCAACCGGGCTGCGGTCCTGAAGTTGCACGTACCGGCTCTTCCGGTCGACCCTGGAGCCTGCGACACTGAAGACACCAGCCCGAGCTAGAGCCCAGCCCCTCATGTTGATCCGAGCCTGCAAGTCGAAGATCCACCGCGCCACCGTGACCCGGGCCGACCTCGACTACGTCGGCTCGATCACGATCGACCAGGCGCTGCTCGATGCCAGCGACCTGCAGCCCTACCAGTACGTCAACATCACGAACGTCGCGAACGGCGTGTTCTGGCAGACGTACGTGATCGCGGCTCCCAGGGGCAGCGGCCGCGTCGAACTCAACGGGCCGCCGGCGCGGCACTTCCAGCCCGGCGACAAGATCATCGTGCTCGGCGAGGCCTGGCTCGAGCCGTCCGAACTCAAGGATCTCGATCCGAAAATCGTCATCGTCGAGGGTGACGACAGCGCCAGGAAGCTGACGGACCGGAACCGGAAGTTCCGGCTGCTGGCCCACAGCAAGGTCAGGAACCCTCCGCGCAAGAGAACCTGAGCGAACGGGTACGACTGCCATGGAGCGGAAGAACATGCGCGCAGCCTCCTGCGAAGCACCGACACCCATGGGTGGGTCTGTCCGCGGCCGTGGCGCACGAGTCCTGAACGAGAACCGGATCATCGTCCGCGCAGTGCAGCGCTGACCGCAAGGGGGGCATCATGTTGCTTGGACTGCGCACGGCCATCTACCCGGTCGGGGACCTCGGGGCGGCGAAGGCCTGGTACTCGACGGTTGTCGGGCACGCGCCCTATTTCGACCAGCCGTTCTACGTCGGCTTCGACGTGGGCGGGTTCGAACTGGGTCTCGTGCCTGACGGCACGCCCGGCACGGCAGGTCCGCAGCCCCTGTGGGGCGTCGCGAGTGCGACCGCATCGCTGGCCAGGCTCGTTGAACTCGGTGCCGAGGTGCTGGACGCGGTGCAGGAAGTCGGCGAGGGAATCCGCGTCGCGGCGGTGCGCGATCCTTTCGGTAACCGGCTCGGCATCATCGAGAATCCACACTTCAAGCATGCCTGAGAGACGAACGGCTGGCGGCGAATCCCGGTCTCGGGCATCGTTCGCGGCACCGCAACGCGGTTTGACGCAGGGGCGACCGGATGGACTGGCATGAACGCCGGGTCGCGGCGCGGCGACGCGCCGTCGGCAAGTACGATGCGGCCGAGGCCGAGGCGTACGGCAAGCGGCAGGGACTCGGCTGGCTCACCGCCGAAGAAGAGAGCGCCTACCTCACGGACCTCGGCCGGGTCGTGCGGATTGCGTCCGGTGCCAGTGTCCTCGATGTGGGTGCCGGCACCGGCGTGATGTGCTCGATCCTGCGGCGGCTGCCCGGCATCGAACTGACCGCGCTCGAGCCCTCAACGGCGATGCTGGCCATTCTGCAGGCGCAATCCGAACTCGCAAACGTCAGGGCGATCAACGGGTTCTGCGACGAACCTCAGGACCAGGATCGATTCGCGGCCGCACGGTTCGACGCCATTGTGTCGCGACAGGTCGTCAATGGACTCTTCGATCCGCTGCTCGCGTTCCGTCACTGGCATCACTGGCTGAAGCCCGCAGGCATCGTCGTCGTCATCGACGGACTCTACGGACGCGATGGCTGGGCCGGTCGCTGGGAGGAAGAAGTCGATGCGTTGCCGCTCTCGGCATCGCAGTCGATGGCTTCGACACCCTACCTGCTCGAAGCGTGCGGCTTCCGCATCGAGGCCGTCGAGCGCATGGCGACGGTGAACGCGTTGCCGACGACACGCACCCCGCGCTACGTCGTCATCGCGCGCAAGACGACGCGCTGACAGCGATCGAGGCGTCGATTCGTCACCGCCATGGTCGATCGAGCGCACGGATTGTTCGATTCCTGCTTCACGAGCGCTTCTGCGGCGCTGTGACGCGCGCAGCGTGCGACCTGCGACCGTGCCCTGTATTCGTCACAGCAACGCTCCACGTCGCTGAGAATTCGTTTTAAGCGAAGAGGATCGAGTCGACGATCTCGATCCAGTGCCGGACCGGCACGGGACTTGCCTGACGCAGGTGCTCGAGGCAGCCGATGTTGGCGGTCGCGATCGCCGTCGGTCGGTCATCGAGCAGCGAGTCGAGCTTGCGCGTGCGCAGCTCGCGCGCGAGTTCCGGTTGCAGGATCGAGTACGTGCCTGCCGAGCCGCAGCAGAGTGTCGGGTTGCGCGTGGCCACGAGCTCGCAACCGGCGGCACGCAGCAGCGCTTCGACCCTGCCCGTCGTCGATGACCGCTGCCCGTGCTGGAGCGAGCAGGGCGCCTGCCAGGCGACGCGGACCGGCTCGCGGGTCCTCCCGGCGGCGGCGACCAGCTCGGCGAGCGCCGCCGGATCGATGACTTCGCAGAGATCGCGCGTCGCGGCGCTGACCCGCGCGCCGGCCGCCGAGATCGACGCGCCTGCATGTCGGAGCACGTGTCCGTAGTCCTTCGCGAACGCGCCGCAGCCGCTCGCCGTGCTGACGATCGTCTCGCAACCACCTTCCAGCAGCCGCTTGCCCGCCGCGACGTTGCGACGGACCTGGTCCAGCGCCGCGTCGGATCGCCCGAGGTGGTGTGCCATCGCGCCGCAGCATCCGACGTCGCGAGCGGCGACCAGCGAGATACCCAGCTGATCGAGCACGCGGGCTGCCGCCGCATTGATCTGCGGTGCGAGTCCCGGCTGCACGCAGCCTTCGAGCACCGCCATGCGCCGGGCGTGTCGTGCGGCGGGCCATGCAAGCAGGTCGCGCGTCGTCGAGCCGCCCGTTCCCCTGGCCGGGACCAGCGCCTGGAGCGCGGCGGGCAGCGCCGGGCGCAACGCCTGGCCGATTCGTACCAGGGGCGTGAACAGTTCGCGCCGCGTGGCGACCCTGGCGAGCGCAAAGCGGACGAACCGCACGGCCGCAGCGCGCGACGACGGCGGCTGGCGCTCGACGAGCTCGCGCCCGAGGTCGGCGAGCCTGCCGTACTGCACGCCCGACGGGCATGCGGTCTCGCAAGCGCGGCAGGTCAGGCAGCGGTCGAGGTGAATGCGCGCGGTCGCGGTTGCGCGGCCGTGTTCCAGCATTTCCTTGATGAGGTAGATGCGTCCGCGCGGGCTGTCGAGCTCGCTGCCGGTGACGCGGTACGTCGGGCACGCGGGCAGGCAGAAGCCGCAGTGCACGCAGCTGCGGAGCAGGTCGCGTGCCTCCCAGGCGAGCGGCGAATCGGCGAGCGAGTCTGCAGGCTTGGAATGCATCGTCGCGTTCTCAGAGGTCAGCGTACATCCGGCCCGGATTCAGGATGCCGGCCGGATCGAACACGCGCTTCACGGCACGATGCAGATCGAGCATCGGTGCGGGCAGCGGCGCGAAGACCTCGCCGGTCGTGCCATCGTCCGCATCGTGGCGACGGAAGAGCGCGGCATGGCCGCCCGCGTTACGGGTGATCAGGTCGATCGTCTGCCGTTCGACGCCGCTGAGCCAGGCCTGCGCGCCGTTCCATTCGAATGCGACCGGGTCTGCCCGGACCAGAGTGGTGCCGACCGCCGTTGCCGGCAGCGAGAGTCGCCACAGCGGGCGCGCGCTGGCGAAGTACGGATGGGTCTGCTCGCGAACGCTGTGCCAGAGCGAGGCGGCACCTGACGCGTCCATCAAGTCGCCACCGATCGCCGGCACGACTGCATCGAGGCCAGCGAGGGAGCCTTCCAGGCGGACGTACAGTTCGCCGGCGCTCCAGAAGCTGCCGGTGAGCGGAAGGCCGCGTTGAGCGACGGTGCCGAGCAGGTCGATGGCGGCTTGCGCGTCGCTGCGCCGCCGCAGGGTGCGGGTATCGCGAGCGACCGGCAGTACCTTGAGCGACACCTCGAGCAGCACGCCGAGGATGCCGAGCGACCCGGCGAGCAGGCGCGAGACGTCGTAGCCCGCGACGTTCTTCATGACTTCGCCGCCGAACTTGAGCACGCGGCCGTCGCCGGTCAGCAGCCGGGCGCCAAGAACGTAATCGCGCACCGGACCGCGAGCGACCCGCGCGGGACCGGCGAGTCCAGCGGCCACCGTGCCGCCAAGCGTGGCCAGCGGCCCGAAGGACGGCGGCTCGAAAGGCAGCCGCTGCCCGTGCCGGGCAAGCATCGCCTCGATGTCGGCAAGCAGCGTACCGCCGCGTGCCGTGAGCACGAGTTCGGCCGGATCGTAACGCAGGACGCCGTGATGACCGGCCAGCGCGAGCGTCTCGCCTGCGACCGGCCGTCCATAGAAGCGCTTGGTGTCGCCGCCGACGATCCGCAACGGCGTCCTTGCATCCACTGCCGCAAGCACGCGCTCGACCAGCACGTCGGTGAGGTCCTGCCCCGGGGGTGTCTCGATCAACGCCATGTCCGTCAGAACCGCGGCAGGTGCGAATGCGGCAACCGGCCACCGTGCACCCGCAGGGCGCCGTAGTCGGCGCAGCGGGCGAGGGTGGGCACGGCCTTGCCCGGATTGAGCAAGCCCGCGGGATCGAAGGCCAGCTTCAGTGCATGGAAGGCTTCGAGCTCGGCGGAACCGAACTGCGAGCACATCGGCCCGAGCTTCTCGACGCCGACGCCGTGTTCCCCCGTCACGGTGCCGCCCGCGGCGACGCATGCCTCGAGG
>JAOUGW010000259.1 GCA_029865465.1 Gammaproteobacteria bacterium
TCAAGATCGTGCCCGTACAGGAACGCGACGGCGACGGCGCCGCAGGCCACGATCTTGAGCAGGCTCGAGAGCGGATCGGCCACGTACGTGCCGTGCCAGCCGACCGTGCGCTCGCTGAATCCGGTCACCGTCGTGATCCACGAGGCACCCGCCAGCGTGAGCAGCGACAACGCGAAGGTGACCCAGCGCGTGCGCTCGGTCAGGAACAGGTCGACGAGCAGCACCACGCAGGTCGCTGCCAGGACGAACATCTCAGGCGCCGCGAGGGCGAGGTCCAGGCTCGTGATGGATGCCGGGTTCATGGTCAGAGCTTCGTCATCATCATCTGCTGCACCAGTTGCTCGATGGTCGGGCGCATGACGTCGAGCAGCGGCGCCGGCCACAGGCCCAGCGCAAGCACCGCGACGGCGAGCACGCCCAGCACGAGGAATTCGCGGCCGTTCAGGTCCTGCAACTGCGCGACCTGGTCATTGCCGACGGGACCGAACACCACCCGCTTCACGAGCCACAGCGTGTAGGCCGCGCCGAGGATCAGCGTTACGGCCGCGAGGAACGCGTACCAGAAGTTCGCCTTGAAGGCCGCGAGGATCACCAGGAACTCGCCGACGAACCCGGACGTGCCGGGCAAGCCCGCGTTGGCCATCGCGAACAGCACCATGAACGCACCGAAGAGCGGCATGGTGTTGATGACGCCCCCGTAGTCCGCGATCTGGCGGCTGTGCATGCGGTCGTAGAGCACGCCGATGCAGAGGAACAGCGCGCCGGAGACGAGTCCGTGCGAAATCATCTGCACCATCGCGCCGTCGAGGCCCATGGCGGCGCCCTGGACCTGGCCGGTGGCGCGGACGATATCGAAGGCGATGAACGCGCCCAGCGTGACGAAACCCATGTGCGCGATCGACGAATAGGCGATCAGCTTCTTCATGTCCTGCTGCACGAGCGCCACGAAGCCGATGTACACGACGGCCGTGAGCGACAGCGCGATCACGAGCCAGTCGAGCTCGCGCGCCGCGTCCGGCGTGATGGGCAGGCTGAAGCGCAGGAAGCCGTAGCCGCCCATCTTCAGCATGATTGCAGCCAGGATCACCGAACCGCCGGTGGGCGCCTCGACGTGGGCGTCGGGCAACCACGTGTGTACCGGCCACATCGGCACCTTGACCGCGAACGCCAGCAGGAATGCCGTGAAGATCAGCGCCTGCTCGCGCATCGTGAGCGGCAGCGCCTGCAGATCGGCGATCGAGTAACTGCCGCCCTGCAGGTACAGGTAGATGAGGGCCACCAGCATGAGCACCGAGCCCAGGAAGGTGTAGAGGAAGAACTTGACGGTGGCGTAGACGCGCCGCGGGCCACCCCAGACGCCGATGATCACGAACATCGGGATCAGCATGGCTTCCCACAGCACGTAGAACAGCATCGCGTCGAGCGCGGCAAACACGCCGATCATCAGCCCTTCGAGGATCAGGAAGGCGGCCAGGTATTGCGTCGGACGCTTCTCGATCACGGTCCAGCCGGCGATGACGACCAGCGGCGTGATGAAGGCCGTCAGCACGATCAGCGGCATCGAGATGCCGTCCACGCCGAGCGTGTACCAGGCGTTGAATGCGCCGATCCACGGCTGCTGCTCGAAGAACTGCATCGAGGCGGTCGCCGGGTCGAACTCGCGCCACAGCAGCACGCTGATGGCGAACGTGGCGAGGCTCGCCGTGAGCGCAATCCAGCGGCCGATGGACAGGCCGCGCTCGCCGACGAGCAGCAGCAGCACGCCGGCTGCGACGGGCAGCCAGACGAGGACGCTCAGGATGGGCCAGTCGAGTTGCATGATTCCTGGTGCTCAGCTTCGCCAGAGGAGCCACGCGAGCAGGACCGAGAGGCCGATGATCGTCGCGAAGGCGTAGTGATAGAGGTAGCCCGACTGCAGGCCGCGGGCGGTCTGGGCCACCCACGCGACCAGCCGCGCCGAGCCGTTGACCGCCGCGCCGTCGATCAATGCGACGTCGCCGCCCTTCCAGAGCGCGGTGCCGAGCATGCGGCTGCCGGCTGCAATGACGTTCTCGTTGAACCAGTCGAAGTAGTACTTGTTCTCGAGCAGCGTGTACAGGCCGCCTGCCCTCTCCCGCAGCCGCGCCGGCAACTCGGGACGCTTCAGGTACAGGAGCCAGGCCAGCGCCACACCGGCCGCAGCCAGCCAAACGGCCGGACCGCTGAAACCGTGCTGCACGAACTGGGCCGCCCCGTGGAACTCTTCCGCGAGGTGACGCAGCACGTCGTGACGCTCGGCTACGTGGATCGCGCCGCCGAAATATCCGCCGAACAGCAGCGGCTCGATCGTGAACCAGCCGATGGCGACCGACGGAATCGCCAGCAGCACGAGCGGGACCGTGACGACCCACGGGCTCTCATGCAGGTGCTCCTGCGTGTGGTGATCCATGCGCTCCTTGCCGTGGAACGTCATGAAGACGAGCCGGAACGAATAGAACGCGGTGACGAACACACCCACGATCACGCAGAAATACGCGTAACCGGCGCCCGGGATGTGCGAGGCGTGCACGGCTTCGATCAGGGCGTCCTTGGAAAAGAAGCCCGAGAAACCCGGGAAGCCGATCAGCGCCAGTGCACCGATCAGCGCGGTCCAGTACGTGATGGGCATGTACTTCCTCAGGCCGCCCATCTTGCGCATGTCCTGCTCGTGGTGCATCGCGATGATGACCGAGCCGGCCGCGAGGAACAGCAGCGCCTTGAAGAACGCGTGCGTCATCAGATGGAAGATCGCGCCGGCATACGCCGAGACGCCGAGCGCCACGGTCATGTAGCCGAGCTGCGACAGCGTCGAATACGCCACCACCCGCTTGATGTCGTTGTTGACGATGCCGAGGAACCCCATGGAGAGCGCCGTCGTCGCGCCGATCACCAGCACGAAGCTGAGTGCGGTCTCCGACAACTCGAACAGCGGCGACATGCGGGCGACCATGAAGATGCCCGCGGTGACCATCGTGGCCGCGTGGATCAGCGCCGAGATCGGCGTGGGGCCTTCCATCGAGTCCGGCAGCCAGACGTGCAGCGGCACCTGCGCCGACTTGCCCATCGCGCCGATGAACAGGCAGATGCAGATGACCGTGGCCGCCTGCCAGGCATGACCGGGAATGAGCTCGAACGTGCTGCCGGAGATCGTGTCGGCCTGCGCGAAGATCTCGGCGTAATGCAGCGTGCCGGTCAGGTGGATCAGGCCGGCGATCCCGAGCAGGAAGCCGAAGTCGCCGACGCGGTTGACCAGGAACGCCTTCATGTTCGCGAAGATGGCCGACGGCCTGGTGTACCAGAAGCCGATCAGCAGGTACGACACGAGGCCCACCGCTTCCCAGCCGAAGAACAGCTGCAGCAGGTTGTTCGACATCACGAGCATGAGCATCGAGAACGTGAACAGCGAGATGTAGCTGAAGAACCGGGTGTAGCCCGGATCGTCGCGCATGTAGCCGATGGTGTAGACGTGGACCATCAGCGAAACGAAGGTCACGACGACCATCATCAGGGCGGAGAGCCGGTCCACCAGGAAGCCGACCTCCATCTGGATGCCGTCGCTGACCAGCCAGGTGTAGACCGCGCCGTCGAACACCGGGGCGCCGTCGAGCAGGCCCAGCAGGACCTTGCTCGAGAGCGCGCAGGACACGGCGACGCCCGCGATCGTGAGGCTGTGCGTGGCCGCGCGGCCAATCCGCTTGCCGGCCAACCCCGCGATGATCGATGCGATCAGCGGCGCCAGGACGATGATGAGCAGCGTCCTTTCCACGGCTCAGCCCCTCATCGCGTCGAGGTCTTCGACGTTGATGCTCTTCCGCTCGCGGAACAGCACGACCAGGATCGCCAGGCCGATCGCCGATTCGGCGGCGGCGACCGTGAGGATGAAGAACACGAACACCTGTCCGGAGAGGTCGCCGAGGTACTGCGAGAAGGCGATGAAGTTGAAGTTCACCGACAGCAGCATGAGCTCGATGCACATGAGCAGCAGCAGCACGTTCTTGCGGTTGATGAAGATGCCGGCGACCGCGAGGCTGAACAGGATGCCGGACAGCAGCAGCACGTGGGACAGCGGGATCATTGCCTGGCCTCCGCGTCCATCTTGACGATGCGCACGCGGTCCTGCGCCCGCACCGCGACCTGCCTGCCGATGTCCTGCACCTTCTGCCCCGGACGATCACGCATGGTGAGCGTGATCGCGGCGACGATCGCGACCAGCAGGATGACGGCGGCGATCTCGAACGGATAGAGGTACTGCGTGTAGAGCAGGTGCCCGAGCTCCTGCGTGTTCGAATAGC
>JAOUGW010000260.1 GCA_029865465.1 Gammaproteobacteria bacterium
TACACGATCGGCACCAGTTCGCCGAGCGTGGCGGCGCCACCGAGTTGCAGCAGGCCGTTCACCACTTTGCTTTCGCGCTGCAGCCGATGTGCCATCACGCGATCGATCTCGCCGAGCGGATCCGGCATCACCGCGCCGTGCCCCGGCAGCAATGCCGTGAGGGGCAGCGTGCGCAGGCGGCGCAGCGACTCGAGGTAGAGTCGCATCGAACCGTCCGGCGGCAGGATGACGACGGTCGAGCCGCTCATCAAGTGATCGCCGGTCAGCAACCAGCCCTCCGGCTCGAGCAGCAGGCAGACGTGGTTCGAGGCGTGCCCAGGCGTATGGAGCGCACGTACCCTCGCGCCTGGCACCTCGACGACGTCGCCTTCTGCGAGCGTTGCGTCAGGACGGTACGACTCGTCCTGGTGATCGTCGCGCGGGGCCGGCTGCCCCAGCACCACGGCCTGCGTGAGCGCCTTGAGCGCGGCCGCACCGGGCGAATGATCCGGGTGCGAATGCGTGCAGAGCACGTGGCTGATGCGGGCGTTCGTCGCAGCGAGGATGCGGTCCAGGTGCCTCGTGTCCGCGGGGCCGGGATCGATCACGAGGTAATGCGGGCCGCGACCGGCGACGTAGGTGTTCGTGCCTGGTCCGGTCAGCGGGCCGGGATTGGGGGCGACGAGCCGCTGCAGGTTCGGCGCGAGTCGCCGCACGCTGCCGGTCTCGGCGGGCGCGGACAGGTCGTCCGGGACCATCCCGACCACCACTGCTTCACTCCGCCGGCAGCTTGAAGGCGAGTCCGCCCTTGATCACGACCACAACGTCCTGCAACCGGGTGATGTCCTCGAGCGGATCGCCCTTGACCGCGATGAGGTCGCCGAAACGGCCAGGCTGCAGGCTGCCGATCCTGTCGGCCCATCCCATGTGCCGCGCTGCCAGCGAAGTCGCCGACTGGATGGCCTCCATCGGCGTCATGCCACGCTGGACCATGATCGGGAACTGGCGCGCATTGAGCCCGTGCGGATACACGGCCGCGTCGGTGCCGTAGACGATGTCGACACCTGCGGCGTGCGCCCTGGTGAAGCCCTGCCGCTGCGCTTCGGTCGTCTCGACGTTCTTGCGCAGGAATTCCTCCGGCCATTTTTCTTCGCGGCCGACGGTGTCGATCCAGTCGCCGTTGTAGACGTCCATCGACAGCGCGGTGCCGTGTTCCTGCGCGAGCCGGATGTCCTCGTCGTCGATCAGCGAGGCATGTTCGATCGTGTCGGCGCCGGCGAGGATCGCATCCTTGATCGATTGCGCCCCGTGCGCGTGCGCTGCCACCTTGATGCCGTGCGCGTGGGCGACGTCGACGACGGCCTTGATCTCCTCGGGCATCATTTCGCGCTCACCCGGCACGCCGCCGAACGCGAGCACGGCGCCGGACGCGATGAGCTTGAGCAGGTCGGCGCCGCCTGCGACGGCCTGTTCGGCCTTCTGCCGGAACTGCTCGGGTCCGCGCGCGACGCCCAGGCGGACCTGGGGCGGGATCTCGGATTCCGCGTGGCCCGGGATCACCAGGTCGCCGCCGCCCGCCGGAACCGTCAGGTAGTAGCCAGCGATCTGCATGCGCGGACCGACGGCATTGCCCTGGTTGATCGCATCCCGCAGGTCGCGATCGACCCAGGCGATGTACGTGCCGACGTCGCGCGCACCGGTGAAACCGGCGAGCAGCGTGGCGCGCGCGCTGTCCCGCGCGATGGCGCCCTGCTCTGCCTGCGTGCGCTTGTAGTAGACGCTGAGGTCCGACGTCTCGTGCCCGCTATCCGTCAGGTGCGTGTGCATGTCGATCAGGCCGGGCAGGCAGGTGTACAGCTTGAGGTCCAGGACGGTCATGCCCGTGGGTGCAACTGCGCCCGGTTGCACCGAATCGACGCGGCCACTGCGAATCACGACGGTCGCAAGGCCTTGCGCCTGCGCGGCAACGCCGTCGATCAGCCTGCCGCACTGGACCGCGACCGAGCCGGAATCAGCGTTGTAAGGCACTCCCGACACGACCGGCATTGGCGACGCCGCGACAGCTGGCAGGACCGCTGCGAGCCCGATCGCCACGAGCCACGAGACGCCACCCGCGGTACGCCTCAACGCCGCCTGCGCCGCCTGCGCCGCGTGAGGACGACATCGTGATCCGGAATAATTCCTGTTCGACATCGGATCGTTGTCTCCAGACAACATACGGGCCGCAGCGCCAGCAGGCGTTTGACATTGCGTCGACCGAAGTCTTTCATTGGCCGACTGCGGTGTCAAAACACGGGGATTCTTGAAGATGGGCGGGCCGGAACCCGTGGGAACTCTCGACGTGGCACTTGCCCACGCCGGGAAACTGCTCGCGTCCGAACCGCACCTGGCCGCCGAGCAGGCGCGTGAGATCCTCGGCACCGTCCCGAATCACCCGGCCGCGACGCTGCTGCTGGCCATCGCCCTCCGCCGCACGAACGCTGCCGCCGAAGCCGTGCGAATACTCGAACCGCTCGCCGTCTCGCAGCCCCATTGGGCTGCAGCACAGCGCGAACTCGGCCTGGCGCTTGGCGACGCAGGGCGAGGTGACGAAGCCGTAGCGGCCCTGCGTACGGCCGTGCGCCTGCAACCGACGATGGCCGATGCCTGGCGCGCCCTCGGCGACCACCTGTTCGCGATGGGCGACACGGCGGGTGCCGACCAGGCCTACGCCCACCACATTCGCAACTCGACGCGCGACCCGCGCTTGATGGAACCGGCGCTGGCACTGTCCGAAGGCCGCATCGCCGTCGCCGAACCGCTGCTGCGCAATCACCTGAAGCAGTTTCCGACCGACGTGGCCGCGATCCGCATGCTGGCGGAGATCGCCGCGCGCATCGGGCGCTACACCGACGCCGAAAACCTGCTCACCCGCTGCCTGGAACTGGCACCGGGCTTCAAGGCCGCACGCCACAACTACGCCGTCGTCCTGCACCGGAACAACAAGCCGGTCGAGGCTCTGGCGCAGATCGCTCAGTTGCTGGCAACCGAGCCGCGCAGCCCGAGTTTCCGCAACCTGAAGGCCACCGTGCTCGCGCGCGTCGGCGAGTACGACGAGGCCATCCGCCTCTACGAGCAGCTGCTGCGTGAATACCCGCTGCAGGCGAAGGTCTGGCTGAGCCACGGCCATGCGCTCAAGACGGCGGGGCGACAGGACGATTCGATCGCCGCCTACCGCAAGTCGATCGAGCTGGAGCCGCGTCTCGGCGAGGCCTACTGGAGCCTGGCGAACCTGAAGACGTTCCGCTTCGACGCTGCGGACGTCGCGGCGATGCGCACGCAACTCGCGCGCAGCGACCTCGCGCAGGAAGACCGGTTCCACTTCCACTTCGCGCTCGGCAAGGCCGCCGAGGATGCACAGGACTACGCCGCGTCGTTCCGCCACTACGCCGAAGGCAACCGGCTGCGCAAGGAAACGGTCCCCTACGACAGCGACACGGTCACCGGGAACGTCCGCCGTTCGCGCGCGTTGTTCACGCCCGGGTTCTTCGCCGCACGCCGGGGAGTGGGATGCACGGCTCCCGATCCGATCTTCGTCGTCGGGCTGCCGCGCTCAGGGTCGACGCTGGTCGAGCAGATCCTGTCGAGCCATTCCGCGATCGAAGGCACGATGGAACTGCCGGACATCGTCGGCATCGTCAAGGAGCTGAGCGGGCGCAACCGACGCTCGGAGGTCTCGCGGTACCCCGAGGCGCTCGAGTCGCTCGGGCCCGGTGCCCTGCGCGAACTCGGCGAGCGCTACCTGCAGCAGACCCGCATCCAGCGCAAGACCGACGCGCCGTACTTCATCGACAAGCTGCCGAACAACTGGGCGCACGTCGGGCTCATCCACCTGATGCTGCCCAATGCGAAGATCGTCGACACGCGCCGCCACCCGCTGAGCTGCTGCTTCTCGGGCTTCAAGCAGCACTTCGCCCGCGGCCAGAACTTCACCTATTCGCTCGACGACATCGGCCGCTACTACGCCGATTACGTCGCCCTGATGGCCCATTACGATGCGGTGCTGCCCGGCCGTGTCCATCGCGTGATCTACGAACGCATGGTCGACGACACCGAGACCGAGGTGCGCCGGCTGCTGGACTATTGCGGGCTGCCGTTCGAGGACGCGTGCCTGCGGTTCTACGAGAACGACCGCGCGGTCCGCACGGCAAGCTCGGAGCAGGTGCGCCAGCCGATCTTCCGCGACGCCGTGGATCACTGGCGTCACTACGAGCCCTGGCTGGACCCGCTCAAGGCGGCGCTCGGCCCGGTCCTCGACGCGTACCCCGCAGCGCCG
>JAOUGW010000045.1 GCA_029865465.1 Gammaproteobacteria bacterium
TCCGGTCCTCAATAGTTTTCTGAGGACAGCGGGGTTGCCGGGAGTCGATAGCTCTACAAGGTCAGTCCGGCCTTTGGAGCATCAGCCCGCGCATCCCTCCTCGGTTCTGCCGCACAAAGGCAGGTGCCGATTTGCGTCGACCTTGTGCAAGTGACGAGACGCGACTCGGGCGCAAGTGCCGAAAAAAGTCTGGGGCTTACCGATGTGCGCAGTCGCCCAGTGCGATCGCGCGGGAAGGACCGCACGAGTGAATCGTTTACTGTCTTCTGGACACAGGTCTTCAGTCGCAGCCATCCTGTGCCTGACCCTGTATTTCTGCCCGACAGCGGTCTCCGCCGCGCCCAATAGAGCTCCGTCCATCTCCGGCAGTCCGGCCACCACTGCGTACGTGGGAAAGGTCTACTCTTTCCAGCCGACTGCATCGGACCCGGACGGCAACAAGCTGACCTTCAAGATCAGTATGAAGCCCGCCTGGGCCACGTTCAGCAGCGCGACCGGCATTTTGACGGGCACGCCATCATCCTCCCAGACCGGTACATATTCGAACATCGTCATCAGTGTCACCGACGGCCGCGCAACGAAAGCGTTGCCCGCGTTTGCGATCGAGGTGGTGCAGGCCATTGCGACCACGACCGCGACCACGACCCCGGTAACGTTGTCGTGGGTGCCCCCGACACAGAATGTCGACGGCACCACGCTCACCAACCTGAGCGGCTACAAGGTCTTCTACGGCAAGGCATCGGGCCAGTACCCGTACTCCGTATCCATCGGCAGCCCGAGCATCACGTCGGCCGTGATTGAGGGTCTGGCACCGGCGACCTGGTACTTCGCGATCAAGGCGATCACGACTTCCGGGACTCAGAGCGACTTCTCGACGCAGCTCAGCAAGACCGTGCTCTGATACGTGTCCCGTCTGCTGGGCCAGTTCGGCTGCGCAACCTGTCGCCTGCCGGGCGCAAGCCTCCCGCGCGGCGGGCTGTCATGGTGCCGGGGTTCCGCTCTAGAATCCCTCGCAACGGGGCGCAGACAGTCCCGGCTCACGCAGGGGGTAGCGCAAGATGCGGAAGATTCTCGCGGGTTCGTCCCGCCGCATGGCACATGCGTCATTGCTGGCGCTGCTGCTGGGTCTGACGGGCTCACTGTCGGCGCAAGACGTCGAAGACGACGCCGACGAGGCGGGCGAGCAGATGCAGGAGGCCGCGGCAGAGCAAGCGGAACCAGCCGCAGCCGCTGAGGAAGCCGACGAGCAGGTACCGGAGGCCGCGGCAGAGCAAGCGGAACCAGCTTCAGCCGCTGAGGAAGCGGGCGAGGTCGATGACTCGAACGCCGGTGTTGCCGACGACGCGAGCAACGATCTGGTTGCCGACGCAGCAGACGCTGCCGAATCGGTGGGGACGAGCGTCGGGATCGAACCGTTCGACGCGGTTCCCCTGGGCGAGTCGGAAGCGTGGGCTCCCGAGGTCGACATTCCGGAAGCGGCGTACTCGATCCCGATCGACCCCGACATGAATCCACCTGGCGAAGAATGGGTCGCCTACGAGTCCGACGATTACGTCGCGTCTGCTGGACAGGCGGGGCCGACCGCTTCTAGACCCTCCACGACCACGGGATCCGCTGCCCGCCCGGTCGTACTGATGGAGACGCCTCCCAACCCGCGCTCCGATCCCGAGGACATGCCGATCCTGCGTCGCCAGAAGATCGGAGCGCGCCCGGCAGGCACGCGACCCGCCACCACGGGAGGCACGTCGGCCGCCGGTACGGACGACGATGTGCCGTATTCAACCGGCGGCAACAAGGTCGTGGATTACGGCGCGCCCTGGCAGGCGCAGATCTTCTATCCCGACAACGCTCCGCAATGGGCCGAGAAGATCAGGAAAGGCATGCCGCTCTGGCAGTTGCAGCACATTTGCGGCGGAACCCTGATCGACCAGGACTGGGTGCTGACGGCTGCGCACTGCATCGACGACGACATGGTCCGTGCCGGCTATCGCGTGCGTCTCGGAGCCACCGATATTTCCAAGGGTGACGGTATTTCGTACAGGATCGACCGCATCGTCCGTCACTCCCGGTACGACGAGAAGCTGCTGCCGAACTCCCCGAACATGTATGCGAACGATATCGCGCTGATCCGGATCGTGGCCGATTCACGCACCGTGGGCACGCGTGACCCGAAGAAGATACGACCGATTCCGGTGAGCAGCAGGCCGGTCACGGATGGCGAACCGGTGGCAGCCACCGGTTGGGGCAAGACGGAGCCCGTGCCGGAACATGCGCCGAGCGCGGTGATGATGCGGGTCGTGATGCAGGTGATGAATACCGAACGCTGCAGGAAGCTGCCGGGCTATGGGCCGCAGAAGGTGCACGACAAGGTGATCTGTGCGGGCGCACCGAAGAAGTCGACGTGCCGGGGCGACAGTGGGGGTGGGCTGATCCCCGCGACGGGCACGCCAATGGTCGTTGGTATCGTGAGCTGGGGAAAATCCCGATGCAGCGGGGATGGCAACCCGGGTGCGTATACGCGCGTCGACAGCTACCTGGGCTGGATCAGGCAGGCGATGATGCTGCCGCCGACGAAGACCTCGTTTCCTTGAACGAGGGGCGCAACCGCAGGACGGCATGGCTGCCGACCTGCGGGGCGCGGGTCGCTTATTGCGGCTTGACCTTGTCGCCGCCGGACTGCGAGGCGTCCTCGTCGGCAGAGGCTGCGGCAGCGTCCGCGGCCGGCTCAACAGCGGCCTCAGCCGGGGCCATGTCAGCCGGTGGCATCTCAGCCGGTGGCATCTCAGCCGGTGCCGCGGCTGCCGGCTCGGGCGCCGGAGCTGCCGCTTCTTCCTTCTTCGCGCACGCTGCCAGCAGCAGGGCGGTCGCAATGACGGCACTGATCTTGATCGCTTCCTTCATGTCCCTTCCCCAATAGAGTTATAAGAGTACGGAAGCCCGGCGTCCCAGTCGCGAGGCTGTGCGGAGACTATTCGAAGCCGATGCTCTTGAGCAACCCGGCGAAGCGGGGGTCGCTGCGCAGGGGATCCAGCCAGGGGTCGTTGCGGGCGTAAACGAGCCCCGAATCCCCGATGGCTCGCGCCTGTTGCAGCCGCTCGATCGCGGCATCGAGCTGGCCCCGCTGCGACAGGATCTGCGCCTGCTGGTAGCGCACCCGGTCGCCTTCCCGCTCGATCTTCGCAAGAGCGTCGCGCGCCGCTTGCGCGTGACCGAGCTTGTGCTCGACCACGGCCAGGCCGGTCAGGCCGAAATCGCTGGCGGGCTCTGCCAGGTACTCGGTCCGGGCCTCGTCGTAGCGGCCCAGCATGAACAGTGCGTCACCGATCGCCGCGTGGGCACGCGACATGCGCGGGTTCATCTGCAGTGCCAGGCGGGCCGGAGGGATCGAGGCCGCGTAATTGCGCGCCGCGTACTCGATGGCGCCTGCCGCGCGATGAATCAGGGGATTCAGCTTGTCGAGCAACAGCGCGCGTTGAATCGACTCCGCGGCTTCGCGCTTGCGACCGACGCGCGCGCAGTACTGCGCATACCGCGCGAGCACGGTGGCTTCGCCCGCGCCGAGTTCCCTCGATCGCTCGAACGGTTCACGCGCGGCGCGCGCATCGAGCCTGCCCTGGAACAAAGTGAATCCGAGCGTCGAGTAGGCGTCGGCGAGCCCGGGAGCGATCTCGATCGCGCGCTGCGCCGACTCGATCGCCGACGCGTACAAATCCTGCAGTTGCCCGGCCTTGCCGTACTGGTTGGCAATGGTCGTCAGCGAGCGTGCGCGGGCTGCATGGGCCGGCGCAAAGTCCGGGTCGATGGCGATCGCCTTGTCGAATTGCGCGAGCGCGGCTCGCTCCGACGATTCGTCGACGCTCAGGTCGTAGAGCGCGCGACCGCGCAGATAAGCGTCATAGGCGTCAGCGTTGCGAGTTCCGCCTTCGGCGGCGAGCGCGCCTGCGCTGCCTGCGGGCACCTGCGGGTCCGGCACCATCTCGGCCGCGAGCGCGCTGGCTACGGTCCGCGCAATCTCGCTCTGCACCGCGAAGATGTCGTGCAGCGAACGGTCGAAGCTCTGCGACCACCGGCTGAAGCCGGTGCGCCCGTCAATGAGGTCCGCTGTGATGCGCGCTATTTCGCCCGACTTGCGGACCGTGCCATCGAGCAGATAAGCCACGCCGAGGCGTGATGCGATCGTCACGGCATCCTCCGTGCGGTCACGGAACTTGGCGGACGACGCCTGGGCCATCACCTGCAGCTTCAGGTTGCGGGCGAGGGTCGAGCGCAGCTCTTCGGAAAGGCCGTCCGAGAAATAGTCCTGGCTGGTGTCGCCGCTGATGTTCTTGAACGGCAGCACGGCAACGCTGTTGTCCGCCGCTGGGGTCAGGCCGCCGCCGTGGCGACCGCTGCGCCAGGCGAAGATTGCCGCCGCACCGGCGAGCGCCGTGCCGCCCGCGACCAGCAGCATGGCGCGGCGCGTCATGCGAGCCTGTGGCGGGGAACCCGGTGCGTGCAGTTTGCCCTGATATGCGGCAGCCTCGATCGGCCGGCCCGCGATGGCTTCGACGCCACGCACGATCGTCGCAATCTGCGCCGCGCTGGCATCGCCGCGCCAGCCCAGCAGGTCGACCGAGAGGTACTGCCTGAACCCCAGGGGTGGCATCGTGCCGTCGAGCGAGACAGGTACCAGCTTGCGCATGTCGCGGCCCTGCGAGGCTTCGTCGAGCACCCAGTCGGACGAGACCGAGACTTTCGACCAGGCGACGATCACCACATCGCAGCGGGCGAGCGCGACCTCGACGGACTTCGAGAAGACCGCGCCACCCTCGATCTGCGTGTCCCACCAGACGTTGATGCCGGTCTGTTCGAGCGCGCTGGCGAGCAGGCGAACCCGGTCCTGGTCCGCGTGCGAGTAGCTGAGGAATGCCGTCGGGCGCGTCCCCGCGCCCTGCATGCCCTCGTCGTCGGACATCGTTCTCAACCCCTCCTGCCGCTCGTGCGCCGAGTCTAGCGCGGAAGGGTGTGACCGGCCGGAAGTTGCGCACTTTGGTCGGGCCCGCCGGTTTGCTGCCCAGTCCACCCGATTTCGTTAAACTACCGGGCCATTTTTCCCTGAACCGACTGCCTGGATCCAGCCTCCGGCGGGATACGAACGGGACGTGATGATCGAAACCAAACCGATGTTGACGGCCACCCCGCTGGCGGCCGGAAACGATGCCTATGTCGAAGCGATGTACGAGCGATATCTTGCGCAGCCAGACACGGTTGACGCGCGCTGGCGTGATTTTTTCGCAAGCCTGGGCCCATCCGCCCGGGACGTCGCCCACGGCCCCCTGATCGAAGAGTTGGCGCGCCGCGCCAGGGCCGGGCGTCAGCCGGAGCCGGCGCGGCCCATCGCGCCAGGTCCAGCCGGGTCGCCCCCGCCAGGCGATTCGGTCGCGGCCAAGCAGGGCGCCGTCTCGCGACTCATCCAGATTTACGCCAACCGCGGACACCTGATCGCGAACATCGATCCGCTCGGTCTCACCGTGCGCCCGGTGCCGAAAGTGCTCGGGCTCGATTACCTCGGCCTCACGGATGCCGACCTCGATACCGAATTCCTGACCGGCAGTCGCAACGAAGCAATCAAGTCGCGCCTGCGGCTCCGCGAGATCATTGCACAACTGAAGCAGATCTATTGCGGCACCATCGGCGCCGAGTTCGCGCACGTATCCGACGAGACCGAGCGCCTGTGGCTGCAGGAGCACTTCCAGGTCGGCCGCATGCGGCAGCATTTCTCGGTCCAGGAGCGCAAGGAGATCCTGCAGCACCTGACGATGGCGGAGGGACTCGAGCGCTACCTCGCGACGCGCTACCCGGCGCAGAAGCGTTTTTCGCTGGAAGGCGGCGACAGCCTGATTCCGTTGCTCGAGGACTTGATCCAGTCCGGTGGCTCGAACGGCGTCGAGGACATTGTCTTCGGCATGGCGCACCGCGGCCGGCTCAACGTGCTCGTCAACGTGCTCGGCAAGTCGCCCGGGGAACTGTTCTCCGAGTTCGAAGGCAAGTACGACCTCAAGCAGCTCAAGGGGTCCGGCGACGTCAAGTATCACAAGGGCTTCTCGTGCGACGTACGCACGCCCGCGGGCAACGTCCACGTCGCGCTCGCCTTCAACCCGTCGCACCTCGAGGTCGTCAATCCGGTCGTCGAAGGCTCGGTACGTGCGCGACAGGAGCGGCGCGGCGACCAGCGTGGCGACAAGGTGATGCCGGTGCTGATTCACGGCGACTCGGCGTTCGCCGGGCAGGGCGTCATCCAGGAAACGCTGCAGATGTCGCAGGCCCGTGCGTTCTACACGGGCGGCACGATTCACCTGATCGTCAACAACCAGGTCGGCTTCACGACGCACGACCCGAGGGACACGCGCTCGACGCTTTACTGCAGCGATGTCGCCAAGATGATCGAGGCGCCGATCCTGCACGTGAACGGCGACGATCCGGAGGCGGTCGTTTTCGCCGCGCGCTTTGCGGTCGACTACCGCATGAAGTTTCACAAGGATGTCGTGATCGACCTCGTCTGCTACCGCCGGCTCGGGCACAACGAAGCTGACGAACCCGCTGCGACGCAGCCGGTCATGTACGCCACAATCCGCAAGAAGCCGACCACGCGCCAGATCTATGCCGACACGCTCGTGGCCGAAGGGGTCATTGCCGCGACGGACGCCGAGGCAATGGTCGAGGAATACCGGCGCGGCCTCGACGAAGGCAGGCCGCAAACGAAGGACGTGCTCGGCCTCATCGGCAACAAGCACACCGTCGACTGGACCAGGTACCACGACGTCGACTGGTTCGAGGAAATCCGTTCCGGCGTGAAGCCGGCGCTGTTGAAGGACCTGGCGGCCAGGGTTACGACATTTCCCGAAGGCTTCGTCCTGCAGCGACAGGTGCAGAAGATCATGGAAGACCGCCGCAAGATGGCGGCCGGGCAGGTGCTGGTTGACTGGGGTTTCGCTGAGACGCTGGCCTACGCGAGCTTGCTCGAGGAAGGCTGCGAGATCCGCCTGACAGGCCAGGACAGCGGCCGCGGCACGTTCTTCCATCGGCACGCGGTGGGTCACGACCAGGACACCGGTGCTACGTACATCCCGCTCAAGCACGTGAAGCCCGGGCAGCCGCGGTTCCGCGTGACAGATTCGCTGCTGTCCGAGGAAGCCGTGCTCGGTTTTGAATACGGTTACTCGATCACCGATCCCAATTGCCTGGTCATCTGGGAAGGGCAGTTCGGCGATTTCGCGAACGGCGCCCAGGTGATCATCGACCAGTTCATTTCGTCGGGCGAAGCGAAGTGGGGTCGCTACTGCGGGCTCACGCTGTTCCTGCCGCATGGCTACGAAGGACAGGGGCCCGAGCACTCGTCGGCTCGGCTCGAGCGCTTCCTGCAGTTGTGTGCCGAGAACAACATGCAGGTGTGCGTGCCGTCCACGCCCGCGCAGATGTTCCACATGTTGCGCCGGCAGATGCTGCGCTCGTTCCGCAAGCCGCTCATCGTCATGACGCCGAAGAGCCTGCTGCGGCACAAGCTGTCGGTCTCGGCGTTCGACGAACTCACCAAGGGCACGTTCCAGTGCGTTGTGAACGAAATCGACGAACTTCAGCCGAAGGACGTCACTCGCGTCGTGTTCTGCTCGGGCAAGGTCTACTTCGACCTGCTTGAGGCGCGCCGCGCCGACGAGGCACGCAACGTCGCGATCGTGCGTATCGAGCAACTCTATCCGTTCCCGTCCGAGGATTACGCCGCGGCGCTGGCGCATTACCCGAACGCGCGCGAGATCGTCTGGTGCCAGGAAGAGCCGCAGAACCAGGGTGCGTGGTACCAGATCCGCCACCGATTGCAGGATTCGCTCAAGGGCAACCAGGAGTTGCTTTACTCGGGCCGCCGCCCGGCCGCGGCGCCCGCTACCGGCATCCCGCAGGTGCATTCAACCGAGCAACATGGCCTCGTTGCCGCGGCGATCAACGCCTCCACGCAAGAGCAGTCTTCGCGCTCCACCCCACGTCTGCGCGCCACGGCCAGCACCAGGAAGAAGTCATGAGCACGATCGAAGTCCGCGTCCCGCAGCTGCCCGAGTCGGTGGCCGACGCCACGCTCGTCGCGTGGCGCAAGCAGCCTGGTGACGCCGTAAGCCGCGACGAGAACCTGGTCGACCTCGAGACGGACAAGGTGGTCCTCGAAGTGCCAGCGCCTGCGAACGGCGTGCTGCAGGAGATCAAGGTCCAGAACGGCACGACGGTCACGGGCGGGCAGATCCTGGCCGTGATCGAAGAGGGCGCCGTTGCGCCCGCTGCTCCCGTGACCGGCGCGGCTTCAGCGGCCGCTGCCGGCGAGCTCAGGAAGGACTCCGACAAGCTCGCGCCCTCGGTTCGCCGTCTCGTCGAAGAACACAAGCTCGCGCCGGCCGACATCGCGGGCTCGGGTCGCGATGGGCGCATCACCAAGGGCGACGTGCTTACTCACCTCGCCGACAAGAGTGAGGCACCCGCTGCCGCCCCCGCGCCCGCGCCGTCCGCGAAGCCTGGAGCGGTGCCGGTGCCTGCGCTGTCCGCGGGTGAGCGGAGCGAGCGTCGCGTGCCAATGACGCGGCTGCGGGCGCGCATCGCGGAACGCCTGATCCAGGCGCAGTCGACGGCAGCCATGCTGACGACGTTCAACGAGGTCGACCTGAAGGCCGTCAACGAACTGCGTGCGCGTTACAAGGACAAGTTCGAGAAGGAACACGGCGCACGGCTCGGCTTCATGTCGTTCTTCGTCAAGGCGTGCGTCGAGGCGCTCAAGCGCTTCCCGGTCGTCAATGCAGCGGTCGACGGCAACGACATCGTCTATCACGAGTTCTACGACGTCGGGGTCGCCGTTTCGACGGAGCGCGGGCTCATCGTGCCGGTGCTGCGCAATGCGGACCAGATGGGATTCGGGGAGATCGAGAAGGCGGTCGTCGGGTACGCCACGCGCGCCCGCGAAGGCCAGTTGACGCTCGACGAACTCACCGGCGGCACGTTCACGATCACCAATGGCGGCGTGTTCGGCTCATTGCTGTCGACACCGATCCTCAACATGCCGCAGAGCGCCATCCTCGGCATGCACAAGATCCAGGAGCGGCCTGTCGTCGTCGACGGCCAGGTCGTCGTGCGGCCGATGATGTACCTCGCGCTCTCCTACGATCACCGCCTCATCGATGGCAAGGAAGCCGTGCAGTTCCTGGTGTCGGTGAAGGAGTCGCTGGAAGATCCCGCGCGACTGATGCTGCAGATCTAGGGGTTAGGGGTTAGGGGATAGGGGATAGTCGGAAGTCGCTGCGCGGCGCTCCGGAGGCTCGACTATCCCCTAACCCCCATCCCCTAACCCCTTGCCTGTTCGGAGTACCTATGTCTGATACTTCCTTCGACGTGGTTGTGATCGGCGCCGGCCCCGCCGGCTATCCCTGCGCGATCCGCGCGGCGCAGAACAAGCTCAAGGTCGCCTGCATCGACGAGTGGAAGAATTACGATGGCACCTACGCGTTCGGTGGCACCTGCCTGAACGCCGGCTGCATTCCGTCGAAGGCGCTGCTCGAATCGTCCGAACTCTACCACCGGGCGCATGCGGAGTTCGCCGCGCACGGCATTGCCGCGACCGGCCTCGCCTTCGACGTCGCCAAGATGCAGAAGCGCAAGGCAGGCATCGTCAAGGCGTCGACGCAGGGCATCACCGGGCTCTTCAAGGCCGCGGGCGTCACTGCGCTGCAGGGCCACGGCAGACTGCTCGCCGGCAACCGCGTCGAATACACCGCGGCCGACGGCGGCAAGAGGGAACTCGTTGCGAAGCATGTCGTGCTCGCTTCGGGTTCGCAGCCGATGGCCCTCAAGTCGCTGCCCTTCGACGGCAAGCAGGTCGTCGATTCATGGGGCGCGCTCGAGTTCGGATCGGTGCCGAAGCGCCTGGGCGTCATCGGAGCCGGCGTGATCGGTCTCGAACTCGGCAGCGTATGGCGCCGCCTGGGTGCCGAAGTGGTCGTGGTCGAGGCAATGGAGCAGTTCCTCGCCATGGCCGACCAGGCGGTCGCCAGGGAAGCGCTGAAGCACTTCAAGCAGCAGGGCCTCGATATCCGCCTCGGCGCGAAGGTGAGCGGCGCGGATGTGAAGAAGGACGGCGTGACGCTCAAGTACACGGACGCCAAGGGCGAGCAGACGGTGACGGTCGACAAGGTCGTGGTCGCGATCGGCCGCCGCCCCTTCACGGACGGACTGCTCGGCGACGGTACTGGCGTGAGACTCGACGAGCGCGGGTTCATCCAGGTCGACGACGAGTGCCACACGGGCGCGGGCAACGTCTGGGCAGTCGGTGACGTCGTGCGCGGCCCGATGCTCGCGCACAAGGGCAAGGAGGAGGGCGTGATGGTCGGCGACCTCATCGCCGGACTGCACTCCGAAGTGAATTACAGGGCGGTCCCGTCGGTGATCTACACCGCGCCGGAAATCGCATGGGTCGGCCAGACCGAGGAGCAGGTCAGGGCGAGCGGCCGCGAGTACAAGGTCGGCTCGTTCCCGTTCATGGCGAGCGGCCGCGCCCGCGCGATGGAAGCACCGGCCGGATTCTGCAAGGTCATTGCGGCGAAGGATGACGACGAGATCCTCGGCGTGCACATCATCGGCGCGATGGCGGGCGAACTGATCGCTGAGGCCGTGCTCGCGATGGAGTACTCAGCGAGCACGGAGGACCTGCAGCGCACGATGCACGCGCATCCGACGCTGAGCGAAGCGCTGCACGAGGCGGCCCTCGCAGCCGACAAGCGCGCCATCGACTTCCCCAATCGCTGACGGGTGACCGGCGGTCAGTGCCGCCGGCGTGCCCTGATCACGTTCGGCAAGGACGAGAACCGCGCGAGCAGGCGGCTCAGTTCCTCGAGCCCGTGCACTTTCACGGTCACGTCCACCGAGGCCGTGCCTTCCGCGGCGTCAGTCACCGTCTTCATCGCCTCGATGCTGATGTGCTCGTCCGCGAGCACGCTTGAAATGTCGCGCACGAGGCCGCGCCGGTCGTACGCATCGATCACGATGCCAACCGGGAAAGTGCGCTCCTCGGATGGCCTGCCCCAGTCCACCGTCAGCACGCGCTCGGGGTTCACCTGGCGCAGTCGCAGCAGGTTCGAGCACGTTGCGCGATGGATGCTGACGCCGCGGCCGATCGTGATGTAGCCGAGGATTTCCTCGGGCGGCACGGGCCGGCAGCAGCGCGCGATCGTACTGAGCAGGTCGCCTACGCCGTCGATGACCATGCCTGCCGAGCCGCCGTTCGCGGCAGGCCTGGAGAGTCGCGGACCGCGCTGCACCTCCTGGCGCTCATGCAGCCGGCGATGCACCGCACCGGCCACCTGTGCCAGGCTGATGTCGCCTTCGCCGAGTCCCAGGTAGAGCGCATCGGCACTCGCGAGTCCCAGGTCGCCCAGGATTTCCGGCAGCGGCGGGGCGCGCACGCCCAGCCGTTCCAGTTCGCGCTCGAGCATCTGCCGGCCCTGTTCGCGGTTCTGGTCCTCGTCCTGCTTGCGGAACCAGCTGCGGACCTTGGCACGGCTGCGCGGCGACGCGAGGAACCCGAGTTGCGGCAACAGCCAGTCGCGGCTCGGGTGCGGCTGCTTGGAAGGAATGATCTCGACGGCGTCGCCATTCGACAGCTTGTAGTCGAGCGTCACCATGCGGCCGTTGACCCGCGCCCCGCGGCAGCGATGTCCCAGGTTGGTGTGGACCTGGTAGGCGAAGTCGAGCGGAGTCGCGCCCTTGGGGAGGTCGACGACCTCGCCCCTGGGGCTGAGTGCGAACACCCGGTCTTCGAACACTTCCGCCTGCAGTCCCGCCAGCAGGTCGGGCTCCGCGCCTTCCCGCTGTGACGGTTCCAGCAGCTGCCGCAGCCAGACCATCTTCTGCTGGAAGCTCGTTTCGGCCTTGCGGCCCTCCTTGTACTGCCAGTGCGCCGCGACGCCGAGCTCGGCGTGCTCATGCATTTCGCGCGTGCGGATCTGCACTTCGAGCGGCAGCCTGCCGGGCCCGATGACCGCCGTGTGCAGCGAGCGGTAATTGTTGCCCTTGGGGGTCGCGATGTAGTCGTCGAACTCGCCGGGGATGTATTGCCAGAGGCCGTGGACGATGCCGAGCGCGGCGTAGCATTCGGCGATCGTGTCGACCATGACGCGGACCGCGAGTGCGTCCATGACCTGGTCGAACTGCAGGGACTTGCGCTGCATCTTGCGCCAGATGCTGTAGATGTGCTTCGGCCGGCCGGTGACCTCGCCGCGGATGCGGAGCTGGTCGAGCTCGCGGCTGAGCTCGCGCTTCGCGTCCTCGATGTGCCGTTCGCGCTCGGCTCGCTTGGATTTCAGCCACCCCGCGATGCGCTTGTAGTCCTCGGGGGCGCTGAAGCGGAAGGCGAGGTCCTCGAGTTCCCACTTGAACTGCCAGATGCCGAGGCGGTTCGCGAGCGGCGCGTAGATTTCCTGGGTCTCGAGCGCGGCCCGGCGCAACTCCGCCTCCGGTGCCGATTTCATGCCGCGCATGCGCACGAGTTGCAGGGCCAGCCGGATCAGGACCAGGCGGACGTCTGACGCGAGCGCGAGCAGGAGCTTGCGCAGGCCCTCGGCCTGCTCGGGACGCAGGTGCTGGCCGGGGTTCCATTCCGCCGGAATGCCGCTGTCGCCAACGCGCTCGAGTTCCCTCGCCATGTGCACGGCCGCTGCGCCGAAGAGTTCGAGCGCCCGGGGCTCCTCGATGAGCCTACCCTGGCGCAGGGGTATGAGCAGCGCCGCGAGCAGCACGTCGTCGTCCGCCTGCAATTGCGCGAGCGCTGCCATCAGCTCGACGCTGCGCAGGGTGTGCTCGTTCGGCGCGAGGACGCTCACCGCCTCGAGCGCGGTGCGCACCTTCGGTGCCAGCGAATGGATGTCGATCTCGGCGGGCTTCAAGTCGGAGTGCTCGGCGGGACTCGCGGGCGTGCGGTGCCCGGAAGAAAAACGCTATCATACGACGACGAATTTCCAGGCTCAGTGCCGGGTGGTTATTTGCCGAGAATCAACCGCGGCGGACGGCGCTGGGCGCTCGCATCGGGCGCGGCCGGAACGGCCGGCGCGACGATTCGCATCCTGGGCATCGACCCGGGCTCGCAGGCGACCGGCTTCGGCATCATCGACTGGCGCGACGGTGACGCCCGCTACGTCGCGAGCGGGACCATCCGCACGCGAGGCGAGGCGTTTCCGCCGCGGCTGCGCCAGATCTTCGACGGCGTGCAGGAACTCGTCCGGCAGTACGGACCGCAGGAGGTCGCCATCGAGCGCGTCTTCATGCACCGCAACGCCGACAGCGCCCTGAAGCTGGGGCAGGCGCGCGGCGCGGCCATCTGCGGTGTGTTTGCGGGGATCACCGCCGTGTACGAATACGCGCCGCGCGAAGTGAAGCTCGCGATCGTCGGACAGGGCGGCGCGCAGAAGGAACAGGTCCAGCTGATGGTGATGTCGCTGCTTAAACTGCAGGGTGAACTCGGTCCCGACGCCGCGGACGCGATCGGTCTCGCGCTGTGCCATGCCTACTCGCGCGGTGCGCGGCAGGCCGTGGACGATTCCGTCGCGCTGCTCGGAGCCCGGCCGTGATCGGTTTCCTGCGCGGACGACTCGCAGCGAAGCATCCGCCCGTGCTGCTCATGGACGTCGGCGGCGTCGGCTACGAGATCGAGGCGCCGATGTCGACGTTCTATGGCCTGCCGGCCGTCGGCGCGGACGTGACGCTGCACACGCACTTGGTCGTGCGCGAAGACGCCCACATCCTGTTCGGCTTCGGCACGGAGCGCGAACGGAGCCTGTTCCGCGAACTCATCAAGATATCGGGAGTGGGTCCGCGCATCGCGCTCGGCATACTCTCCGGTGCGAGCGTGGACGAGTTCCACCGTTGCGTCGAAGGGCAGGACGCCGCGTCCCTCACCCGTATTCCGGGCATAGGCCGCAAGACGGCCGAGCGCCTCATCATCGAGATGCGCGATCGCCTGAAGGTACTGGCCACGGGCCAGTCGCTTGAAACTCGTGGCCCGGCCGGAATCTGGGCGCCGGCGCCCAGTCCGCAGTCCGAAGCGTTCAGTGCATTGGTCGCGCTGGGTTACAAGCCGCCAGAAGTCGCGCGCCTGCTGCAGAAGGTCGACCCGTCCGCGACCACCACCGAAGAACTCATTCGCCACGCCCTGCGCGCGGCCAACAGCTGATGCCGCACCGAGCCAGGACCAACCCGTGACGATCGAACCCGACCGCGTCGTCTCCGCCACCGGCCAGCGCGAGGAGGAGGTCTACGACCGCGCCGTGCGGCCGAAGACGCTCGCCGACTATGTCGGCCAGCCGGCCATGAAGGCGCAGATGGAGATCTTCATCGCCGCGGCCCGTAACCGCGGTGAATCGCTTGATCACACCCTGATCTTCGGCCCGCCGGGACTCGGCAAGACGACGCTTGCCCACGTCATCGCCAACGAACTCGGCGTCGGGTTCAAGCAGACGTCGGGGCCGGTCCTGGAGCGTGCGGGCGATCTCGCGGCGCTGCTCACCAACCTGCGGCCCAACGAGATCCTGTTCGTCGACGAGATCCATCGCCTGAGCCCCGTGGTCGAGGAAATCCTCTACCCGGCGCTCGAGGACTTCCAGCTCGACATCATGATCGGCGAAGGCCCGGGCGCGCGCTCGATCAAGATCGACCTGCCGCCATTCACGCTCATCGGCGCCACGACGCGCGCGGGCCTGCTCACGTCGCCGCTGCGCGATCGCTTCGGCATCGTGCAGCGACTCGAGTTCTACGGCCATGACGAGCTGCAGCGCATCGTGCAGCGGTCCGCCGGCATTCTCGGCGTGCCTGCCGACGTGGAAGGCGCCGCCCAGATTGCGACCCGCTCGCGCGGCACGCCCCGCATTGCCAACCGGCTGTTGCGTCGGGTGCGCGATTTCGCCGAGGTGAAGGCCGGTGGAAGCATCACGCAGGAGGTGGCGCGCGCGGCGCTCGACCTGCTCGACGTCGACCGCCAGGGCTTCGATCCGATGGACCGCCGGCTGATGCTCACGATCATCGAGAAGTTCGACGGCGGTCCGGTCGGTGTCGACAGCCTCGCTGCGGCGCTCGGCGAAGAGCGCGGCACGATCGAGGACGTGATCGAGCCGTTCCTGATCCAGCAGGGTTACATCATGCGCACCGCGCGGGGCCGCGTAGCTGCGCGCAATGCGTATCTGCATTTCGGCCTGACGCCGCCCGCCATCGAAGCGCGGCCGGCGAATCTCGGGCTGTTCGAAGGCTGACGAGGTGACGCAAGAATGATCGGCGAGCATTCCATCCTGGAACTGCTGCTGCAGGCCAGCCTCATCGTGCAGCTGGTGATGCTGCTGCTCGTCGGCGCCTCGGTGGCTTCGTGGGCCATCATCTTCAGCAAGCGCAAGCTGATCAGCGACGCGCGGCAGGCGGCGGACCGGTTCGAGGACGATTTCTGGTCGGGAGGCGACCTCGCCGCACTCTACAAGTCGCTCGAGGGCGGCACGCACACCGGCATGGCCGACATCTTCGTTTCCGGCTTCCGCGAGTTCTCGCGGCTGCGAGCCCAGCTCGGCCTCGCCGGCGCCCAGCTGCTCGATGCGAGCCGACGCTCGATGAAGATCGCCCAGCTCAAGGAGACCGACCGCCTCGAGCAGAGCCTCTCGACGCTCGCGACGATCGGCTCGACCAGCCCGTATGTCGGCCTGTTCGGCACGGTCTGGGGTATCCTCACGGCGTTCCAGGCGCTCGGCAACGTGCAGCAGGCGACGCTCGCCACGGTGGCGCCCGCCATTGCGGAAGCGCTGATCGCCACGGCGATGGGTCTCTTCGCCGCGATTCCGGCGGTCATCGCCTACAACCGCTATGCGGACCAGGTGAGCCGGCTCGAACTGCGCTACGACACGTTCATGGAAGAACTGTCCGCCATCCTGCAACGCCACGCCGGCGGCACACAGGGCTGAGGAGACGCCGACGATGTCGCGCAGGCGGGGCCGCAAGCTGATGGGCGAGATCAACGTCGTCCCGTACATCGACGTGATGCTGGTGCTGCTGATCATCTTCATGGTCACCGCACCGATGCTGAGCCAGGGCATCAAGGTGGACCTGCCGCAGGCGGCGGCCGAACCGATCGAGCCCGACGACCTCGAGCCTCTGCTCTTGAGCGTCGACAGCGCCGGGGCGATGTACCTGAACCTCGGCGATCCCAAGCAGGCCCTCGACGACCAGAGGTTGCTCGAAGTGGCCAGCGCCGCCCTGCGCCGGGAACCTGAGCGCCCCGTTCTGGTCAAGGCTGACAGGGCCGTGCCATACGGGCGCGTCGTGGAGGGCATGGTGCTGTTGCAGCAGGCGGGCGCGAGGAAGGTCGGGTTCGTCACGGAGCCGTTGTCCGCCAAGCGCGGGTCCGGGTCGCGCTGACCAATGGGTCGCGCCGCGAGCGGCAATCTGCGGCCCTGGATCGGGTCGGCCATCGTCCATGGGCTGGTGGTGGTCGCGCTCGCGCTCGCGGCCATACAATGGCGCACGGCCCCGCCGCCGCCACAGCTCGCAATCGAGGGCAGTGTCGTCCGTTACGAGGACCTGCCCTCGTCGGTGAAGGCGGGCAAGGCGCTGCGCGAGCCCACCCCCGTCGCACCCGTGAAGCAAGTGCCCCTGCCGGCACCCACGCGAGAACCCGAGCCGCAACCCGCGACCAGGCCGGACCCGGCCGTGCTCGAAGAGAAGACGCGGGCGGATGTGCAAGCCAAGGCGGAAGCCAGGGCCGAGCGTCGCAATGCAGAACAGGCGCAGGCGACGGCCGCGCTCGCCAAACGGAAGCGGGCCGAGGCGGACGAGAAGCGCAGGCAGGACGAGAAGCGCCAGCAGGAGGCCGCCGCCGCGCAGCAGCGGCTGGCCGAGCAACAAGCGGCAGCGCGGGAGGCGAAGGTGAAGGCGGCGCGGCAGGCCGACCTGCGCCGCGCGCTCGCGGACGAGGAGGCAGGCGAGGCGCTCGCGCGCTCCGGTGTGGTCGACGAGTATCGAACGCTGCTGATCCAGACCATCGAGCGCAACTGGAACCGGCCGCCTTCGGCGCGTGCCGGCCTCGAATGCACGCTGTACGTCACGCAGGCGACGGGCGGCACGGTACTCGACG
>JAOUGW010000261.1 GCA_029865465.1 Gammaproteobacteria bacterium
CCTGGCCGCAGCGGCGCGCAGGTCGTCCTCGAGTTCCGACTTGCCGAACCCGATGACGGTGATGTCGCGCGTCTTGCCGACGCTGTAGAGGTTGTCCATGTTCAGGCCTCCCGCCATCTGCGCGACAGGGATGGGCGGATGCGCGGCGAAATACTCGCTGCCCAGCAGGCCCGATTCCTCGGCGGTGACGGCGACGAACAGCAGCGAGCGCTGCGGCCGCGGTTGCGCCGCTGCGAACGCGCGCCCTAGTTCGATCAGCGCCGAGATGCCCGTCGCGTTGTCCTGCGCGCCGTTGAAGATCGCGTCCTCGCCGGGCTGGGCATTCTGGGTCTTGCCCAGGTGATCCCAATGTGCGGTGTACACGAACGCCTCGTTCGGACGCTGGCGCCCCGACACCAGGCCCACGACGTTGTACGACGTCGCGTAGCGCACATCGTTGCGCACGGACATGCTGGCCGTGAGGCCAGTCGCCTTACCCTTGAAGCCGCGAGTCGATGAGGCCTGCTTCAGCGCGCTGAAGTCCATGCCTGCCGTCGACAGGACGCGTGATGCGGCGTCTTCGGTGATCCAGCCTTCGAGCGCGAGGCGACTGGTGGCGTAGTCGTCGATGCGCAGGTCGAACTGCGGCTTGGCCGCGCCGTTGCGCGGCACGTCCCACGGATAGCCCGCGGCTTTCGTCTCGTGGATCACCAGCATGCCGGCCGCGCCATGGCGCACGGCCTCGGCGAACTTGTAGTCCCAGCGGCCGTAGTACGTCATCGCGTTGCCGGTGAAGAGCCTGGCGTCCTGCGTGGCGTAGCCGGGATCGTTGACCAGCGCGAGCACCAGCTTGCCGCGCACGTCGAGGCCGGCGTAGTCGTCCCAGCCGTACTCGGGCGCGACGATGCCATAGCCGGCGTAGACCACCTCGGCGTTGGCGAGGCCGGAGGAGGGTACGGGCCGCTTCGTCCACACCACCACGTCGTCGGGGTTGCGCAGCGCAAGCGACTTGTCATCTGGTCCGGTCAGCTGCATCACGGCATCCGCGTGCGGCGTGATCTCCACTACCGGTACGGGTTGCAGGTAGCTGCCGCCGATGCCGGGCTGCAGGCCTGCCGCCCGGAACTGCTGCTCGATGTAGGCAAGTGTCTTCTTCTCACCCTCGGTGCCGGGCGCACGTCCCTCGAAGGCGTCCGACGACAGCACTTCGATGTGCCTGCGGTAGGAGTCTTCGGGGAAGGCAGGGGTGTCGGCGTGGGCAGCGCTGCCGAGCGTGAGGAGCAGCGTCGCAATGGCGACGAGCTGTCCATACGGCCTGTGCCTCGACAGCACGGGGGGGTAATCGTGACGGGTGTCTTGCGTGTACATCGCGAGAGCGTAGCGGCTCCCGCTGGATCTGTCAGTCGTCACGATTCCGAGCTCCGTCCCGCCGTCCGGCGTCTCGCGTCAATGTCCACCGCCAGACCCATCTGCGGAGCGTCCCCCGGGCTTTCCGGACGTGACAGTGTTCGAGACCATCGTTCGAACTGAATCGAGAGCCGCGGTCGCCATGACCGAACGCTGTATTTTTCCCCCTGCTCGATGGTCACGGGGCGATTGATAATGACCGGGCGACCCGCTCGCCTGCCGCGCGAGCGCCTGGTGGCAGGAGTGAATGCGTCATGACACGCCTGGTTTTCCTGGTCCCCGGATTCTTCGGGTTCACTACGCTCCGCGCGGCGAACTATTTCCAGGACGTGGAGCACGTACTGCGGCGGGCACTCAAGCAACGCGGCGTCGCTGCGCGCATCGTGCAGTGCCCGACGCAGCCGACCGGATCGATCGTCCGGCGTGCGGACAGCCTGCGACGCCACGTCATCGGGCACGGCGGGCTGAAAGCGCGCGAACTGCATTTCATAGGGCACTCCACCGGCGGCCTCGACGTGCGGATGCTGCTCACGCCGGGAGTGCAGATTGCGCCCGACGACACGGCGCAGCGAATTGCGCGGCGTACGCGCACCGCCATCTCCGTGGTGACGCCGCATTCCGGGACGCCGCTGGCGAATGCATTCCTGACCGGCCAGGGGCACCGGCTGCTGCTGTTGTTGAGCTCGCTCGCGACGACCAGTCCGGTACGCGCCGCGGCCATGGCGACGACGCGCTCGATTGCGGTGCTGACCCGCATGGATGACTGGCTCGACCGGGACGCCGGGCCGCTCGATCGACTCGCGCGCGCGCTGCTGCGCCGCATCTCGTTCAAGCGCAACGATCCGACCTGGAAATACCTGGAAGACATCGCGTCGGACCAGGGCGCGGTGCTGCAGTTGACGCCGGAGGCGATCGATCTCTTCGAGGCCTCGGTCACGGATCGCGCCGGGATCGACTACGGCTGCGTGATCGCCGGCGTGCCGGAGCCGCACGAGGAATTGCGCGCGCGAGCCCTGCTGCATCCGCAGCGGGTCGCACTGCGCGGGTTGTTCCGGGTGCTGCACGGGATCACCGCCAGCTCGCGCAAGCAGTACCCGAGTCCCGTGCCGGCGTCAGTAGTCAGGCGCCGGCTCGAGAAGAAGCTCGGCTTTGCACTCGACCAGCGCACGAATGACGGCGTGGTGCCGACGCTGAGCCAGCTGCACGGGCGGGTCGTGCACGTGGCATGCGCCGACCACCTGGACGTGGTGGGCCATTTCACGCTGGCCGCCGGGAACGCGAGTGACTGGCTGCCGTCGGGCGCGGGGTTCACACCCGATGCGTTCGAAGCGCTGTGGGACTCCGTGGCAGCAGCGATTGCCGGTCGTTGATGCACACGATGCTGCTGCTGCATTCGCGCATACCCGCCCAATGACCGGGATTGCATGACAGTGCGCCCGGTTCGACTACACTCCCTGCGACAGGGGGGTGGTCCTTGAGCGAACCGATGAACACGCGGCGTACCGGCAACGTGCAATACACCACTGCCTGACCGAATGAACACATCCTCCGGCACCTGGCCAGCCTCGGCGATCCTCATGATCGCACTGCTGCTCGCGGGCTGCGGCGGTGGAGGCGGTGGTTCCGGCGGTGGCGAACCCCCGCCACCTCCACCCCCACCGCCGCAAGAGCCGCCGGTGTTCACGACAGCCACGGCGGTCCGGGTGACGGGCGCGACGTCTTTCAGCGCCAACTGTCTCGCCGTGCCGGCGGCGACGACCGTCTATGTCAACTCCGAGGTGGAACCGCATCTCGCGATCAACCCTTCCAATCCGAATCACCTCGTCGCCGCGTGGCAGCAGGACCGGCTGTCGGACGGAGGCGCGCGCGGACTGGCGACCGCCGTCTCGGTCGATGGCGGCACGACCTGGAGTCGTCCGCAGGCGTCGCCGTTCTCGCAGTGCGCGGGCGGCTCGTATGCGCGGGTGTCGGATCCTTGGGTGGCCATCAGCAATTCTGCGGTGCTCCAGGCCGGCATCGCGTTCACCGGCGCCGCGTCGACGGCAGGCGCGCGCAGTACGGTGCTGGTCAGCCGCTCCGGCGATGGCGGGGCCAGCTGGGGTCCTGCGATTCCGCTCGTCGATGACGACGGTTCGAGGTTCTTCCACGACAAGGAGAGCCTCACCATCGACTCCACGGATCCGCGCTATGTGTACGCGCTCTGGGACCGCGTGGATCCGAACGACAACGGACCGACGCTGCTCGCGCGTTCCACGGACGGCGGCGTGAGCTGGTCGCCCGCGGTGACCATTTACGATCCGGGCGCCGGACGACAGACGATCGGCAACGTGGCTGTGACGACACCCGACGGCGTGGTGCACGTGTTCTTCACGGAACTGGGGCCCGTGGCCGGCAACCCCGCGGCGACCGAAGGCAGCCTGGCCGTCATCCGTTCGAGCGATAAAGGCGTGACCTGGTCGGCGCCCACGCGCATCGCACAACTGCTGGCAGTGGGAACGGTCGTGCCGTTGCAGGCGGCGGCCACGGTGCGGGCCGGCGAGGTACTGGGCACGTTCGCCGCAAACCCTGTTGACGGCACGCTGTACGCGGCCTGGCAGGATTCGCGCTTCACTGGCGGCGCGCATGACGCGATCGTGCTCGCGCGGTCCACCGACGGCATTACCTGGAGCGCGCCGGTTCGCGTCAGTGCCGACGCGACGGTTCCCGCGTTCACGCCGGCACTTGCCGTGCTGTCGAGTGGCCTGGTCGGCGTGACGTATTACGATTTTCGCCAGGCCGGCACAGCCACCTACCGGCCCACCGATCTGTGGCTGGCCGTCTCGCGCGACGGCACGGCCTGGCGTGAAACGCGACTCGCGGGCAACTTC
>JAOUGW010000262.1 GCA_029865465.1 Gammaproteobacteria bacterium
TGCTCCTCGAAGCGCGCGCGCAGGCCGCGCAGGATCTCGATGGTCTCCGGCACTGTGGGCTCGACCACGTCGATCTTCTGGAAGCGGCGCGTGAGCGCGTGATCCTTCTCGAAGATGCCGCGGTATTCCTGATACGTGGTCGAACCGATGCAGCGCAGTTCGCCGTTTGCGAGCGCCGGCTTGATCAGGTTGGATGCGTCCATCACGCCACCGGAGGCGGCGCCCGCGCCGATCACCGTGTGGATCTCGTCGATGAACAGGATCGCGCCCGGCTGCTTCTTGATCTCGGCGAGCACGCCCTTGAGGCGCTTCTCGAAATCGCCGCGGTACTTGGTGCCGGCAATGAGCGAGCCCAGGTCGAGCGAGTAGACGGTGCTGTCTGCGAGCACGTCGGGCACCTTGCCCTCGACGATCATGCGCGCCAGGCCTTCCACCAGCGCCGTCTTGCCCACGCCCGCCTCGCCCACGTACAGCGGGTTGTTCTTGCGGCGGCGGCAGAGGATTTCGACGGTGCGCTCGATCTCGAGCGCGCGGCCGATGAGCGGATCGATGCGGCCGTCCTGCGCGAGCTTGTTCAGGTTGGTGGCGAACTTCTCCAGCGCCGAGGCGCCCTCCGCGTCGCGCTCCGCTTCGGTCTGCGCCGGCGCCTCTTCCGCGGAGCGTGGCGCATCTTCCGACTTCGACAGGCCGTGGGAGATGAAATTGACGACGTCGAGGCGCGCGATCTCCTGCAGCCCGAGCAGGTAGGCCGCATGCGAGTGCTTTTCGCTGAAAATCGCGACCAGCACGTTGGCGACCGCGACTTCCTTCTTGCCGCTCGACTGGACGTGGAACACGGCCCGCTGCAGCACGCGCTGGAAGCCCAGCGTGGGCTGCACTTCGCGGTCGTCGTCCTGCTTGAGGCGGGGCGTGGTCTGGTCGACGAAGTCCTTGAGCTCGTTGCGCAGGCGCGTGACGTCGGCGCCACAGGCGCGCAGGATTTCACGGACCTTGGGGGTGTCGATGATGGCGAGCAGCAGGTGCTCGACCGTCATGAATTCGTGCCGGGCTTCCCGGGCGCCCTGGAAGGCCTCGTTCAGGCAGATCTCGAGTTCGCTGCTCAACACGGCTTCAGGCCTCTTCCATGGTGCAGAGTAATGGGTGCTGGTGCTGCCGGGCATAGGTGGTGACCTGCGCGACCTTGGTTTCCGCGATGTCGAAGGTGTACACGCCGCATACCCCCTTGCCCTTGGTATGGACCTCCAGCATCACCCGCGTGGCCGTGGTCCGGTCCAACCCGAAAATGTGTTCGAGCACGTCCACCACGAATTCCATCGGGGTGTAGTCGTCGTTCAGGAGCACGACCTGGTAGAGGGGTGGTCGCTTGGTCTGCGGCCGGGCCTCCTCCACGATCAGACCATGGCCCTGCTGTGTATGTTCCTCGCTCATCGCCCGCCTGGATCAACCGAACGTCCTATATAGGGCCAGCCCCCCTCCGTGACAAGCAGCGGGGCCGACTTCGTGAAACTGATACCGGACCGGCCAAAACGAGAGATGGTCATCCGTATGACACGCAACTGCCTTGAGAGCCTGTCGTCCAAGTCCGTATGATGCCGTATCCCGTGGAACGGCCTTGCCGGACGGCCACTTGCAAGAGAACTGATGCAACTGCCCCTGAGCGTGAATGAGCGTCTTGGCCGAATCGCCGCAATCGCGCAGGGCGCCAGGGCCGATGGGTGGCAGAAGCTCCTGCCGCTGGCCGTTGCCGCTTTGCTGGTGGTCCTGCTCGCCTGGCAGCTGGTGCAGCTGACCTGGACCCTGCTCGGGGCCGGGACCGGGGTTGCGCCCGGGATGAATGCTCCTGCGGTCGTCGGGCCGCCCCCGGCCCGCACCGTGGATGTGGGCGCAATCGTCAGCGCCCACCTGTTTGGCGAGGCCAATGCCCCTGCGGCCGGCTCGGCCGACCCGAACGCCGTGGCGGCCTCGCAGATGCCGCTGGTGCTGGTCGGCACCATCGCCAACACTGACCCGGCGCTCGGGTATGCCATTATCGGCGAGAGCGCGGTCTCCGCGAAGGTATACGGTGTCGGCAAGACGATTACGGGCGGCACCAAGCTCCATTCGGTCTACCCCGACCGGGCGATTCTCGACCGGGGCGGAAAGCTCGAGGCCCTGTTGCTGCCCAAGAAGTTCCAGGGGGGCGGCCTGTCCGCCGGGGCGCAGGCCGGCGCCGGCCAGGCCGACCCGATGCTCGGCGAGCGGCTGCGCCAGCTGGCGGCGAACAACCCGGCGGCCATTACGGATATCCTGCGTCCGCAGCCCGTCTTCGCGAACGGCCAGCAGCGCGGGTACCGCATCTACCCGGGCCGCAACCGGAGCCAGTTCAACCGGCTCGGCCTGCTGCCCGGCGACCTCGTGACGGCCATCAACGGGACGCCGCTCGACGACGCGTCGCGCGGCATGGACATCCTGCAGACCATGAACACCGCCTCGGCGGTCACCATGACCGTCGAACGCAACGGCGAAACGGTCCAGGTCAACGTGAACAATGCCCAGATCGCCGCGGACGCGGCGGCTGCGGCGGCCCTGCCGGAGGCGATCCCGGTCAATGAAGTGCCGGGCCAGCCCGGTGACTCCGCGGAGTGACGATGAAGCACAAGCTGTTCCAACGATCCACGCGGCTGGCCGCCATCGGCCTCGCCCTGGTGCTGGCGGTGGGAACCTTGCCCTCGTCCGCGTGGGCGCAGGCGCAGGCGCAGGGCATGATCACGCCCAACTACAAGGACGCCGATCTGTCGCAGATCATCGAGGCGGTCAGCGCCGTTACCGGCAAGAACTTCATCGTCGATCCGCGCGTCAAGGCGCAGGTGACGATGCTGTCGTCCACGCCGATGTCGCCGAACGCGTTCTACGAAGCGTTCCTCTCGATCCTGCAGGTGCACGGCTTCGTCGCGGTGCCTTCGGGCGACACGATCAAGATCATCCCGGATGCCAATGCCCGGCAGGTGCCGGCCAACGACCTGCCCGGCCGCGTCAGCGCGACATCCGACGAAATCGTCACGCAGGTGGTCGCGGTCAAGAACGTGAGCGCAGCGCAGCTGGTGCCGATCCTGCGCCCGCTGATCCCGCAGTACGGCCACCTTGCGGCCTACCCCGCCTCCAACATGCTGATCATCTCGGACCGCGCCTCGAACGTGAACCGGATGATGCGCATCATCCAGCGCATCGACCAGCAGGGCGACGAGGAGGTCGACGTCGTCCAGCTGCAGCACGCGAGCGCGGCGGAAGTCGTGCGCATCGTCAACAGCCTGTACACGGGCGCGGGCGCGGCGGGCGAAGGCGCCGGCATGCCGCAGATCAGGATCATCGCCGACGAGCGCACCAACAGCGTGCTGATCAGCGGCGAAACGTCGCAGCGGCTGCGCCTGAAGACACTGGTCGCGCACCTCGACACGCCGCTGCAGTCGGGCGGCGACACCCAGGTCCGCTACCTGAATTACGCCGATGCCGAGAAGATCGCCACCAAGCTGCGTGAGCAGATCCAGGGCATCGCGGCCGCTGCGATGCCGGCGGGTGCTGCAGGCAGCGGCGGGGCCGCGCCGGCACTCGCGAGCGGCGGCGACAGGAGCGTCGCCATCTGGGCCGAGCCGCAGACGAACGCGCTCGTCGTCACGGCACCGCCGAAGGTCATGCGCTCGGTCATGGCCATCGTCGATCGCCTGGACATCCGCCGCGCGCAGGTGCTGGTGGAAGCGATCCTGGTCGAGATGTCGGCCGACAAGGCCATGGACCTGGGCGTGAACTGGGTGGTCGCCGATACCGACGCCGAAGGTCGCTCGCTGCCGGCGGGCGGCTTCGTCCAGCCCGTGGACGGCACCGGCATCGGCGAGATCATCCAGGGCGTGCTGAAACCCGACTCGATCGCGGGCCTGCCGAGCGGCCTGACGATGGGCCTCGGCCAGATCGTCAACGGCGGCACCAGCTGGGCGGCGCTGATCCGCGCCGTCGGCGGCATCGGCAACACCAACATCATCGCGACGCCTTCGATCGTCACGCTCGACAACGAAGAGGCCGAGATCAAGATTGCGCAGGAAGTGCCGTTCGTCACCGGCCAGTACACGAGCCAGGGCGTAGCCGGTCCCGGCGGACAGCCCAACCCGTTCCAGACCATCCAGCGCGAGGAAGTCGGCAACATCCTCAAGATCACGCCGCAGATCAACGAAGGCAGCTCGGTCCTGCTCAAGATCTCGCAGGAAGCAT
>JAOUGW010000263.1 GCA_029865465.1 Gammaproteobacteria bacterium
GGTCGCGCGGCGCGCGACTGAGGGCGGCGCGCGGAGCGCCGGTCGAGGGCACGCCTCAGCCGATCTCCAGCGGCACGCGCTGGCTCACGCCGCAGAGCAGGTCCCACGCGATCGCTCCCGCGTGCGCGGCCACCTCCTCCACCGGAATCTGGCTGCCCCACAACACGACGGGGTCGCCGACCGCCACGACCGGCAGGTCCGTCACGTCGACCGTGATCATGTCCATCGACACGCGGCCGATGAGCGGCGCGCGCCGGCCGTTGATCTGCACCGGCGTGCCTGGACCGCTGCCGCGCGGGTAGCCGTCGCCGTAGCCCGCCGCCACCACTGCCATTCGTGTGTCGCGTCTTGCGGCCCACGAGCCACCATAGCCCACGGTCTCGCCAGCCTTCACGGCCTTGACCGCGATCACTTCCGTGCGCAGCGTCATCGCGGGGCGCAGGCCGAGCTCGGCGCCAGTGCCGCTCGGAAACGGCGAGACGCCGTAGAGCATCAGGCCGGGGCGAACCCAGTCGGCGCGCGCCGCGGGCCAGGCGAGGATACCCGCGCTGTTCGCAATGCTGCGGGCACCCGCCAGGCCGGAGGTGGCGGATGCAAACGCGTCGAGCTGATGGCGTGTCTGCGGATTGCGCCGGTCGTCGGCGGACGCCAGGTGCGTGACCAGCGTGGGTTCGGCGCGCACGTGCACGTTGCGCCGCATGCGCTCGTAGGCTGCGCCGAATTCGTCGAGCCGGAAGCCAAGGCGGTTCATGCCGGAATCGACCTTGATCCAGGCGGTCACCCGCGCGTCGCCGGCCAGGGCGTCGAGCAACTCGAGCTGCTCGAAACTGTGCACCATGAGCTCGAACCGCGCCTGCGCGGCGGCGGCGAGCTGCTCCGCGCTGAACACGCCCTCGAGCAGCAGGATCCGGTTGGTGAGCCCGGCCGCGCGCAGCGCGAGTGCTTCGCCGAAGCGTGCGACGGCAAACCCATCGGCTTCCACGAGCGCCTTCGCGGCCGGCACCAGGCCGTGACCGTAGGCATTGGCCTTGATCACCGCCATCACGCGGCTGCCGGGTGCGACGCGCCGGGCCTGGCGGAGGTTCTGGCGCAATGCGGCGGTGTCGACGACCGCGCGGATCAGGCTCTGGCTCTGCACGGCGAGTCCCGGCCTCAGCCGCCGTAGTCGCCGTAGTCGCCGTGCGCGAGGTTCTCGAAGCGCGTGTACTTGCCGAGGAAGGTCAGGTGCACTTCGCCCGTGGGGCCGTTGCGCTGCTTCGTGATGATGATGTCGGCGATGCCCTTGCGCGGCGTGTCGGGCTCGTACACTTCCTCGCGGTAGATCATCATGATCAGGTCTGCATCCTGCTCAATCGCTCCCGATTCACGCAGGTCCGACATCACCGGCTTCTTGTCCTGGCGCTGCTCGACGCCGCGGTTCAGCTGCGACAGCGCGATCACCGGCACGCGCAGCTCCTTCGCCAGCGCCTTGATCGAACGCGAGATCTCGGAGATCTCGGTCGCGCGGTTTTCCTTGTTGCCCGCCACCTGCATCAGCTGCAGGTAATCGATGACGATCAGGCCCAGGCCGCCCTGCTTCTCGCAGTCGCGGGCGAGGCGGCGCGCTCGGGCGCGCACTTCCGTCGGCGTGAGCGAGCCGCTGTCGTCGATGTAGATCGGCGCCGACTTCATCTGCGCGATCGCGCTGTTGATGCGGGCCCAGTCCTCGTCGCCGAAGTTGCCGGTGCGCATGTGGCCCTGGTCGACGCGGCCGAGCGAGGAGATCATGCGGAACGCGAGCTGCTCGCGCGACATTTCCATCGAGAAGATCGCGACCGGCTTGTTGGCGGCGATGGCCGCGTTCTCGGCGATGTTGAGGGCCAGCGTCGTCTTGCCCATCGACGGGCGGCCGGCGACGATGACGAGGTCGCCCGGCTGCAGGCCCGCGGTCATCCGGTCGAGTTCGTTATAGCCCGTGCTGAGGCCCGTCAGCTGGCCGCGCGACGCGTGCAGCAGGTCGAGGCGATCGATCGTGGCCCCGAGCACCTCGCGCACCGGCACGAAGCCGGAACCCAGCTTCCGGCCCTTCTCCGCGATCTGGAAGATGCGGCGCTCGGCCTCGTCGACCAGTTCGGCGGCCGGCTTGCCTTCGTTCTCGTACGCGCTGCCCGCGATTTCGCCGCTGACGCGGATCAGCTGCCGCAGCAGCGAGCGCTCGCGAACGATGTCGGCATAGGCACGGATGTTCTCGGCAGTGGGCGTGTCGCGCGCCAGGCCCGCCAGGTACGCGAGGCCGCCGGTCTCGTCGGCGAGCCCCGTGCTCGCGAGGCGCTCGGCAAGCGTGACTGCGTCGCTCGGCTCGCCTTTCTGCGACAGGTCGAGGATCGCCTCGAAGATCAGCTGGTGGTCACGCCGGTAGAAGTCCTCGGCGCGCAGCCGGTCGGCGATGGAGTCCCACGTGCTGTTGTCGAGCAGCAGGCCGCCGAGCACGGCCTGCTCGGCCTCGAGCGAGTTCGGCGGCACGCGCAGTGCCGCTGCTTCGTCGCTGACGTACGGGCGCGGCTTCCGGCGGAACCTGCCGCCGGAACCTGCGCCGCCGCCGCTGTCTTCCTGCTCCATCGTTGACGGATGCTCCCCGCGGACGCGAGGAGGATCAGTCTTCGGCGGTGATCACGACCGGAAGGTCGATCTCGACGTCGGTGTGCAGGTGCAGCTTGACGTGGTGCTCACCGATCACGCGGATCGGACCGCCCGGCAGGCGCACTTCCGCGCGCTCGATGGCGATGCCGCCCTTGGTCAGCGCCTCGGCGATGTCGGACGTGCCGACCGAGCCGAACAGCTTGCCTTCCGTGCCGGCCTTCGCCTGCAGGTTGAGCTTGAAGCCTTCGAGCAGCTTCGCGCGCGACTGGGCGCTCGACAGCGAATCGGCGGCGAGCTTTTCCAGCTCGGAGCGACGCGCTTCGAACTTCTTCAGGTTGGCAGCGGTGGCCAGCGCAGCCCTGCCCGAAGGCAGCAGGAAATTGCGGCCGTAGCCGGGCTTCACCTTGACCTTGTCGCCGATGTTGCCGAGGTTGGCGACCTTCTGCAGCAGGATGACTTCCATCGTAGTGTCCTCGATCGATCTTCAGATGATTGACTGTACGTCCGCAAACAACCGGCTCAACGCATGCACCGGCCCGCTCACGTCGCCGCGCTGCCCGCCGGCGGCTGCGAGCGCAGCCAGTTGTCCACGAACCCCAGCGCTGCGAGCCCGATCACCGTGAACGGCGCGACGAACACCAGCAGCGCGTACGTAACCCACAACCACGCAACGGCCAGCTTGCCCTGCGACACCGCCCGGTGCGCCGCCGCGAGGCCCACGATCACCAGCGAGCCCAGGAACAGCCGGCCGATGTCCCCGACCAGCGCCTGCTGCGTGAACAGCGCAGCGCCGATGGCCAGCGCCGCCACGATTCCCAGCACGCGGCCGAGCCGCACCTGCCGGAACTCGGCGCCGAAGCTCCCTGCCCGCTCGGGCAGCGACTGCCACCAGCGAGCCAGGAACAACGCGCACATCGCGAGCGTCATCGTCAGCACCGCTATCCAGCCCCAGAGCGTGCGAGCCAGGGTATCCGCGAGCCCGTCCTGCTCCAGGTCCATCGGCAGCCCGCGGGCCTTCATTTCCTGCGCCAGGTCGCGCACGAACGGAGCCCAGAACTGGTGCGGATCGCCGAAGGATACATGCAATACCACCAGCAGCACCGCGCCGACCAGGGTCGCGACCTGCAGGCACAGCGACAGCGAGTCCGTGCGCCGCAGCAGGATTGCGAGCAGCAGCGGCGGACCCAGTACCCACGCGGAGTAGATGAAACCCACCGGCATCGGCCGCCCGAACATCAGCATCGCCGCCGCCAGCAGCAGACTTGCGCCGACCGCGACGATGACTCCCTGCCGCTCGCCGCGCACCAGCACGAGCAGTGCAGGCACGGCACCCGGCAGGAAGAACGCGACACCGATGCCGAGCAGCGGCAGCAGACCCAGCAGGCCCGTCACGAGGACGGCCCCGACCGGATTACCGGCAAGCCACTGTGCCAGCGATCGGTTCATGGTTGTGTGTGCTCCAGCGGCGGCCCGCCCGCGGGATCGCCGGGATCACCCACGCAACGCCGGCTCAGTGCTGGTCCGTGTACGGCAGCAGCGCGAGAAAACGGGCCCGCTTCACCGCGAGCGACAGCTGGCGCTGATAGTTCGACCGCGTGCCGGTGATGC
>JAOUGW010000264.1 GCA_029865465.1 Gammaproteobacteria bacterium
AGGAATTCGAGGAGTCCTTTGCGGATCGGAGCCAGCTTGGATTCTGCAGCCATGGTTTCAAAAACAGTACCTTTGTGTAAAACAGTACTTGCTTCAGCGCTGGCCGTCAAGGACACCACCTGGCGGGCGAGCATCGCGTCCTCACAACCCGGGGGCCGGTGGCTTGGGCCAGGCCGGGTCGCCACTGCGCAAGGCCCCGGCGCGAACATCGCAGGTGCCTCGACGCCGCTCATGATCCCGTACCCTGGGCAGGCGTCGCCGCCAGGAACCCCCGTACGGCCCCGAGATACGCGGGCGACAGGTCCAGCGTGTTGTGCCCCACGCCCGGGACGATCACCACCTGCAGCTGTTCCGGTGCGAATGCCGACGCCAGCGCCTGCGAGCGAGCCCGCGGAATGATCTCGTCCTCGGCGGCGATCACGATCAGCACGGGTACGGTCACCGTCGGCGCGCGCTGCGCCGAGTCGTACCGATCGCGCAACAACACGCCGACCGGCAGCCAGCGGAAGTAGTCGCGTGCCACGTTGACGAGGCTGTCGTATGCGGTGACCAGCACGAGACGCTCCACGGGCCGCGCGCTAGCGAGCTGCACCGCGATACCGCTCCCCAGGCTGCGTCCCATCGCCGCAGTTTCCGCATGCTTGCGCCGCACGTGATCAAAGACCGCGAGTGCGTCCGCCACGAGGCCTGCCTCGGCAGGCTGTCCGCTGCTGCCGCCATAGCCGCGATAGTTGACGAGATAGAGCGAACGATCCGGCAACGCCGCGGCGAAGAGATCGAGGTTCCCCGCCACGTCCTCCGCATTGCCGCCGAAATAGAGGAGGGCACTCGGCCCTGGCCGCTCGATTGCCCAGACCTTGATGCGCTCGCCTGCGCTCTCGATCCACAGCGCCTGGGCGCCGGGATGATCCACCACGGGTGTCGGAAAGTACATCTGCGCCCGCTGCGTCGCGTACACCCAGGCGCACAACCCGAGGTACGCGAGCCCCGCAATCACGATCAACGACGCCATGGCGCGCACTGCCCAGAGTACCTCACGTGGAGGTGTCGATCCTGACCCGGATGCCGTCACCGCGGCAGCGGCACCGGTCGCGAATGGCCAGGCGACGCGATCATCATGGCGGCGCGGCTGCCCCTGGAGAACGTCTCCGAGATCACTTTCCGCCACGTGAGTTGCCGCAGCACCATGGATGCCTTCATATTGACCTCATGCGACTCCGACCGCTTCAAGGTAGACCCATTGCTCAAGGATAGGAATTGCAGACGCTCATAATCTGTCAAGGCGAGGACGCGAGCCCACGTGCCCCATTGACAGTAGGCCCAATGAATTCGCTCGCCACGCGCAAGGCAGTGCAGGCTCTCCTGATCCTTGCCTGCCTGATCTTCACTGCAGCGTGTGAGACGACGGGAGGCGTCTCCGACGAAGGAGAGCCAGTTTTCGTCGAGGAAGAATCTACTCCAAGGGAAGCGCCCGGGGCCCCGATGGCGAAAGATGGGGCGGAAGGGGAGGTTCCGCTGATCGTTGCCGAGTCAGAGCATCCCGAAGATTTTGCGCCTGGCAAAGAGCTCGAGGAGGTGGTCGTTGAAGGGCGCCGCGAGCGTCACGAGGTGATCCTTGATCTCGTGTCCGCGGCGAAGTCCATGCTTCGTGATGTCGAACTCGATTACGTCTTCACAGGGAAAGGCAGGAGAGAGGTGCTTCGCGGACGCCCTGTCGCCTTTGCTCTGTGGAGCGAGACGAAGCAGGAATGGTCGATCGTGCACATCGAGATCCCCCGCCCTCCGGTCAGATGGAAGCCCGGAAGGAAGCCCTTTCCTTTCATTGTGCGTACACCAGGAGTCTCCGCGCGGCACGTCAAGGGCACGGGTGCCGAACGGCTGATGTTCGCCTTCTCCAAGGGCGGCGAACCACTGAAGGTCTACGGCAGGAAATTCCCCGTGTTCGACAGTGCCCTGATCGCGAAGAAGAAATGGCGAGCCGTCGTCGCGACCGCGAAGCCGATCGTCTATCTCCCGTCCAACGAAGACACCCTCGATCCGCTCTTCGTCAGTGGCGGAAAGGAATTCCTTCTCGGCACGGCGCGCAGGGCGATCGAGGAATTGCGTCTGGCGAAGGCGCCTGCCGTGGCATTTCCAGGAGCGCTGCTCGCAGATGTCGTGCCCGCTGAAGTCATCACGACCCTGGCGGTGATCGAACAGACAGATGACGGCGACTTCGTGAAAAAGAAAGCGGCTGCGTTCGATGAGGTGCTGAGTCACTACGGCATGAAACGGGCGGAGGCGTATCGGTACAGCGTCTCGAGCGCATCGGCCCTTGGCCCCATGCAGTTCACGAACAGGAGGGGCAATGGCACCTATGCGATGGTGGTCAGGCGATGCCCCCGGGCAAGGCTTGACCCGGACTTCGAGCGCGGCGCGACGGATCTTCTTAACGCCATGAAGGCGGCGATCTGCCTCTTTGACATCGAGCTGTCCCAGATGCGTGCTGATATCCGCCTGGCGTATCGCGACAACAAGGAGGTGCTTGGCATCTTCCCGGTCGCCGCCTACAACGGTGGGCCCAGGAATGTCACGAAGCTCTACGGCGTCATGAAAAGGATGGGGGTGAAACTCGAGGACCTGCGTCCGCCGGGAGAGCAGCCTCCGGGATTGCAGGTGAACTGCCCGTGTCTGTGGAAGGAGGAAGCGACTGGCGTCCGTCCCGTGGCGATCCCCAGGTACAACAATGAGAATCGTTGGTACATCGAAAAGTACCAGAGCATCCTGCGGTTGTTCGATTGAGGGGGTGAGCCGGAGACCGTCTCGTCGGCGGCGCGGCGGCCGCCACCGGGGCCGGCGCCGTGCCGAGCGCATGCGATCGGCGGCGTAGAATCGGCGTAGTCAAGCAAGGCGCAATCGCCCCCGCAGTCGCCCGGAGTCACTGAATCATGCTGCTCTTCAACCCCTCCGCCTACGACGCCGCTCATTACGACGAGCCGACTCGCCGCGCACTGCTGGCCGTGCGCCGGTTTTTCGAGGCCAAGGGTCACGCAGCCCTGAAGGCGGAAAGCCACGACGCGACCTGGTATGGCGATTTCCTGGAGATGATCGCCCGTGAAGGCATCTTCGCCCTGTTCGGTACGCCGGCCGCGGTCGAAACGTCAATCGGCGGAAGCGACGCGACGACTGCCCGCTGGGACACCGCACGCAACAACGACCTGAGCGAGCTGCTTGCCTGGTATTCGCTCGAGCACTGGTACGCCTGGCAGGTCACCGTGCTGGGCCTGGGGCCGGTCTGGACGAGCGGGAACGCGGAGGCCAGGCGCCTGGTCGGCCGGTTGCTCGCGCAGGGCGGAGTGTTCGCTTTCGGACTGTCGGAGCGCGAACACGGGGCCGACATCTACTCCACCGACATGGTGCTGACGCAGGACGGCACCGGCTGGCGCGCCAGCGGCGAGAAGTACTACATCGGCAATGGGAACTGCGCCGCCCGGGTGTCGGTGTTCGGTCGCGTGCAGCGACCGGAGGGACCGTCGGACGATCCCGCCGATGATTACCTGTTCTTCCTGGCCGACCCGCAGCACCCCGGATACACGCTCGTGCAGAACGTCGTGCACGGCCAGATGTATGTGTCGGAATTCCGGCTCACGGATTACCCCGTGAGCCCAGCCGACGTGCTGCACACGGGCAAGGCCGCGTGGGATGCGGCGCTCGCCACCGTGAATGTCGGCAAGGTGCAGCTCGCCTGGGCCAGCATCGGCATCGCCGAACACGCATTCGTCGAGGCGATCCAGCACGCCCACCGCCGGGTGCTCTACGGCACGCGCGTCACCGATTTTCCGCACGTGCGGCGACTGCTCGCCGACGCCTACATGCGGCTGGTCGCGATGAAGCTCTACAGCGCGCGGTGCTCGGATTACGAGCGCAGCGCCTCACCCGAGGACCGCCGCTTCCTGCTCTACAACCCCATCGCCAAGATGAAGGTCACCAGCGAGGGTGAGCGGGTGGTCGACCTGCTGTGGGAAGTGATCGCGGCGAAAGGATTCGAGAAGCACACGTACTTCGAGCAGGCGACACGCCACATCCGCACGCTGCCGAAACTGGAGGGGACCGTCCACGTCAATCTCGCGCTGGTGCTCAAGTTCCTGCCGGCCTTTGCCGCGGCAGGGGCCGGACAGGGCGCCAGGCATGCAGCGGTACCGGTGCGGCTCGATCCCGCCGACGACACCTTCCTGTT
>JAOUGW010000265.1 GCA_029865465.1 Gammaproteobacteria bacterium
GCGGCCGCTGCCGGCGCGCATCTGCTGCGCCTGTTCGACGGCAGCGCGCACGTCCTTCACGCCGGCCATCACGGCCGACAGTGCGAGGAACTCGGAGTCGCAGGTCTTCGCGACCAGGCGTGCGAGCGTGGTCTTGCCCGTGCCGGGCGGCCCCCACAGGATCATCGAGTGCAGGCTGCGGCCTTCGAGCAGCCGGCGCAGCGGTTTGCCCGGCGCCAGCAGGTGCGACTGGCCGATGAAATCGTCGAGGCTCGCGGGCCGCATGCGGTCGGCGAGCGGACGGAAAGGAGTTACCGCAGCCACGACTCGATCCGTTGCGCCCAGCCGCCGGTCAGCAGCGCGGCCAGCAGCAGCCCGGCCGCGACGCCCGCGGTATTGGCCACCATGTCGTAGACGTCGGCGCTGCGGCCGGCCTGCATCACGTACTGCGCCGCTTCCATCGCGGCCCCCAGGGTCAGCAGCGTCGCGACGATCAGCCACCACCGCTGGCGGGCGAAGAGACCGGTGAACCACACGGCAAGGAACAGGTAGGTGCTGAAATGTTCGACCTTGTCGAAGCCCTGCGGCACGTCCGCGTCGAGCGAGGTCTGCAGGCTGCCCCAGACGACGCCGAGCACGAGGACGGCACTCGCGGCGATCCAGAATGGTCGATAGCGGAGGTGGAGCATCGGTATCCCGTCCGGTGGCCTGGCCACGCGACCGCGTTCAGCCATCAGCGTGCCGCGGCTTCGCCGATCACGTCGGCGCCCTTGGGCGGCACGAAGCGGAACAACGAATCGCCGAGCGCCGCGCCACGCCTGACCAGCGAGAACTCGATCGTGGTGGTCTGTCCGAGCTTGTCGACCAGTTCCATGGCAGCGAGTTCATTGCGGCCGTCGAAGCCCAGGCTCACCCGCTCGAAATCGGAGCCCTTCTGCTTCGGGACCAGCCGGCACCACGTCAACTTCTGCTGCGGTTCGATCGGCCCCGCCGAGAACGCGTCGCCGACCTTGCCGGAGCCCGACAGCAGCATCGCGGGCGTCGTGCCGAGCCCCTGCTCGAGCGAGCGCACGGTGACCTGCTCGAGATCGGGATCGTACAGCCAGAGCTTCCTGCCGTCGGCGACGATCGTCTGCGCATACGGCTCGCGATAATCCCAGCGGAAGCGGTTCGGGCGGGAGATCGACAGCGTGCCCGTGGCGCGCTCGGTGACCTGGCCCTGCTTGTCCTGCACGACCTGCACGAACGCGGCCGTCAGCGTCTGCAGCGAGGCGAGGTACGCATCGACGCGCGCCACCGAATCCGCAGCGAACGCCGTGAGCGGACAGAGCGCCAGGCCCACGAGGACAGGCCGCAGCCCTGCCCGGACTTTGGCCGGCATCAATCGGCCTCGGGAGGCGGCGGCGCCAGGACTTCCCGTGAGCCGTTGGTGTTCAACGGTCCGACGAGACCCGCGGACTCCATCGCCTCGATCATGCGGGCAGCGCGGTTGTAGCCGATCTTGAGGCGGCGCTGGACGCCCGAGATCGACGCCTTGCGGCTCTCGGTGACGATCCTCACAGCCTCGTCGTACAGCGGGTCCTGCTCGGCGTCGGCGCCTTCGCCGCCCTCGCCTTCCTCGCCCGGCAGGCCGGGGATCGGCAGCGACGGGCCGTCGAGGATCTCGTCGATGTAGATCGGCGCCGCGTGCGTGCGCAGCGACGACGCGACCCTGTGGACTTCCTGGTCGGACACGAACGCGCCGTGCACTCGCACCGGGTGCGAGGTGCCGGGCTGCATGTACAGCATGTCGCCGTGGCCGAGCAGGCTCTCGGCGCCGCTCTGGTCGAGGATGGTGCGCGAGTCGACCTTGGCCGACACCTGGAACGCGATGCGGGTCGGGATGTTCGCCTTGATCAGGCCGGTGATGACGTCGACCGACGGCCGCTGCGTCGCGAGGATCAGGTGGATGCCGGAGGCGCGCGCCTTCTGCGCCAGTCGCGCGATCAGCTCTTCGACCTTCTTGCCGACGATCATCATCATGTCGGCGAGTTCGTCGACGATGACGACGATGAACGGCAGCGGTTCGCAGAACGGCACGGTCGACGGGTCGCCACCCGGCGGCAGCCGCCTCATCTCGATCGGATCCCTGATCGGCGTGCCCGCATCGGCCGCTTCCTTGACCTTGCGGTTGTAGCCCGCGAGGTTGCGCACGCCCGCAGCCGCCATCAACTGGTAACGCCGCTCCATTTCGGCGACGCACCAGCGCAGCGCGTTCGCCGCCTGCTTCATGTCGGTGACGACCGGCGCCAGCAGGTGCGGAATGCCCTCGTACACCGAGAGTTCGAGCATCTTCGGGTCGATCATGATCAGCCGCACGTGCTCGGGCGTCGACTTGTAGAGCAGCGACAGCACCATGGCGTTGACCGCGGTCGACTTGCCCGAACCCGTGGTGCCGCCGACCAGCAGGTGGGGCATGCGGCCGAGGTCGGCCACCACCGGGCTGCCGCCGATGTCCTTGCCGAGCACCAGCGCGATCGGCGAGGCCATGTCGTCGTAGGCCTTCGACTTGATGATCTCGCCGAGCGTGACCATCTCGCGCGTCTCGTTGGGGATCTCGAGACCCATGGTCGACTTGCCCGGGATGATCTCGACGACACGCACGCTGATCGCGGAGAGAGAGCGCGCGAGGTCCTTCGCCAGGTTGGAGATCTGCGCCACTTTCACGCCCGGCGCCGGACGCAGTTCGAAACGCGTGATGACCGGGCCCGGGTGCACTTCGACCACTTCGGCTTCGACGCCGAAATCGCGCAGCTTCAGCTCGACCAGGCGCGACATGGCTTCGAGGGCTTCGGCGGAATAGCCGCCGACCCGTGCGGGCGGATCGTCGAGCAGTGACAGCGCCGGCAGCGCCGTCGCGCCCGGCCGCTCGAACAGCGCGACCTGCTTTTCCTTCTCGACGCGCTCGCTCTTCTCGACCTTTGGCGCGGGCGCCTCGATCTTCGGCGGCTTGCGCTCGGCGACCTTCTTCTGCTCTTCGCGCACGACGACTTCGCGCGCCTGCCGCACTTCCTTGCCGATGCTCTGGTCGCGACGCTCGGACAGGCGCTCGCGCACGAACGAGAAACCGCGCAACACCCAGGTGCCGACCACGTCCATGACGTTGAACCACGACACGCCCGTGGCCAGCGAGACCGAACCGAGCCAGACCGCCAACAGGAGCAGCGTCGCGCCGAGGAAGCTCATCGAACTGGCGAGGCCTTCACCCAGCAGCGTGCCGACGACTCCGCCCGCGGTGTTGGGGAAGCCGTCGCCCGAGAAATGCAGGGTAGCGAGACCGCAGCTGCTGACGAGCGCGAGGAAGAACCCCAGCCCGCGGAACGAGGCCGAGCGACGGTCGACGGGTTCGCGGCTGCCGCGCTCCTGGAACAGGTGGTACCCCGCGATGCCGAGCATGATCGGGAACAGGTAGGCCGGCATGCCGAACAGCACGAAGAACAGGTCGGACAGCCAGGCGCCGAACGGGCCGATCAGGTTGGTGACCGGGCCGGGCTGACCGGTCGAGGAAAAGGCGGGGTCCGCCCTGTCGTAGCTGACGAGCGCGGCAAACAGGATCAGTGCCAGGGCACCGAAGATCCAGAGTGCGCTTTCGCGCAGTCCCCGGGCCACGTTGGCCGCCTGGTCGCCGCCGTCGGCGCGCTTCGCTTCCGCCTTAGCCAAATCTCATCACCTGATAGTTCAAGAGTCGTCCGTAACCCGTTGGTTTACATAAGGCTACCGCCAACGGAGACAAGCCGCCACCCCGAAAACAGGGGACGCTCACCTGTTTCCGGAAATCGGGGACGCTCACCTGCTTCGCCCTGGCAACAGGTGAGCATGCCCAATTTCCGGAATGCGCATGAGGGCAGCACCTGCGGTGCTTTCCGTCAGTCGGTGGGAGGCTTACCATGCCGCGCCTTCCACGGCGCAATGCGCGATTTTCGAGCAAGGAATTATACATGAGCGATTCCCGCCACTCGCGGCTGATCATCCTGGGATCCGGTCCCGCCGGTTACTCAGCGGCCGTCTATGCAGCGCGGGCAAATCGCAAGCCGCTGCTGATCACGGGCATGGAGCAAGGCGGCCAGCTAATGACGACGACCGAGGTCGACAACTGGCCCGGCGACCCGCACGGCCTCACTGGCCCGGGCCTCATGGAACGCATGCGCGAACACGCCGAGCGCTTCCACACCGAGATCCTGATGGACCACATCAAT
>JAOUGW010000046.1 GCA_029865465.1 Gammaproteobacteria bacterium
TGCCGACCGCCGCGTATCTCGACGCGCTGGGCCCCGGGATCGCAACCCGCATGCGGGCGTATGATCACGCGATGCCGGCCGACTGGCCGGAGAAACTGCCGACCTGGCAGCGCTATTACGGCAAATAGAGGAGTCCTGGATGCCGCTTCCGGCCGCGTTTCGCGATCGTCTCCGTCTGCCCGTCATCGCTTCGCCGATGTTCATCGCCTCGACGCCGGAACTGGTCATCGAGCAATGCAAGGCCGGCATCATCGGCTCGTTTCCGGCGCTGAACGCGCGCCCGGCAGCGGCGCTCGATGATTGGCTCGCGCGCATCCGCGGTGAACTGGACGAGCACGCAGCCGCGAACCCGCACGCGAAGGTGGCGCCATTCGCCGTCAACCAGATCGCGCACGTGAGCAACGACCGGCTGCAGCACGACATGGACGCATGCGTGCGGCACCAGGTGCCGCTCATCATCACGAGCCTGCGTCCGCCGCGCGAGATCGTGGACGCCGCGCACAGCTATGGCGGCCTCGTGTTCCACGACGTGATCAGCGTGCGGCATGCGCGCAAGGCCGTGGAGCAGGGCGTCGACGGCATCATCGTGGTCTGCGCCGGCGCGGGCGGCCACGCGGGAATGGGCAGCCCCTTTGCGCTGGTGCGCGAGATCCGCCGGTTCTTCGACGGCACGCTGGTGCTTGCCGGAGCGATGTCGAGCGGTGCGGACGTGCTCGCAGCGCAGGCGATCGGCGCGGACATGGCCTACATCGGCACGCGGTTCCTGGCGACGACCGAAGCCCACGTCCTGCCCGAGTACAAGCAGATGCTCGTGGACTCGGGTTCCGACGACGTCGTGTACACGTCGCTGTTCACCGGCGTAAAGGGCAATTACCTGAGACGGAGCGTGGCAGCGGCCGGGCTCGACCCGGACAACCTGCCCGAGGCGGACAAGTCGAAGATGGACTTCGGCTCCGGCGGCAACATGGAAAAGAAGGCCTGGCGCGACATCTGGAGCGGCGGGCAGGGCGTCGGCAACATCCACGACGTGCTGCCCGCTCGCGAAGTCATCGCGCGCATGGTCGAAGAGTACGAAGCGGCGCGGCGACGCCTCGCCAGCGCCTGACCCCGGGGAGCAACCTCATGTCCGTGTCATTCGATCTGTCGGGCCGTATCGCGCTCGTCACCGGCGGCAGCCGCGGTATCGGCGAAGCCATGGCCAAGGGTTTCGCGCAGTACGGCGCGCACGTGGTCGTCTCGAGTCGCAAGCAGGAAGCCTGTGCCGAAGTGGCGGCCGATATCAACGCGGCGGGCGGCAAGGCCACGGCGATCGCGTGCCACATCGGTGACATGGATGCACTGCATGCGTTGTTTGCGCGCGTCCAGTCCGAGTTCGGCCGGCTCGACGTATTGGTCAACAACGCGGCGGCCAACCCGTATTACGGTCACGTGCTGGACACCGACCTCGGCGCCTTCCAGAAGACGGTCGACGTCAACATCCGCGGCTATTTCTTCGCGTCGGTACTCGCCGGTCGCATGATGCGCGAGCAGGGCAAGGGCTCGATCATCAACGTCGCGTCGGTGAATGCGGTGCGGCCCGGGCCGAAGCAGGGAATCTATTCGATCACCAAGGGCGCCGTGCTCAACATGACGAAGACGTTCGCGAAGGAGTGCGGTCCACACGGCATCCGCTGCAACGCGATCCTGCCGGGCCTGATCCGCACGAAGTTCGCGGGTGCGCTGCTGGCCGACAAGAGCCAGACCGAGCACTATCTCGCGACGAATCCGCTGGCCCGCGTCGGTGAGCCGCAGGACCTGGCGGGCGCTGCGCTCTTCCTGGCTTCGGATGCCTCGTCGTACGTGACGGGTGAATACCTCGTCGTCGACGGCGGGTTCCTGACCTGAAGGAAGGGGTTAGGGGTTAGGGGTTAGTCGGAGGTGTGCAGGGGATCGATCGAGTTCGGCAATGAAGGTTGCCACCCGCACGGATTGGCGTCGACGAAGACCGAGGCTTCAGGTCGCTGGGCACTTCCGACTAACCCCTAACCCCTAACCCCTAACCCCTTCCCCTACTTCCTCTCCGTCTGCTTCGCCACGGCCTCGGCGCGCGCTTTCACGGCTTCGGCATCGCCGAGGTAGCGGCTGGACAGCGGCTTCAGCTGCGCGTCGAGCGCGTACAGCAGCGGCACGCCCGTCGGGATGTTGAGTTCGACGATGTCCGCATCCGACATCTGGTCGAGCATCTTCACGATCGCGCGCAGGCTGTTGCCATGCGCGGCGACCAGCACGTTGCGGCCCGCCAGCAGTTCCGGCGCGATGCGCGCATTCCAGAACGGCAGCACGCGTGCGAGCGTGTCCTTCAGCGATTCGGCGGACGGCAGCTCGCCGGCAGGCACGCCGGCGTAGCGGCGGTCGAAACGCGGATGGCCCGGATCGGTCTGCGGCAGCGGGGGAGGCGGAATGTCGTAGCTGCGGCGCCAGATCTTCACCTGGTCCGCACCGTGCTTCTCGACCGTCTGCGCCTTGTTGAGCCCCTGCAACGAACCGTAGTGCCGCTCGTTCAGCCGCCACGTGCGCTCGACCGGCAGCCACATCATGTCCATCTCGTCGAGCACCATCCACAGTGTGCGGATGGCACGTTTCAGCACGGAAGTGAACGCGATGTCGAAAGCGATGCCTTCGGCCTTGAGCAGCCGCCCGGCCTCCTGCGCTTCCTGCCGCCCCTGTTCGGAGAGGTCGATGTCGACCCAGCCGGTGAAGAGGTTCTCGAGGTTCCAGATGCTCTGGCCATGGCGCAGGAGCAGAAGCTTGCCGGTGCTCATTTCAGGTCAGCCTTGCGAGTTGAGTTGCGTGAGGTGTTGATCAATGCCGCGGGCGCAACGCGTGCGGCCGCTGCGGACGGTTTCCTGCCAGCGTTCCTGGTTCGCGCGCACGGCAGCGCGCGAGGCGGGCCGGTGCGCGAGGTGCCACGCGATCGCCGCAAAGACCAGCGTCTGGCGGCGGATGCCCGCGTTGGCGAGCCGCGCGCAGAGTTCCTTGTCCTCCGAGCCCCAGCCCGCGAAGTCTTCGTCGAAGCCGTTTGCCTGCAGCAGGTCCGCGCGCCAGAACGCCTGGTTGCACGACTTGACGGCGACGAATGCATTGGCCGCCCGACCGAGCCTGGCCGTGAGCCGGGGCGCATGCAGCGCGTACGGACGACGCCTGAAGTCGACGCCTGCCGTCCACGGCGACGGCACGCGCCCACCGCTCAGCAGCCGCTGAGTGGCGGCCTCGTCGAGCGGAATGCGCACGCCCTGTGTCCAGTGACCCGGCCTGGCAGCGCGCACGTGGTCCGCCACGAAATGCGGATGCAGCACCATGTCGCCGTCGAGCAGCAGCGTGTAGTCGCCGGTGCAGTGCGCGATCGCCATGTTGCGCACCCGGCCGGCGCGAAAACCGGCGTGCTCCTGGCGTACGAAATCGACCCCTGACGGCAGGCGCTCCCTGAACGCCTCCACCATGGCGGCCACCGCCGGGCCGGACCCGTCGTCCGCCACGATGATCTCGTCCGGCGCCAGGGTCTGTGCCGCGACGCTGGCCAGCACTCGCTCGAGCGCCCCTGGCCGCTCGTAAGTGACGATGACGAGGCTCGTGCGCATCAGGCCTCGGCGGTGGCGACGCGACGCACGGCCTGCAACGCCACAGAGAGCGATGCGAAATCGATCTCGGAGGTCTGTGCGCGGATGTCGTTGACCACGGCCCGCGCATGCTCTGCGGCCGCCTTGTTCCGCACCAGCCACCTGTCGAGCGACCTGACCGGATCCTTCTCCCGCGACGATTCGAGCACGCCCTGCGCCAGGCTGCGGTGCACTTCGAACAGCGCCTCGCGCAGGCTGCCGCGCGCCACCGCGTGCCAGTGACCTTCGGTATCGAGGCCTTCGATGTGCGTGCGCAGCCAGTCGAGCCGGAAATACCCGCCGATGGCGAAGTAGGCCTTGGCAGCCGCAGCGACGCTGAGCTTGCGCGACCCGGCCAGTTCGACGATGTCAGGGCCGCTGTGCAGGGCATTGCAGGCCGCGATCCGGCGCGACAGGTCGGCCGGCACGCCGGCCTGCACCAGTCCCGCGTGACGGGCTTCGAAGGACGCTCGTGCCGCGCCGTCGAGCCACTGCAACGGCGCGCGCGTGAGTTCCTGGATGCCCGGCCGCAGGCGTGCCACCTGCTGATCGATCCCGAGATCCGAGCGGTGACGCTGGATCAGCCAATAGGTCGCCTGCCGGATCAGGCCGATCGTGTCGTGCATCATGCCGTACTGCAGGGTCGTAGCCGCCCGGTTGTCCAGTCGCTCGATCGCGGTCCAGAGTTCGCGCACCTCGAATACTTCGCGCGCGATCGAATAGGCGCGCGCCACCGTGGCGGCGTCCGCTCCGGTGTCCTGCTGGGTGCGTGCGACGAAGGTGGGTCCCATGCGGTTGACGATACTGTTGGTCGTCGCGGTGACGATGATCTCGCGCTTCAGCCGGTGCTCGTCGAGCAACTTGCCGTAGCGCTGCGCGAGCCGCGGCGGGAAGTACCGGTCGAGCTCCTGGCTGAGGTACGGATCCTCCGGCACGTTCGACTGGATCAGCTGCGCGCTGAGCGCAATCTTCGCGTAGCTCAGCAGCATGGCGATTTCCGGCCGCACCAGCCCCAGCCCCGCGCGTCGGCGGTCTTCGATTTCCTCCGCGCTCGGCAGGTACTCGAGCGCACGGTCCAGCACGCCGTCGAGTTCGAGCGAACGGATGAAGTGCGCGTGCTCGCCGAGCCGGTCCGGCGCGCTTGCCTGCAGCAGGCTGATCGCCTGGCTCTGCAGGTAGTTGTCGCGCAGCACGAGCTGGCCGACATCGTCCGTCATGGACTCGAGCAGGCGGTTGCGTTGCGGCGTGGTGAGCCGCGTCCGCTCCTGCACCGTCTTCAGCAGGATCTTGATGTTGACCTCGTGGTCGGAGCAGTCGACGCCGCCGGAATTGTCGACGAAGTCAGTGTTCATGCGGCCGCCGCGCAGCGCGTACTCGATGCGACCGAGCTGCGAGAACCCGAGGTTGCCGCCTTCGCCGACCACCTTGCAGCGCAGCTCGCGGCCATCTACGCGCACGCCGTCATTGGTCCGGTCGCCGACGGCGGAGTTCGCTTCCCACGACGCCTTCACGTACGTGCCGATGCCGCCGTTCCAGAGCAGGTCGACCGGCAGCTTGAGGATCAAGCGGATGATCTCGGCGGGCGTCGCCTTCGGCGCATCGATGCCGAGCAGCAGTCGTGCCTGCGGCGACAGTGCAATCTCCTTGGCATTGCGCGGGAACACGCCGCCCCCCCTGGAAATCAGCTTCGCGTCGTAGTCGGTCCACGACGAGCGCGGCAGGTTGAAGAGGCGCTCGCGCTCCTTGAAGCTGCGCGCCGCGTCGGGCTCCGGGTCGAGGAAGATGTGCTGGTGGTTGAATGCCGCCACCAGGCGGATGTGCGGCGAGAGCAGCAGGCCATTGCCGAAGACGTCGCCGGCCATGTCGCCGATGCCGGCGACCGTGAAATCCTGCGACTGCGTGTCGATGTCCAGCTCGCGGAAGTGCCGCTTGACGCACTCCCAGGCGCCCTTGGCGGTGATGCCCATCTTCTTGTGGTCATACCCCGCTGATCCGCCCGAGGCGAACGCGTCCCCGAGCCAGAAACCGTATTCGGCCGAGAGGGCATTCGCCGTGTCGGAGAAAGTCGCCGTACCCTTGTCGGCGGCCACCACGAGGTAAGGATCGTCGGCATCGTAGCGTACCGTGCGTTCCGGCGGGATGACCGCGTCGCCGCGCACGTTGTCGGTGATGTCGAGCAGCGCGCGGATGAACGTCCGGTAGCACTCGGTGCCTTCGCGCTGCACGTCTTCGCGCGTGGCGCCGGCAGGCATCTGCTTCGGCACGAAGCCGCCCTTCGCCCCGACCGGGACGATCAGCGTGTTCTTGACGTTCTGCGCCTTCATCAGGCCGAGGACTTCCGTGCGGAAGTCCTCCCGCCGGTCGGACCAGCGCAGGCCACCGCGCGCGACCTTGCCCATGCGCAGGTGCACGCCCTCGACGCGTGGCGAATACACCCAGATCTCGAACATCGGGCGCGGCTTCGGCAGTTCGGGCAGCAGCTTGGGATCGAGTTTCAGCGACAGGTAGGGCTTCGGCTTGCCGTCGGCTGCGCGCTGGTAATGGTTGGTGCGCAGCGTTGCCATGATCACGGCGCGGAACGCGCGCAGGATGCGGTCGTCGTCCGGGCTCGTGACTTTCTCGAGCGCATCGTCGATGTCCTCGGCGAAGGCTCGAACCTGCGCGGCGCGCGTCGCGGGTTTCAGTTCGGGGTCGAAGCGCGATTCGAAGGTCCAGGCCAGGCGGGCCGCGATCGACGGATTGCGGGCGAGCACCGCTTCCATGTACCGCTGGCTGAAGGGGATGCCGGTCTGCAGCAGGTAACGGCAAACGGCGCGCAGGATCAGCGCCTGCTGCCAGTCGAGACCGGCGGCCAGGACCAGCCGGTTGAAGCCATCGCTTTCGGCCTGGCCGTGATGCACGGCAAAGAACGCCTGCTCGAAGCGGCGCCCCTCGAGTTCAGGATCCAGCGTGCGGCCCCCCGCATGCTTGACCTCGATGTCCTGGATCCAGAGCGTCGAGCCGTCCGTCGGCGCCACGCGATACGGCCGCTCGTTCAGGATGCGCAGGTCGAAGTTCTCGAGCAGCGGCAGGATGTCGGACATCGCGACGGGCTCGCCGCGACGATAGAGACGCAGGTGGAGCGCGCCGCTGTCGGGGTCCCCGGGGCGCAGTTCCATCCCCAGTGCCGCCGGGCCGGCGTCCAGTGCGGCGAGTTCCTGCAGGTCGCGAATGGCCTCGGCCGGCGCAACGTCTTCCTCGTACGCGACGGGGAACGAGTCCTCGAAGCGTCCGGCCAGTTGATCGGCCATTTCGGGCGGCAAGCGCGCCTGCAGTTCGTCGCGCAGGTGGTCGGTCCACGTCCTCATGGCGGCGGTGATGCGCTGCTCGATGCGTTCGACGTCGGCGGCGACGCTGCGGACAGGGTCCGTCCGCACGAGAATGTGGAGCCGCGCGAGGGCCGATTCGGAAATCTGCACCTGCGATTCGAGGTCCACGCCGGCGAGTTCCTCGAGCAGGATGCGCTCGATGCGTTCGCGGACCTGGGTGTTGTAGTGGTCACGCGGAACGTACAGCAGGCACGAGAAGAAACGCCGGTACGGGTCGCGCCGCGCGAACAGGCGCACGCGCTGGCGTTCGTACATGTTGACGATGCCGCGCGTCGTCCGCACCAGTTCCGGCACGGTCGCCTGGAACAGTTCATCGCGCGGGAACGTCTCGAGCACCTGCATCAGTGCCTTGCCGTCGTGGCTCGTCGGCGACACGCCGATGTGGGCCACCACGCGCTGCACCTTGTGGCGCAGCAGGGGAATCTCGCGCGGGCTGGTGCTGTAGGTGCTCGACGTGAACAAACCGATGAAGCGTCGCTCGCCGATGACGCGGCCGCTCTTGTCGAACGTCTTGATGCCGACGTAATCGAGGTACGTCGCGCGGTGCACGGTGGCGACCGAATTGGCCTTCGTGACGATCAGCAGCGCGACCTCACGCGCCTTGCGCCGCAGTTCGCCGGTGAGAACCGTCGGCTTCGGCTGCGGGCGACCCGCGCCGGTGCGCAACAGGCCAAGGCCGGACCGCGGCACTGGCACCAGCAGATCCATCGAGCGCTCGCGCTCGAGCCGGTATTCGCGGTAGCCGAGGAAGGTGAAGTGGTTGTCGACCAGCCATTCGAGGAATTCGACCGCTTCCTTTCCCTCGCGACGTGGAATGGCGGGCACGCCGGCATTCACCTCTCTGGCGATATCGAGGGCCCGCTGACGGATGGCCGGCCAGTCGCTGACCGCGAGCCGCACGTCGTCCAGCATGCGGAGGATGTTCAGGCGCAGTGCCTCGTGCCGCGCCGGATCGCCGATCCGCGGCACCGCTACGTGCTGCCAGGATTCCATGGTGCCGGGGGCGCCTTCGCGCTCCTCCATGCGCTGCAGTCTGCCATGCCGGTCCCGGGTGATGCGCAGCACCGGGTGGATCATCAACTGGATCGGCAGGCGGGAATCGCCGAGCACGACGGCCAGCGAGTCGACGAGGAACGGCATGTCCTCGGTCACGACCTCGACGATGGTGTGCGGCGATTCCCAGCCGTCACGTGGCAGTTGCGGGTTGAAGACGCGCACCTTCGGTTCGCCGGCACGACGCACGGTGCCGAACCCGAGGTGTCCGGCGGCCGATGCGGCGAACGCAGCCGCATCGCGCAGCCGCAGGTCTTCCTCCCCGACCCCGCGGTAGTAAGCCTGCACGAATGCCGGCAGAGGCAGCGGAACCCCGCGGGCCTTGCGCGCGAACTTGGCGATGTCGTCGATCAGGTGCTGTCGGGCAGCGGGGATCGTTCCTGGCATGGCGGGGCGTCCTTGGTGAGTCGTTCTTCTGTGATCATCGGGCCGGGTCGCCACGTGCCGGCAGGCGTCGCGCCCTGGGACCGCGTGCCGCTTTCTTCGGCGCGTGCAGGTCGACGGAGAGTGTTTCAGCACGCTGCGTGAGCACCTCGAGCAGGCGGTCGAGCGCTGCGCGTTCGTCGTTCGTCAGCGTATCCAGCAGCGAGCGCTCGAATGCGAGGGCGAGGGGAGCGACGCCGCGGTAGACGACGGCCCCGGCCGCCGAGACCTGCAGGATGGAGCGGCGCCGGTCATCGGTGGCGACGGCTCGGCGCAGGCGGCCGGCGCGCAGCAGCCGATTGACGGCGCGGCTCACGGCGACGGCATCCATGCGGCTCTTTTCCGCGACTTCGCGGGCCGAGAGTCCAGGGTGCCGCATGAGCACGGCGATTACCCGCCATTCGGGGATCGTCAGTCCGAAGCGTTCTTCGTAGGCCGCGGCGATGGCGTTGCTCGTCACGTTGGCGAGCACCGACAGCCGGTAGGGCAGGAACGTCTCGAGTTTGATCAACGGCGAGGTCAAGGCGACGGGACCGTCCGCGGCAGAAGTTTTCGATTGTAACGAATTGGACACCGGCCGTGCCAGTTCAGGGGCGGTGCGGCCGCGCCAGGTACTCGCGCGTCTGCATTTCCGCGAGCCGGCTGCGCGTCCGGTCGAACTCGAAACGCAGACGGTCGCCGACATAGAGGTCGTCGATGGGAGCGTGCGCGGCCACGACCAGCTTCACGCCGCGGTCGTAGAACTCGTCGACCAGCGCAATGAACCGCCGGGCCGGGTTGTCCAGGGTCTGGTCCATCTGCGGCACACCGTTGACCAGCACGGTGTGGAAGTCGCGCGCTATTTCGACGTAATCGGCCTGCGAACGTGGTCCATCGCAGATGGCGTCGAAGTCGAACCACGCAACCTCGTCCGACCGCGCGACGAGCGGGATGTCGCGGCCCTCGATGGCCAGCTGTCCCGACGTGCGGGCGTCGTCGCCGCAAAGTTCGGCAAAGCGCGTCTCGAGCTGCCGTTGCGTGTCCGGCAGGCGCGCATCGAGGTACAGCGGTGCCTTTTCGAGCAGGCGCAGGCGGTAGTCCTCGCCGCCGTCGACGTTGATGACTTCGCAATGGCGTTCGATGGCGGCGATGGCCGGCAGGAAGCGCTGGCGCTGCAGTCCCTCGCGGTAAAGCTGCGACGGCGGCAGATTCGACGTGAAGACCAGCGTGACGCCGCGCGCGAACAGTCCCGCGAACAGCCCGCCCAGCAGCATGGCGTCGGCGATGTCGCTCACGAACAGCTCGTCCAGGCACAGCACGCGGGTGTCGCGTGCGATGTCAGCCGCAACGTGCTCCAGCGGATCGGGCAGGTCGCGCAGTCCGGCGAGACGCGCGTGCACTTCCTTCATCAGGCGGTGAAAGTGCTCGCGCCGCGCCGGCACGCCGGCGTGCGCATGGAAGAGGTCCATCAGGAAGGTCTTGCCGCGACCGACGCCGCCCCAGAGGTAAATGCCCCGCTTGCCGGCCTCGCGGTTGCCCCGACGGCGCAGCGGGTCGAACCAGCGGCCCAGGAAACCCGCATGCGAGCGGTCCTCCGCGCCGCGCAGGCGGGCAGCCAGGTCCGACAGGCGGTCGACCGCATGCAGTTGCGAGGCGTCCGGACGGTACCCGTGGCGAACCAGGGCAGCCTCGTATTCCCTGCGCAGATCGGCCCGGCGGGTCACGGGTGGCGCTTCAACTGCGCAATTCCGGGCGGTCACGGAATTCTTCGAGGGCTGCCGGGTTCGCCAGTGCATCGGTGTTCCTGACCGGGCGGCCGTGCACGACCTCACGTACGGCCAGTTCGACGATCTTGCCGCTGATCGTGCGCGGGATGTCGCCGACCGCGACGATCCTGGCCGGCACGTGCCGCGGCGTAGTGTTGTTCCGGATCACGTCGCGGATCCGCTGTTCGAGTGCCGCGTCGAGCTTGCCGCCGCCGCGCAGGCGCACGAACAGCACGACGCGCACATCGTTGTCCCACTCCTGGCCGATCGCGATGCTCTCGAGAATCTCGTCCAGCTTCTCGACCTGCCGATAGATCTCGGCGGTGCCGATGCGGACCCCGCCGGGGTTCAGGACGGCGTCGGAACGTCCCAGGATCACGAGTCCGCCGCGGACAGTGAGCACCGCGAAATCGCCGTGGCACCAGACGTTCGGAAAGCGCTCGAAATAGGCCGCGTGGTAGCGGCTGCCGTCGGGATCGTTCCAGAAACCGACCGGCATGGAAGGGAAGGGCGCGGTGCAGACGAGCTCGCCCTGCCGGCCCTGCAGCGGATGGCCGTCGTCGTCGAACACTTCGACGCGCATCCCGAGCCCCCGGCATTGCAGTTCGCCGCGATAGACGGGCAGCGTGGGATTGCCGAGCGCGAAACACGACACGATGTCGGTGCCACCCGAGATCGACGCAAGCTGGATGTCACCGCCGATCGCGTTCTTTACGAAGTCGAACTGCTCGTGCGCCAGCGGCGAGCCTGTCGACAGCATGGTGCGGAGCGGCGCGAGATCGACCTGGTCGGTGGGTCGATAGCCGCTCTTCTGCAGCGCCGCGAGATACTTCGGGCTCGTGCCGAACAGGGCGACACGCTCCTCGCTCGCCAGCCGCCACAGCACGCCTTCGTCCGGATGGAACGGCGAGCCGTCGAACAGCACGACCGTGGCCTGCGATGCCAGCGCGCTCGCGAGCCAGTTCCACATCATCCAGCCGCAGGTGGTGAAGAAGAACAGCCGGTCGCCCGGGTGCAGGTCGCAGTGCAGCTGGTGTTCCTTGAGGTGCTGCAGCAGCGTTCCGCCGGCGCCGTGCACGATGCACTTGGGCACACCGGTGGTGCCCGACGAGTACAGGATGTACAGCGGGTGATCGAAGGGCATGCGCTCGAAGCGCAGCGTCGCGTCCGCCCGGCCGAACTCCGCGTAGTGACGTGCCGCCGGTAACCGCCCGAGGTCGGGTCGTGGACTCAGATTCGACACCACGACCACGCACGTGACCGACGGCAGGCTGGCGAGGATGCCCGCGATGCGCTCGATCGAATCGAGCGTCTTGCCGCCGTAGTAGTAGCCATCCGCCGTGAACAGCACTTTCGGCGCGATCTGTCCGAAGCGATCGACGACACCGCGAATGCCGAAGTCGGGGGAACATGACGACCACGTTGCGCCAAGGCTCGTCGTCGCCAGCATCGCGACGAGCGCTTCGGGCAGGTTCGGCATGAAGCCCGCGACTCGATCTCCGGCGCCGACGCCCGCTGCCCGCAGTCCATCGGCTATTCGTGCGACGTCGGCTCGCAATTCATCCCACGAGACTTCCCGGCGTCGGCCACGTTCATCGCGCGCGATGATTGCCGGACCGTCGCCCGCGCCGCGCAGCAGGTTCTCGGCAAAGTTCAGCCGGGTGCCCGTGAACCAGGCGGCGCCGGGCATGCGGTCACCATTACGCAGCACCGGTCCGGGATCGCGCTCGGCGATCACGCCGGTGAAGTCGAACACTGCATTCCAGAAGGCGGCCGGCTCGTCGACCGACCATTGCCACAGCGCGGAGTAATCGCCGCCGGGCGCGCCACGGTCACGGACGAGCGCGTGGAACTTCGTCAGCTGCGCGGCGGCGACGCGTTGGGCGGACGGAATCCAGTGGGGCGTCTCGTCGTTCATACCCCGAATGCTAGCCGCTGGCGCGATTGCGCACCATGGCGGAAGCAACGAGTTCCGCGACGTCGCGCGTCCGGATCGTCTCGTTCAGGTTCTTGGTCTTCAGGCCGTCGCCTAGCATGAGGGAGCAGTAAGGGCATGCGGTCGCAATCACGTCCGGGCGCTGCGGCAGGCCCTGCTCGATGCGCGTCACGTTGATGCGCGTGCCGATGTGCTCTTCCATCCACATGCGCGCGCCGCCGGCGCCGCAGCACATCGATTTTTCGCGGTGCAGGGGGAATTCGAGCAGGGCGCCCCTGGCGACGCGTCCGAGCACCGCGCGTGGTGCCTCGAATTCGCCGTTGTGGCGGCCGAGGTAGCAGGGGTCGTGCAGCAGCACCCGCTCGTGCGTCGGCCGGACCTCGATGCGCTTTTCGACCAGCAGCCGGTCGATCAGCTGCGTGTGGTGCACCACTTCCCAGTGGCCGCCGAACGCCGGGTATTCGTTGCGCAGCGAATTGAATGCGTGCGGATCGCAGGTCACGATCCGCTTGACGCCCAGCCCGTTGAAGGACTCGACGAGCGTCGTCGCGAGCTGCTGGAACAGCATCTCGTTGCCGGCGCGCCGTACGCACTCGCCGGTCGTGGGCTCTTCCGCTCCGAGAATGCCGAAGCTGAGGCCGGCCTCGCGCAGGATCTCGACGAACGCGCGTGCGATCTTCTGGCCGTTCTGGTCGAACGATTCCGCGGACCCGACGTAATACAGCCACTCGACCCCGGCCATGTCTGCGGCGCTGCGGATCAGCGGCACGCCGAGGCCCCTGGCCCAGTCGCCGCGCGTGTCCGCCGGCAGTCCCCAGGGGTTCGACTGCACTTCGTAAGCGTCGAACACGTTCTTGAGCTCGGCGGGAAACTCGCCGTCCATCATCACGCGGTGCTGGCGCAGCTTGTAGAACTTCGGCAGCAGCTCGAGCTCGATGGGGCACGCGGCTTCGCAGTACCCGCAGGTGGTGCACGCCCAGAGCGTGTCTTCGCCGATGACGTCGCCCACCAGGGCCGGCAGGTTCGCCTGCGCTGCGCCACCGGCGAGGATGGCTGCGCGTTGCGCCAGCAGGTGATGCTTCAGGCTGTCGTTCACGCCCTTCATCGAGAGCGGCTTGCCGGTCAGGAACGCCGGGCAGGCGTCCTTGCAGCGACCGCACTCGGTACACGTGAACGCGTCGAGCGCGTCTTTCCAGGCCAGGTCGGCCGCGCTGCGCGCGCCGACTTTCAGTTCGCTCGCATCGGAGGAGTCGTCCAGGAGCGGACTCAGGTCGACCGTCGGGACCGCATTGGCCGGTTTGCCGCGGCGGAAGAAGAGCGTGGGCAGCGCCGTCACGATGTGGAAGTGCTCGCCGAGCGGCAGCAGCACGAGGAACGCGCAAACCGTGATCATCTGCGCCCAGTACGCGATTGCCGCAGCGGTTGCGAGCACGGCCGGCGTCCAGTCCGCGACCAGCGAGGCGAGCCAGCTGCCTATTGGCGCATGGACGCGCTCGTGGGCAATGGCTGGTACCGAGTCGGACAGTTGCGCGAAACGGAAGGCGTCGAACGCGAAGTCCGTGATCATGATGATCGTGATCAGCCCAAGCACCAGCAGGCCTTCGCGGTTGGGCTCGAGACGCGCGGGTTTCAGCAGCAGGCGGCGATAGAAGGCGTAGCCGACGGCGAGCAGCACGCCGACTTCGACCAGGTCCTTCCACAACGTGAAGGCATCGCCCAGCGGCCCGATGAGCGCGAACTCCGCGTCGAAGCCGATCACGACCAGCTGGAGCTTGCGCACCAGCAGCGAGACGAACCCGAGGAAGATGACCGTGTGCATCACGCCCGGCTTCCATTCCCGGCGGATCATCCGTTGCTGGAACAGGCCGTTCGACAGGACGGTGCGCATTCGAGCCCAGGGGTGGTCCCAGCGCACCTCCGGCTGCAGGGCCGCGACGATGGCGAGCTTGCGCATGCTGAGCCAGGCGAATGCGGCGAATGCGGCGAGCAGCAGGACCGTGATTCCGAGCGGGCTCAAGTCGACCTCCAGCTGCGCAGTGCGCGCTCGACACAGGAGTATTGCGCCGCACTATCCCGAGCAGACTCACGATGTACAATTCGGGTTTCCACCACAGGCCGCCGCCGGCGGCACGAGGGCACGGTTCATGCAGCGCGAAGCGATGGAGTTCGACGTGGTCGTCGTCGGGGCCGGGCCTGCGGGTCTGGCCGCGGCAATCCGGCTGAAGCAGCAGGCAGCCGCGGCCGGCAGCGAACTCAGCGTCTGCGTGCTCGAGAAGGGTTCCGAGGTCGGTGCGCACATCCTCTCGGGTGCGGTCATCGATCCGATCGCGCTCTCGGAACTGTTTCCAGACTGGAAGGAACGGGGTGCCCCGCTCGCGACGCCCGTGCAGGAGGATCGCTTCCTGATCCTGACCAGGGACAAGGCGCGGCGCATTCCAAACTGGCTGCTGCCCCCGCTGATGGACAACCACGGCGCCTACATCGCTAGCCTCGGCAACGTCTGCCGCTGGCTCGGGCAGCGCGCCGAAGAGCTCGGCGTCGAGGTGTTCCCCGGGTTCGCGGCGGCCGAGGTGCTGTTCCATGACGACGGCTCGGTGAAGGGCGTTGCGACCGGCGACATGGGCATCGGCAGGAACGGCGAGCAGAAGGACTCGTATGCGCAGGGCATGGAGCTCCACGCGAAGTACACGCTGTTCGCCGAAGGCTGCCGCGGCTCGCTTTCGCAGCAGCTGATGTCGAAGTTCAACCTGCGTGACGGCGTCGATCCGCAGGTCTACGGCATCGGCGTCAAGGAACTCTGGCAGGTGCCGCCGGAGAAACACCAGCCCGGACTCGTCGTGCACAGCCAGGGTTGGCCGCTGCCGAACGACGCGGGCGGCGGCTCGTTCCTCTATCACTTTGGCGACGGCCTGATCTCGGTCGGCTTCGTTACGCACTTGAATTACGCGAACCCGCACCTCGCACCGTTCGAAGAGATGCAGCGGTTCAAGACCCACCCGGCGATCCGCGGCTATTTCGAGGGCGGCAAGCGCCTGGCCTACGGTGCGCGCGCCATCAACGAAGGCGGCCTGCAGTCGATCCCGAAGCTCACGTTCCCGGGCGGAGCGCTGATCGGCTGCACGGCCGGTTTCGTGAACCTGCCGCGCATCAAGGGTTCGCACAACGCGATGAAGACTGGAATGCTCGCAGCCGAGGCGGCTTTCGCGGCAGTCGCAGCGGGCCGCGCCAACGATGAACTCACGGCGTACCCGGAAGCGTTCCGCAACTCGTGGGCGTATCGCGACCTGCACAAGGTGCGCAACGTGAAGCCGGCTCTGAAGTGGGGCCTGTGGCCGGGTACCGTGCACGGCGGCTTTCACATGTGGCTCAACGACCTCGGCCTCGGCGCGCTCGTCGGCTGGACGCTGCGTCATGGCAAGGCCGACCACGAATGCCTGCGGCCGGCGGCAGAAATGCCGCGCATCGAATACCCGAAGCCCGACGGCAAGCTGACGTTCGACCGCCTCTCGTCGGTGTTCCTGTCAGGAACGGCGCACGAGGAGGACCAGCCCGTGCACCTGCGTCTGCGCGATCCGTCGGTCCCGGTCGCGGTCAATCTCGCGCGCTATGACGGGCCCGAAAGCCGCTATTGCCCGGCGGGTGTGTACGAGTTCGTGCCGGCGGAGGGGGGTGGCCAGCGGCTGCAGATCAACGCGCAGAACTGCGTGCACTGCAAGACGTGCGACATCAAGGACCCGCAGCAGAACATCCACTGGGTGACGCCGGAAGGCGGCGGCGGTCCGAACTACACGTCGATGTGAGTCGCGCGCGCCACGGCGTGCCGCGACGGACGGCACAAGTGGTGCGGTGACTGTGTGATGCGACAGCCGCAACCTGCGGCACCGGCACGGCTGACTTCCGATCCGTTCGGAAGGCCGTGCGAGGCATGGACGCCGAGCCCGGAGCCCCCATGGATGGGTTTACGGCGTCCTTCCGAACGGATCGGAAGTCAGTCGAGACGGTGCGGGAGACTGCGGCCGTCTGACTTCTTGCTGACGGCCACGCAGGGGTCGTTCTACACTATCGCCGCTCAGCGCGGCGCCATTCGAATCGCGCCGTCGAGCCGGATCGTCTCGCCGTTCAGCATCGGGTTTTCGACAATCTGGCGCACGAGTTGCGCGTATTCCGCCGGCCGGCCGAGCCGCGGCGGAAACGGCACCTGCAGGCCGAGGGAATCACGCGCTTCCTGCGGCAAGGCTGCCAGCATCGGCGTCATGAAGAGCCCCGGTGCGATCGTGACGACCCGAATGCCGGAGGACGCGAGTTCGCGCGCCATCGGCAGCGTCATGCCGACCACGCCGCCCTTCGACGCCGCGTAAGCCACCTGCCCGATCTGTCCGTCGAATGCGGCGACGGACGCCGTCATCACGAGGGCACCGCGCTCGCCTTCGGCGTTCGGCGCGTTCCGCTGCATGGCCGCCGCCGCTTCCTTGCAGAGCAGCAGCGTGCCGACCAGGTTGATCTCGATGACCTTGCGAAAGAAATCGCCGGGCATCGTGCCTTCCTTGCCGACCATGCGCTTTGGCCAGCCGACGCCCGCGCAACTCACGGCGAGGTTGAGGCCGCCCATCGCGGCGGTTGCTGCAGCAACGGCAGACGC
>JAOUGW010000266.1 GCA_029865465.1 Gammaproteobacteria bacterium
CATTGCGTTCGGCGTTTTCACGCGTGGCCAGCAGGGCCTGGGGATCGATGTCCATCGCGACAGCCCGGCGGGCTCCCAGGCGCAGCGCCGCGATCGCCAGGATGCCGGAGCCGCAGCCGTAGTCGATGACGTCGGCACCGGCGAGCCACGGTTCAGCGCCGTCGCTACCGGTCACAGCCCCCGAATCGAGCCATTCGAGGCAGAGCGCGGTGGTCGCGTGCGTGCCGGTGCCGAAGGCTAGACCCGGATCGAGTTCGAGCAGGACCACGTCCGCGTCGGGCCCGACCGTCTCTGCAGCGGGACGCTGGCCGCCGGGACACACCCACAGCCGCCGTCCGAAACGCATCGGCTTGAAGTCCTTGAGCCACTCACGCTCCCAGGCACGATCGGCGACGGATTCGAACTGCGCCTGCCCGGCGATGAGCACGGGGTCGAGACCGTGCGCCGAGGCCAGGGCCGTGCGAATGTGATCGACGTCGGCGTCGGCCGCGAAGACGGCACGCACGACGATCGTTGGCCAGAGCGGCATGGCGCCGGGGGCCGGCTCGAGGACCGGATCGTCGGCCGCGTCGAGCAGCGTGACCGACAGCGCGCCGAGTTCGAACATCGCGTCTTCGTACGGCTCGGGATTGCGCGGGCCGATGTCGAGACTGAGCTGCAGGAACGGCATGCGATCAGTCTAGTGCGTTTCGCGGGGTGCTGGCAGCGGTCCGCAGGCGGTCGATCCGGTGCCTTTCCCCGAGCTTGGAAAGGCAGACACGCGCTCGGGGAAAGGCACCGGATCGACCGCTTGCGAGACGGCGCCTGAGCGACCCCGGAAACGCAGAGTGCCGCACTCGCGCACTCTGCGTTTCACGCGATCGCACGGCGCAAGTGGCGTCAAGAGGTGAAGATGAAGAGAGTGCTGCTAGCCCAGCGTGTTGTCTGGTCTCGCGCAGTTGGGGCTGAATGCCCACGGTCCGAAATTGCTCCGGCCATCTGGCACCGGTAGTCTTGCCGCAACTCAGGGTGATACTGGCTATGCACGTCATTGGCACAGGCGTCGGGCGCACCGGCACCTATTCTCTCAAGCTCGCCGTCAATCAACTCGGCCTCGGCCCATGCCACCACATGGAAGCCGTGCTCCACGGCATCGCTGTCCAGGTGCCACACTGGAACGACGCCTTGGATGGACGGCCAGACTGGCAAGCCGTCTACGGCGGATTCGAAAGCGCCGTCGACTGGCCGACCGCCTGCTTCTTTCGCGAACTGGGCGCGGCCTATCCGTCGGCGAGATTCGTGTTGACCATTCGTGACCCGGAAAAATGGGCCGACAGTTTTGCGGCGACCATCTACAAGTTGATCGCCGGTAGAGACCAGGCTCCACCCGACAAGCAAGCATGGCTGGAAATGGCGGCTCGGGTCATTGCCCGGACAGGCTTTCCCGCAGGCCTGAACCAGGAAGAACTGGCCAGGGCCTACGTTGCTCACAATGACGCGGTGAGGGCAGCGATCCCTGCCAGTCGACTGCTGGTGTATCAGGTGAAAGACGGGTGGGGTCCCCTCTGCCAATTCCTTGGCGTGCCGGTACCGGCTGAACCATTTCCGCGCACCAATCACCGCGCAGAGTTCTGGGACCGCGTGACCGGCAAGATCTGAAGCCGGCCTTGATCCCGAGGGTAGGCATGTCGATCCAGGAAGAATTGCAGGGGCTCATGAATGCGATGGCCAAGGCCTATCGTGCCGGCGATGCGGCGGGCTGCGCGTCATTGTTTGTCCCGGATGGAGAACTGTACTCACCGTATGCACCGCCGGCGCGTGGCCGCGGAGCGATCGAGGCGCTGCATCAGGAATGGACCCAGGGTGGCGAGAACAAGCAGCTCAATGTGATCGGTGCAGGCTGCTCGGGGGACATCGCCTGGTGCCATACCGCTTACTCTGAAGGCGAGGTCTCTGGTGATGGCACGTCGCTGAGTGTTCTTGAGCGCCAGGCGAATGGGCAGTGGCTCATCCGCATCTGCATGTTGCACAGCGACGTTCCCACGGCGCACGACTGAGGCCGCACTCATTTGCAGCCGCTGGCGGTGACGTTGCGCCACCGGACGCTACGTGCGCCGTGTCGCAAGCGGTCGGTCCGGTACCTTTCGCCGAGCGCGTGTCTGCCTTTCCAAGCTCGGCGAAAGGTACCGGACCGACCGCTTGCAACCAGTGCGTGTCTGCCTTTCCGCGTTGCAGAAAGAAGAGCGGATCGACCGCCCGCAATCATCGCGCGCCCGTGCCGCTCCGCCCCGAAGCTACTTGAGCCCGAGCCGCCGCTCGAGGTAGTGGATGTCCGTGCCGCCCGCCCGGAACGCCGCGTGCTGGAAGATTTCCTGGTGCAGAGGCGTATTGGTCTTGATGCCTTCCACCACGATCTCGTTCAGCGCGTTGCGCATGCGCGCGATCGCGGTGTCGCGGTCCTCGCCGTGCGCGATCACCTTCGCAACCAGCGAGTCGTAATACGGCGGCACGTTGTAGCCGGTGTAGAGGTGGCTGTCGACGCGGATCCCCGGGCCGCCCGGCGCGTGCCAGAGCTTCACCGGACCCGGCGACGGCGCGAACGTCTTCGGGTCTTCCGCATTGATGCGGCACTCGATCGCGTGGCCGCGGATCTGCACGTCGTCCTGCGTCCACGGCAGGCGTTCGCCGTCCGCGAGCCGCAGCTGCGCCTTCACCAGGTCGATGCCCGTGATCAGTTCCGTCACCGGGTGCTCGACCTGGATGCGGGTGTTCATCTCGATGAAGTAGAACTCTTCGTCCTGGTACAGGAACTCGAGCGTGCCGGCGCTGCGGTAACCGATCTCGGCGCAGGCCGAGGCGACGCGCTCGCTCATCGTGCGGCGCTGCTTGGCGGAAAGTCCCGGGGCGGGGGCTTCCTCGATGATCTTCTGGTGGCGCCGCTGCATCGAGCAGTCGCGCTCACCCAGGCAGATGACGTTGCCGTAGTGATCCGCGAGCACCTGGAACTCGATGTGGCGCGGCTTCTCCAGGAATTTTTCCATGTAGACCTGGTCGTTGCCGAACGCGGCCAGCGCCTCGGCCTTGGTCACGCCCACGGCGTGGAGCAGCGTCGCGTCGCTATGCACGACCCGCATGCCGCGGCCGCCGCCGCCGCCCGACGCCTTGATGATGACCGGGTAGCCGATCTCGTTCGCGATCCGGAAGAGTTCGTCGGGATCCTGGCTGAGCGGGCCGTCGGAGCCCGGCACGCACGGCACGCCCGCGGCCTTCATGGTCTTGATGGCCGAGACCTTGTCGCCCATGAGGCGGATGGTTTCGGGGCGCGGGCCGATGAACTTGAACCCGCTCTTCTCGACGCGCTCGGCGAAGTCCGCGTTCTCGGACAGGAAGCCGTAGCCCGGATGGACCGCGACCGAATCCGTGACCTCGGCCGCGCTGATGATCGCGGGCATGCTGAGGTAGCTGTCGCGTGAATTCGGCGGGCCGATGCAGACCGTCTCGTCGGCGAGCAGCACGTGCTTGAGGTTGCGGTCGGCCGTCGAATGCACTGCCACGGTCTTGATGCCGAGTTCACGGCAGGCGCGGAGGATTCGCAGTGCGATCTCGCCGCGGTTGGCGATGACGACTTTCTCGAGCATCTGGGCGGTGCCCGGTTATTCGATGACGAAGAGCGGCTGGCCGAACTCGACCGGGTCGCCGTTCTTCGCCAGCACGGAGACGACCCGGCCTGCCTTGTCGCACTCGATCTGGTTCATCATCTTCATGGCCTCGATGATGCAGAGGACGTCGCCCTGCTTCACTTCCGACCCTATCTCGACGAAAGGCCTGGCGCCCGGCGCCGGAGCCGAATAGAACGTGCCCACCATCGGTGCCGTGACGGTCTGGTCCGGTGATGCAGTCGCCGGGGCCGGGGCTGCCGCCGGTGCGGCAGGCGCCGCAGGCGCGGCTGCCGTCGCAGGGGACGGGCCGTACATCATGTGCTGCGGCATCATCGCGAACGTGGCGCCGCTCGGGTTGCGGCTGATGCGGACCGATTCCTCGCCTTCCTTGATCTCGATCTCGGCGACGCCGGTCTCGTCGAGCAGTTCGATCAGCTTCTTGACCTTGCGGATATCCATCTTGGTGTGATCCCCCCGGATCGCGAATCAGTTGGCAAGCGGCGCGTTGCCGGGTTTGCCGGCAGCGAGCTGCTGGCTCGCGGCGCGCAGCGCCAGTTC
>JAOUGW010000047.1 GCA_029865465.1 Gammaproteobacteria bacterium
GTTGACCACGCCGGCGGTCGCGCCGCGGCCGTACAGCGTGCCCTGCGGGCCACGCAGCACTTCGACCCGCTCGAGGTCGTAGAAGCCGGCGAGCTGGTGCGAGGGACGCGGGATCATCGCGCCGTCTTGCAGGAACGCCACGGCGCCGTCGGCGCCGAGGTCGATGCTGGTCATGCCGATGCCGCGGATGAACGTGCGATTGACGCCGAACTGGTCGCCGACCGAGAGGTTGGGCACCGTCATCGCGAGGTCGCGCACTTCCTGGATGCCGCCAGGACCGAGAGCGTCCGCCGTGATGGCGGTGATCGCCGCCGGCGCGCTGCCGATATCCTCGGCGACCTTGGTCGCGGTGACGACGACCTCTTCGAGGGCGAGCGAATCCTTCGCGTCAGCCGCGGCAGCCAGCGGGGCCGCGCCGAAAAGAGCGAGCACGACGGCCGTGCGCAGGACAATCGAACTACCAGTGGCAGAGTTCATCTAATTCCCCCGAATGAATGGTCCATCCCGCCGGTCGGCACAGGGCATGGTTCCCCCTCCGCCCGGCATTGCGACCCTTTGTATATTCTCGTTTACCGTCAGTCAAGTTTGTTGTACGAGAGTAACAGCTAGCAGAATGACGGCGAATTCCTTGCTGCAATGCGGTAACTTGCCGTCGCGCCCCGGATGGACTGTCATGCAGATTGCACCGCGCTTCATTGCCCTGCTGTTGATCACGCTGCTGGCGCCGGGCTCATCCGCGCGCGCGGACGACGACGCCACCCTGAAACACGTGCGCGAGGCCTTCGTTGCGGCCATGGCGGCCGTCGATGCTGCGCCCTTCGCGCCGGCCGGCGGCGATTCCGAGGCCCTGCAGCGCTATCCGCTTTACGCCTACCTGCAGGCGGCGCGACTGAACAGGCAACTGGCCCTGCTGCCACCCATCGCCACGCAGCCGGGCAGCGACCCGCGACTCCCGCTCGACGACGAGATCGCCGCGTTTCTCTCGCAGCAGGGCGAGCGGCCCATGACCCGGACGCTGCGGTCGGCGTGGCTGGCCCACCTCGCCGCGCGACAGGCCTGGTCGACTTACGTCGGGCAATACCGCGAGGACCGCGACACGCAGGCCACGCTGCGTTGCCATTGGCTCGCGGCGCGCACGGCCCTGGGCCAGACCGACGGGTTGGCGGAAGAACTGACCGACACGTGGCTCACCGCCGGGAGCCTGCCCGATGCCTGCGATCCGGCGCTCGCCTGGTGGCGCGCGCGCGGCGGACCGGGTGACGTCCTGGTCGAGCGGCGTGCCCGCCTGGCGCTGGCAGCGGGCCAAGCCGGTCTCGCTCGATTCCTCGCCAGGTCGCTGCCCGCTGAACGCGCGGCGCCGTTGCTGCAATGGGCCGCCCTGATCGAGCAACCAGGGCGGGAGATCGCGGCCCTGGTCGCACAGCCCGCGAAACCCGTCGAGCCACAGGCGCTCGAAGCGGGCTGGTCGCGCTACGCGCGCGCGGATGCCGAAGCGGCCGCGGCCGCATTCCCGTCCCTGGTGCGTGCGCGCGGACTCGACGCGCGCGCGGCGAGTCCTTACGCCCTGTCCGTTGCCCTGGCGCTGTCGTGGAGCCGCCATCCGCGCGCGCTCGAGTTCTTCCGCCTCGTGCACGAGGACGATTTCGACGAGCGGGGCCACGAGTGGCACGCCCGCGCCGCGCTCTGGGCCGGTGACTGGCGCGAAGCGGCGGCTGCAATCGCAGCGATGCCCGACCTCCTGCGCGACCAGGCACGCTGGCGTTACTGGTCGGCGCGAGCGCACGAGAAGCTCGGGGATTCCGCCAGGGCACGCGAGCTGTATGCCGCGGTCATCCCCACCGACAACTGGTATGCCGCGCAGGCAGCAGCGCGACTGGATCAGAAGTTCATGCCGCGCCTCGAACCGCTCGCGCTCGACGACGCCGGGATCGATGCGCTGGCGGCCGACCCCGCCTTCGTCCGCACGCGCGAGCTCCTGCTCTGCGACATGGACACCGAGGCGACGGCGGAATGGCGCGCGGCCTACGACGAACTGCCGCCTGCGCGGCAGCTGCAGGCCGTGGGGCTTGCCTCCCGCTGGGGCTGGCACGACCAGGCCATCGCGACTGCCGCTCGCCAGAAGCTGTTCAACGATTACGAACTGCTGTATCCGCGGCCCTTCGACGCCGACGTACGCAGCGCCAGCCGGCGCACGGGACTGCCGGAGGAACTGATCTACGCCATCATCCGGCAGGAGAGCCTGTTCCGGGCCGACGCGGCGTCGGGTGCCGGCGCGATCGGACTGATGCAGTTACTGCCCGAGACGGCGCGCGTGACCGCGCGACGCACTGGCCTGCCCGTGCCGACGCGCGCCCAGCTGGTGCAGCCGTCCGTGAATATCCCGCTCGGGTCCGCGTTCCTGGCGAGCCTGGTCCAGCGCTTTGAAGGCGAGACGGCACTCGCCTCCGCGGGTTACAACGCCGGCCCCAACGCCGCGAGGCGCTGGCTGCCCGCGGCGCCGATGGATCTCGACGTCTGGGTCGAGAACATCCCGTTCAATGAGACTCGCGCCTACGTGCAGCGCGTGGCATGGCATTCGCTGGTCTTCGCATGGCTCGGCGACCGCAAGCCGCGCGCGATGCAAGACTGGATCCGTGCCGTGAATCCTGCGCCAGCGACGGACGTGACTGCGGCACAGTGAGTCGGGATCAGTACCGCACGCCGAACAGCGCCTGCAGCAGCGCGTGCGTCGGCACGAAGACGAACACGACGAAAGCGAAGAAGAGCAGCGTCACGTAAACCGCCGGTGACGCCGACGAACGGCGCGCACCCAGCCCGTAGGTCCAGTTGATGTTGCGCTCAGGCGTGCTCACCGCGCGGCTCCACGGCAGGACTACCGCAGCCAGCACTACGGCGCCCGCGAGCCCCACCCGGGCGTCGTACCCGTATTCACGGACCATCCAGAGCAGCACCAGCGGCAACGGCACGTGAAACAGCGACAGGCCACGCAGCAGCCTCGAACGCCCGGGCTCGAACATGTAATCCGTCAGGCCCGTGATGCGGCGTCGCGACGCCAGCCGCGCCACGAAATCCACGTTCCAGAGAATCTCGGGCAGCAGCACCGCGACGGCCAGCACGCTCGCCAGCGCTGAACTCTGCAGCCAGAGCGCGGGCACCGCGCCGATGAACGCGATGTCGGAGAACCACAGGAAGTTGCGCCAGCTGTAGTGGCGCCACCAGATCACAGCCACGAGCAGGACGAATGCCGTGTACGCGATCTTGAACGTGAGCATGGATCGACACCTGCCGCAGCGGCGGCGCGAGCAACCTTAGCAGACCGGCGTGCGACGAGTCGCCTGCTCCGCGCGACGAAGCGACCGCAAATCGCGTGGCCGCTGCGTCAAAATCAATGCGCGGTGAATGGAAGCGCATCGATCGACACACTCAGGAGAGAACGTCATGCAGACGAACACGCAGAAGACCCGGATGCTCGTCGTGATGATCGCCCTGGCGGCGACGGCCGGAATGTCCGCGACGGCACAGGCTGGCGACGCAGCGAGGGCCAGCCCCCGCTACGACAGCGTCGTCGTGCAGTACTCGGACCTCGACCTCAACGGCATCGCCGGCAACAAGGTGCTGTATGCGCGGTTGTCGGCAGCCGCGGAACGCGCGTGCGGCAGGGAGCCGGATTCGCGGGACCTGCGACGCCGGATGCAGTACCGCACGTGCTACGACAACGCGTTGAACCGGGCTGTCGACAAGATCGGCAGCCGCGAACTGCAGGCACTGCACGCGACGGGCGCCAGGCGCGACGTGGGTTGAACGAGCAGGACACTCATCGATTCAGGGCGGGCTCACACGGACGCGACCCGCCCTGTCTCGAGCGGCGCGATCAGTCGTCGTGGCGACAGGAGCGCACTGCATCGCGCAGCGCGACGATCCTTCAGCCGATGGTCCGCGCCACCGGGAAGGCCATGTTGAAATCCTCGATGCGCAGGGCCGTGAGCACGGTTGCGCGGGACAGGTCCGGGAACAGTTCCGGGTCGAATCGCCACTGGCGCAACCGGCACATTCGCAGGCCACCCGTGGCTTCCGGACGGTAATAGTACGTCCGGCCGTCCAGCCGCTGCGCGAGGGTGCCGAGCTTGCGCGGCACCCATGCTGTCCTGAGCGGCAGCCGCACGCCCGTCGGTGCGGTGAATTCGAGCGAGCACAGTTCCCGGCCGCCGCTCGCGACGCGCCAGTGGTCGCCGTCTTCGCTGCGCACCCATTCGAAGTCGGCCCGGTCTTTCGGAATGCCCCAGTTGCTGCGGCCGTTCGCGACGCTGTCCCAGGTCGACACCAGGATGCGGCTGATCGAGGGGTGGCGCGCATCGCCGAAATTCATCGTGCCCGGGATGAACAGCAGCTCGCGGTAGGGCCCGCACGGCGCCTCGTCGTAGACGACGCACATCAGCACGGAGAACGCCGCCTTCACCGTTGCACGCAGATCGGGGGGCACGAAGGCCGTCCGTGCCGGGTCCCCGGCTGGCAGTCGCAGCGCCACCAGCCACGCGTGCCCGCGCAGCGACCACGGCGCAGGGACGCGCGTCACGCCAGGCAGGGATTCGTCGGATTGCAGCATCGTTCGGGTCGCGGCGGCTCAGCCGCCGATCAACGACGGACTGAGCGCCAGCAGCACCTGCGCCAGGTAATACAGCGGCAAGCCCCACGCGCGATTGACGAACTCCTGGCGGACGAAGCGATCACGAGCCACCGAGATGTCGGAAGCCGTGAAGGCGATCGCCCCTGCGGCAACGACGGGTGGACCGCCCGCCCCGCTCACTGCGCAGGCCAGTGCAGTCATGACGCCGATGACCACGAAGTAGGCCTGCACCGGCAGACGCATGTCCCCCGGCAGGCTGGGGCTGAGCCAGCGCCAGACGCCCGACAGCGCCAGGGCGAGTGCCACGACCGCGACGGCCAGCCAGGGCATGCTGCGCGGCTGCGTCAGGAATGCGGCTGCGAACGCGACGTGCCCCGCGAGGAACGCGAACACGCCGGCCCGGAACACCGCGAGACGGCCCTCTGGGATCAACAGGACGTCACCGAGCAGACAAAGGCCGAGGCCGAGCAGGATCAGCCGCCCGTAGTCCGAGTCGAGGGCGCCCGCGAACACGGCGACGGCAATGAATGCCGCAGAAGCGACGGGCTTCGTGAACCACTTGCCGGCCTGCGATTCGCGCCGCTCCGCGAAGAGCAATCCCGCCATCGCCAGCGCGCAGACGACGATCGATGCTCCCATGCCGGGTCTTCGCTCCCTGACGGTAATCCGGATCCGCTCCCTATCCTAGCGCAGTGCCACCCTGCAGACCGGTGACGCGAACTGCTAGCATCGCGTCCCCGATGAGTGACCGGACCCGAGTCTGATCGAGCCAATCTGAGCCGGTCCCATTAGAATCGTTCCAATGAGAAGAACACAGCCGCAGACGGTCGCCCTGGCCTGTCATCCCTCCAGTCCGAGCAACGCGGTGCGTGGCATCACTGCCAGCGCGCGCATCGGCGGAGCGGGCAAGCTTGCCGTGCGGTTCGTGCTCGACGCCGACATGTCGCAGGTCGCGCTGCCGCCGCCGCGCCCCGCCGCGCGCACCGACGAACTGTGGCGCCACACCTGTTTCGAGGTCTTCGTCGCGTTGCCCGACAGTGAGGCGTATTGCGAACTCAATTTCTCGCCGTCGACCGCGTGGGCGATGTACGGATTCGTCGGCTACCGGCGCGGCATGGCACCGATCGAAGTACGGCGGCCGCCGCGCGTGGCAGTGCGGCCCACACAGCGGGGACTGGTGCTTACGGCCGTGACCTATCTCGCCGAACTGCCGGTGCCGCAACCGGGCTTGCCGTTGCGTGCCGGCGCTGCGGCCGTCGTCGAAGAGAAGGATGGCCGCCTGACGTACTGGGCGCTCACGCATCCTTCGGCGCTGCCCGACTTCCATCACCGGCTCAGCTTCGTGCTCCAGGTCGGCAAGCAACCGGCCGGTTCGACGGACCTGCTGCGCGAAGCCGTGCGGAACCCGGGCTCGTGAAGTTCGGTATCGACCGGCTCTGCGCCGATCCCGCACTGCGCCAGGACTTGCGCGGCCGCCGCGTCGGACTGCTCGCGCATCCGGCCTCGGTCACGGCCGACCTCACGCATTCGCTCGATGCGCTGGCCGCGCTCGACGACGTGCGACTCACTGCCGCCTTCGGCCCGCAGCACGGCTTGCGTGGCGACAAGCAGGACAACATGGTGGAGTCGCCCGACTTCCACGATCCGCAGCTTGGCATACCGGTCTTCAGCCTCTACGGCGAGGTGCGGCGCCCCACGGACGCGATGCTCGACACGTTCGACGTGCTGCTCGTCGACCTGCAGGACCTCGGCTGCCGCATCTACACTTTCATCACGACGCTGCGCTATGTACTCGAAGCGGCGGCCAGGCGCGGCAAGAGCGTGTGGGTGCTCGACCGCCCGAACCCGATCGGCCGCCCCGTCGAGGGCCTGAGCCTGCGGCCTGGCTGGGAGAGCTTCGTCGGTGCTGGCGAAATGCCGATGCGGCACGGGCTGACGCTCGGCGAAATGGGCCGCTGGTTCATTCGCCGCTTCGATCTCGAGGTCGATTACCGCGTCGTCGAAATGACGGGGTGGCGGCCGGAATCCGCGCCGGGGTTCGGCTGGCCGCTCGGTGAGCGGTCATGGATCAACCCAAGCCCCAACGCACCGAACCTCTCGATGGCGCGCTGCTACCCGGGCACCGTGATGCTGGAAGGCACCACGCTTTCCGAAGGTCGCGGCACCACGCGTCCGCTCGAGTTGTTCGGCGCGCCCGGCCTCGACATCGGCGCAATCGTTGCCGAAATGCACCGTGCCGCCCCCGAGTGGCTCACGGGCTGCCGGCTGCGTCCCTGCTGGTTCGAGCCGACGTTCCACAAGCACCGGGGGTTGTTCTGCGCAGGCCTGCAGACGCACGTCGAAGACGGTTCGTACGATCACGCGTCCTTCCGTCCCTGGCGCCTGCAGGCGCTGGCTCTCAAGGCGCTGCGCAACCTGCAGCCAGGGTACGACCTGTGGCGCGACTTCCCGTACGAGTACGAAAGCGGCCGGCTGGCCATCGACCTGATCAACGGCAGTGAACTGCTGCGCACGTGGGTCGACGATCGCGCGGCGCTCCCTGGCGACCTCGAAACCCTCGCGCGCGCAGACGAACTCGCGTGGAACGAGCAGCGCGCATCCGTGCTGCTCTACCGTTGACGACCGTGAGCGGTTCCTGCGACGTCCTGGTCGTCGGCGGCGGCATCAACGGCGCGGGCATCGCGCGCGACGCGGCGGGACGCGGGCTGCGCACGGTGCTCTGCGAGCAGCACGACCTGGCATCGCACACGTCATCGGCCAGCACCAAGCTGGTCCATGGCGGGCTGCGGTACCTGGAGTTCTACGACTTCGGACTGGTGCGGAAGTCGCTGCAGGAGCGCGAGGTGGTGCTCGCCTCCGCACCGCACCTGTCCTGGCCGCTGCGCTTCGTGCTGCCGCACGACTCGCACCTGCGGCCCGCGTGGATGATCCGCGCCGGCCTGTTCCTGTACGACCACCTCGCCAGGCGCAGGAACCTGCCGGCGTCGAAGACGATCGACCTGCGCACGCATCCCGCCGGGAAGCCGCTCGAGACGCATTACCGCAAGGGCTTTGAGTACTCGGATGGCTGGGTAGACGACGCACGACTGGTCGTTGCCAATGCCATCGATGCGCTCGAGCGCGGCGCCGAGGTGCTGACGCGCACGGCCTGCGTCGGCCTGCAGCCTGATGGCGCGCAGTGGATCGCGACGCTGCGCGCAACCGACGGCCGCGAACGAACGCTGCGCGCGCGGCTCGTGGTGAATGCAGCGGGACCGTGGGTCGCGGACTTCCTCGACCGCTGCACGCCGAAGCCTGCCCGGCACCATCCGCGCATGATCCGCGGCAGCCACATCGTCGTGCGCAAGCTGTTCGATCACGAGTTCGCGTACATCTTCCAGGCACCCGATGGCCGCATCGTCTTCGCGCTGCCGTACGAAGGCGATTTCACGTTGATCGGCACGACGGAAAGCGAGTACACGGGCGACCTCGCGCAGCCCGCGATCGTCGCCGCCGAGCAGGCGTACCTGCTCGAGATGGCCAACCGGTACTTCCAGCGCGACCTCGGCGTGAACGACGTCGTCTGGACGTTTGCCGGCCTGCGCCCGCTGCTGGCCGCTTCCATGGACGATCCGAAAAGCGTCACGCGCGACTACGTCATCGATTTCGATCGCTCCGGTCCGCCGCTCCTGTCCGTGTACGGCGGCAAACTCACCACGTACCGCAAGCTCGCGGAAACGGTGGTCGACATGCTGGCCCCGGCGCTCGGCAACGCGTCGGGTGCCTGGACCGCTGCGGCACCGCTCCCGGGCGGCGACCTGCCCGACGCCGACTTCGAGGGATTCCTGGCGCAGATGGGTGCACGTTACGACTGGCTGGTGCCCGCGCTGCTGCACCGTTACGCACGTGCGTACGGCACGCGCATGGACCGGATGCTCGCCGGGTGCACGACGGTCGCGGATCTCGGCGAGGAGGTGCTGCCCGGCCTGTACGCGCAGGAGATTCACTATCTGCGCGCGGCGGAGTTCGCCCGCACGGCACAGGACGTGCTGTATCGCCGCAGCAAGCTCGGTGTGCACCTGGCCGCGGGCAGCGAGAAGGTCCTGGACGAGTGGCTCTCGCAGCACTGACGCGCGTGCGTCCCGGCTCGACGGCGATGTGCGACGGGTTCAGGCGATCCGGGCGGACGCGCCCTGTCGCCCGCCGCGCAGCAGGAAATAGCAGATCGCGAGCGCGATGATCAGCGCGCCGAGTTCGCCGGCCAGTCCTCCCAGGCGCGGATCGATCGCTTTCGGCGCAATGCCCGCCGCAACGAGACCCGCGATGGCGACGCCTGCGAGACCTTCGCCGGCGACGAGGCCGGACGCGGCCAGGATTCCAGTGTCGCTTTCGCTCGCCGCGCCCGGTGCGCGGCTCCGCTCCACCAGCGCGCGCACGCATCCGCCGACGAACAGCGGCGCCATCGTCGCGAGCGGCAGGTAGATCCCGATCGAGAATGCGAGCCCCGACACGCCGCACAGCATCGCAGCGACCGCGAGCCCGGCGCCGGTCAGCACCAGGTCCCACGGCAGCGCTCCGGCCAGCACGCCCTCGATGATCGTCTTCATCAGCGTCGCCTGCGGCGCGGGGATTTCCTGCGAACCGAATTCGTAGGCGTTGCCGAGCAGCATCACGGTCGCTGCAACGGCCCAGCAGGCGAATGCTGCGCCGATGAGCTGGCCGAGCTGCTGGCGGGCCGGCGTGGCGCCGACCAGCCATCCGGTCTTGAGATCCTGCGAGATGTCGCCGGCCTTGCTCGCCGCCACCGCGACGATCGTGCCGACCGTGAGCACGCCTGCACGCGCGTCGAGGTTCACCCAGCCGGCGGCTGCGAAGACCGACGCGGTGCCGAGCAGCGTCACCAGCGCGATGCCCGACGTGGGTTGCGACGAGACGCCCACGATGCCGACGATGCGGGCCGCCACCGCGACGAAGAGCACGCCGAACACACCGACGCCGCACGCGAGGATCGCACGCTGCAGCGGCGCCATCTCGCCCGCGAACACGCCGGGCACCAGGCCCGCGGTCAACACGACGAGCGCCACGCCGCCGAACACGAAGCTGCCGGGCAGGTCCCGGTCCGTCCGCACCGTCGCTCGGCCGGCACGCGCGTCGCTGTCCTGCATGCCGCGCGCGACGGACGTGAACGCGTCCAGCATCGTCGGCAGGCCACGCAGCACCGTGAGGATGCCCGCGGTGGCCACTGCGCCGGCGCCGATGTAGCGCACGTAGCGCGACCAGAGGTCGCCGGCATCCATGTCGACGATCAGCCGCTGCGTTTCCGGATAGAGCGGTTGCGTCATCGCCGCACCCATCCAGGCGATCAGCGGAGTGATCACGACAGCCGAGATCAGCGCGCCAGCCACACAGACGGCCGCCTGGCGGTAACCGAGGATGTAACCCACGCCGAGGAGCGCCGGCGCGATCTCGAGCGCGAGTTCCGCCTTCGGCAGGACCGGCAAGGCGAAACCGATTTCGCCGGGCAACAGGTAAGCCAGCGAAATGACGACCTTCACTGCGGCGCCCACGGCCATGCCGCGGAAGATCCACGCGCTGGCCCGTGCCGCACCGCTGGATTCGTGCACCGTGGCGCGCAGCACTTCGGCGCAGGCGGTGCCTTCCGGGTACGGCAACTCGTCATGCGCCTTGACGATCAGCAGCCGCCGCAATGGCACCATCGCCGCGATGCCCAGCAGCGCGCCGAGAAACGCAAGCGCCACGACCTGCAGGTACGGGGGCGTGGCACCCCACAGGAACAGCGCGGGAATCGTGAAAATCGTGCCGGTCGCGAGCGACGTGGAGGCCGAGGCGACCGTCTGCGAGAGATTGGCTTCGAGGATCGTGCCGCGCACCCGCAACAGCCGGAACGCCGCGACGGTCATCACGGCGGCGGGAATCGACGCCGACACCGTCATGCCCACCCGCAGGCCGAGGTAGGCGTTGGCGGCGCCGAACACGATGCCGAGCACGACGCCGACGACGATGGCCTTGAGGGTGAACTCCGCGACGCCGTCGGCCTGTGTCATCGCCGGATCATCGCGTAACCGTCGCGCGGAGCGCAATGCGGGGCGTGCTGATCTAGAATCAGGTCTCGCCTCCGCAGGTACCCGCATGCCGCAGTTCATCCTCGCGCTCGACCAGGGCACCACCAGTTCGCGGTCGATCCTGTTCGACACCGCCGGCGCGCCGGTGGCGACGGCGCAGCGCGAATTCACGCAGCACTTTCCACGCTCCGGCTGGGTCGAGCACGACGCGGAAGAGATCTGGGCGACGCAGGCAGCGACGATCACGGAAGTGCTCGTGCGGGCGCGCGCGACGCCGGCAGATGTGGCGGCCATCGGCATCACCAACCAGCGTGAGACGACATTGCTGTGGGACCGCAGGACTGGCCGGCCGCTGGCGCCGGCCATCGTCTGGCAGGACCGGCGCACGGCCGACCTGTGCCGGCAACTGCAGGCCGAGGGTCTCGAGGCCGAGGTCGCCCGGCGCACCGGACTGCTGCTCGACCCTTATTTCTCCGGCACCAAGCTGGCATGGCTGCTCGACCACGTGCCGGGCGCGCGGGGGCGCGCGGAAGACGGCGAACTCGCGTTCGGCACGATCGACAGCTGGCTGGTGTGGAAGCTGTCCCATGGCGATCGTCACGTGACCGACGTGTCCAATGCCAGCCGCACGTTGCTGCTCAACGTGGCGAGCGCCGAGTGGGACGACTTCATGCTCGAGCGGCTGCGCATTCCGCGCGCCGTGCTGCCGCAGGTCGTGCCGTCGTCGCTCACGCGGAACGCGCCGGTCGCCACGCTGGGCACGCACTCGATACCGATTGCGGGGATCGCCGGCGACCAGCAGGCCGCGCTGTTCGGCCAGGCGTGCTTCGAACCCGGCATGGCCAAGAACACCTACGGCACGGGCTGCTTCCTGCTGATGAACACCGGTACGGCACCGCTCGCCTCCAGCAACCGGCTGCTGACAACCATCGCGTGGCAAACGACCGACCTGCGTTACGCGCTCGAGGGCGCGGTGTTCATCGGCGGTGCGGTGGTGCAGTGGCTGCGGGACGGCCTCGGCATCATCGAACGCTCGGCCGACATCGAAGCGCTGGCAGCGAGCGTCCCCGATACCGGCGGCGTCTATCTCGTACCCGCCTTCACCGGACTCGGCAGCCCGCACTGGGATGCGTACGCGCGCGGAACGATGGCCGGCCTGTCGCGCGGAACGACACGGGCGCACATCGCCCGCGCCGCGCTCGAAGCGATTGCCTTCCAGAGCGCCGAGGTGCTGCTGGCCATGCAGCGTGACGCTCGCCATCCGCTGATCGAGCTGCGCGTGGACGGCGGCGCCACCGCAAATGCACTGCTGATGCAGTTCCAGGCCGACCTGCTCGGCGTTCCGGTGGTGCGGCCGCAGGTGACGGAGACGACGGCACTGGGAGCCGCGTACCTCGCCGGACTGGGCACGGGTTTCTGGTCGTCACCGGCGGAGGTCGCGGCGAACTGGCGGGCCGAGCGACGGTTCGAACCGCGGATGTCGCGCGACGAGGCGAACGCCCGGCTGGCTCGCTGGGCACAGGCCGTGGATCGATCGCGCGGCTGGCACGTCGAGAGCTAGGGTCGCCGCATGGGCAAGGCCATCGCATTCGCCACTCCCGTGTTCTTCCTGCTGATCGCGCTGGAACTGCTGGTGGCGCGCGCCCGCGGCATGACCGGCGCCTACCGGCTGAACGACGCGGTCAACAGCCTGAGCCTCGGCGTGATGAGCCAGGTGGTCGGGCTCTTCGTGCGGGTGTTCAACTATGGCGTCTACGCGCTCGTCTTCGAGCATGTGGCGCTCGGCACCTGGCCGCGCGAGTGGTGGGCATGGGCACTGGCCATCGTCTTCTACGATTTCTGCTATTACTGGAATCATCGGCTGGGTCACGAGAGCGCGGTGTTCTGGGCCTCGCACGTGGTGCATCACCAGAGCCAGCGCTACAACCTGTCGACGGCGCTGCGACAGACCAGCAGCGGCGCGTTCCTGAGCTGGATCTTCTACCTGCCGATGGCCGTCGCCGGCGTGCCGCCTGAAATGTTCGCGGTGGCAGCGATCGTCGACCTGCTCTACCAGTACTGGATCCACACCGAGGTCATCGGCAAGCTCGGCTGGTTCGACCGCTGGTTTGCGTCGCCATCGAACCACCGCGTGCACCACGCCGTGAACGATCTTTACATCGATCGCAACTATGGCGGCATCTGCATGGCGTGGGATCGCCTCTTCGGCACGTTCGTCGACGAGTCCGAACGCTGCGTGTACGGCACGCGCGCGCCGCTCAACTCGTGGGATCCGCTGTGGGCCAACCTCGAGGTGTATGCAGACCTGGCGCGCAAGTCGATGCAATGCGAGCACTGGGGCGACCGGGTTCGCGTGTGGCTGAAGCCACCCGGCTGGCAACCGGCCGGCGCGGATGGCGTGGCCTGGCACAAGCCGCACTTCGACCTGTCGCAGGTGCAGACGTACGACCCGCCGATGCGAGGTCCCGTGCGCGCGTTCGCCTGCGTGCAGATCACCGTGGCCGTCCTCGGCTCGATGCTGCTGCTCTGGTATGCCGAGGCTCTCGCGGGGCCGCCCCTGGTGGCGGGGGCCGTCGCGGTGATCGCCGTCTTGTGGCTGACGGGCGCTGTCATGCAGTCGCGCCTGCGCATGAGTCGTGCGGTCGCGGTCGAACTCGCCGTGGTCGGCGTCGCGATCGTCGCGACCGGCGCGTCGGCCACGACGGCTTCCACTGCGCCACCAGTGATCGCCCCGGTGGTCATTGACGACGCTCGAGTGCAACATGCCGTCGAACGGGCGCGCACGGATTTCCTGTCACGACAATCGTTCGATCGCATGCACGTGACCGTGCTGCTGCGGGACCGCGACGGCCGCTGGCGACGGGGCGCCGTCGAAGGCGACCGGCTGGCGTACCCGGCAAGCAGCGTGAAGCTCGGCTTCCTCGTCGGCGCAGTCCACTGGTGTCACGAACGCGGCACGGCCCCGGACTGCCTCGACCAGTTCGTGCGGCCGATGATCGTCGACTCCGACAACGTGGCGACCGGCGAAGTCGTCGATCGCGTCAGCGGCGCCCCGAATGCACCAGCGGCCGAAGGCGATGCCGAGGCCTGGATCGAGCGGCGGCGCTACACGGAACGCGTGCTGGAATCGGCGGGGCTGCTCGGACCACAGCGGCTCTTCACCAAGACTTACCCGACGAATTCGGGGGAGGAACCCGCCGGCCTGGAACGGCTCGCGTGGCAGCGTCTCGGTCGCAACGCGATGACGACGGACCTGGCCGCGGCCATGATGCTCAGCGTCGCGACGGGCACGCTCGAGCCACAGGCCACCGCCTACATGCGCTCGCTGCTGCGGCGGCCTGCCTTCTCGGGTCACAGCAGTCTCGGCGGCGGGCTGCCTCCGGGTTCCGTGCACGAGAACAAGGTCGGCAGCGCCTTCGATACGCTGCAGGACGTCATGTACGCAGAATTGCCGGACGGCCTGCAACTGGTCATCGCGGCGTTCACCAACGGCTGGGATTCGAAGGAACCGGAACCCTGGGACGTTGCGAAGCTCGGTGATTTCACGGCCCGGCTGCTGCATGAACTGCAGCTGGACGGCGGCGCCGGTCGCGCGCCCCGGTATCTCGCGGCCTCGAACGGGGATGCCGACGCTGTGCGGTGGTCATGGCGCGTGCCGCGGGCAGGCCGCTACCAGCTCGCGCTCTGGTACGACGCCGATCCCGGCAACGCGCACGATGCGCGCGCGACAGTGGTGGCGCGAGGCCGGCGGGAAGAAATTGCGGTGCTCGATCTCTCGACCTGGGGCCGACGCTGGATCCGGCTCGGCGACGTCGAACTCGACCGCGGCAAGGCTGAACTGGTGCTGACCGCCACCACGCCCGGCAGGCTGACAGGTGGCCGGCTGCGCATCGCGCGCTGGCCCGACGCTCAGGCCGATTGAGCGCGCGAACGTCGCCAGTACTTCTGCGTCTCCATCAGCACGAGCAGGGAGACAGCGAGGACGGGCAGCAATAGCCAGTCGCTGACCGACGGTGGCTCAACGGTCAGCACCCGCTGCAACCACGGCAGGTACATGGCGGCGACGTGCAATCCGAGTGCCACGCCGACACCGGCCAGCAGCACCGGGTTGTTGCGCAGCGGCAGTCGCAGCACGGATATTGTTTCGGAGCGCGCATTGATCGCATCGACGTTCTGCATCAGCACCATCAGCAGCAGCAACGCGTTGCGAGCCTCCTCCAGCGGCCGTCCCGAGTTCAGCATGCAGACATAGAGCGCGAGCCCGAGCGCGGACATCCATAGCCCGGCCAGCACACCGCGCTGGATCATCAGGCGATTGAAGATCGGCTCGTGGCTCGGCCGCGGCGGCGCACGCAACTCGTCGCCGGTCCCACGCTCGAACGCGAGGCCAACGTCCTGCACGCCGTTCGTCACCAGGTTCAGCCAGAGCAGCTGCACGGGCAGCAAGGGCAGCGGCAAGCCTGCGAGCACGGCGAGTCCGACCGTGATCACCTCCGCGATGCCGGCGGCCGTCAGCAGGTACACGACGTTGCGGATGTTGCGATAGGCGATGCGACCCTCTTCCACCCCCGCCACGATCGTCGCGAAATTGTCATCGCTGAGCACGAGGTCAGCGGCGTCGCGCGCGACGTCGGTGCCGCTGCGCCCCATGGCGACGCCGATGTTGGCGCGACGCAGGGCCGGCGCGTCGTTGACACCGTCACCCGTCACGGCAACGAAATGCCCGGCCGCCTGCGCCGCTTCGACGATGGCGAGCTTCTGCTCCGGCGTGACGCGGGCAAAGACCCTGGTTCGCCCGAGGTCGTCGCTCAACTGCGCCGGCGAGGCGAGCTGCACCGCCGACCCATGCATTACCTCGTCCGGCCCTGCAGCGATGCCGAGCTCGCCGGCGATGGCCAGCGCGGTGCGCGGATGGTCGCCGGTGACCATGACGACGCGGATGCCTGCCTCACGGCATCGGTGCACTGCGGCGGCGGCGCCCTCGCGCAGCGGATCGATCAGCCCGACCAGCGCGCGGAACTGCAGGCCGACAGGATCAGCGTCCAGGGCCGCCGTGGCCCACACGACGTCGAAGGTGCCGTCGGCCAGCGCCAGCACGCGCTGCCCAAGCTGCGCCATCTCGTCGACGTCTCGCTCGAGCGACGCGCGCTGGCCGCGATCGAGCACGCACATGTCGAAGACGCGCTCGGGTGCGCCCTTGACGGCAATCCAGCCGGATCCGTCAACCCGATGCAGCGAGGCGGCGAATCGTCGCTCGGGTTCGTACGCGATCTGCGCGACGGCGGGTCGCTGCGCGAGGAGAGCTGCGCGTTCGATGCCGGCCTTAACCGCGAGCACCAGCAGCGCGAGGTCGGTGGGATCGCCTCGAGTCCGCCATGCACCGTCGACGGCGAGCAGCTCCGCTTCGTTGCAAGCCACCGCAATGTTCAGTGCGGCGGCCAGTTCCGAAGCGCCCGTCCTGGCGCCGTCGTCGACGCGCTTGATCTCGCCGGCCGGCTGATAGCCCGCGCCGGTCGCCTGCCAGCGAGTGCCATCGGCCAGCCGCAACTCGACGGCGGTGAGTTCGTTGCAGGTGAGCGTCCCGGTCTTGTCGCTGGCGATGAGCGAGCAACTGCCGAGCCCCTCGACGGCGGGCAACTGCCGCACGATGGCGCCGCGGTTCGCCATCCGGCGCGCGGCGATCGCCAGCGCGATGGTCACCGCCACGGGCAGGCCTTCGGGAATGGCGGATACGGCGAGCGCGACGCCGAAAGTGAACATGGTGAAGATCGACTGGTGTTGGAACAGAACCGCGACGAGGCCGATCAACACCGCAGCGGACAGCACCACGATTGCGACTGCGTGGCTGAATCGCTCCATGCGGACCGTCAGCGGCGGTTTGCCTGCCGCCGTGCCCGTCATCCTGCTCGCGATGTGCCCGACTTCGGTGGCAGAGCCGGTAGCGACGACCACGCCTTGCGCCCGGCCGCGCAACACGAGCGTGCCGGCAAACGCGCAGTTGGTGCGATCGGCAACCGGGACGGATTCCTCGCAGACGAGTGCGGCGTCGTGCGTAACGGGCACCGATTCGCCGGTGAGCATGGACGCGTCCAC
>JAOUGW010000048.1 GCA_029865465.1 Gammaproteobacteria bacterium
CGAGGTTGCGCAGGCCGTCCGCCGTCAGCTCCTGCACGGTGATGCGCTTGACGAAGTCGAGCACGCTCAGTCCGCTGTACGCGCGGGCATGGCCGTACGTGGGCAGCACGTGGTTGGTGCCGCTGCAGTAGTCGCCCATCGTCTCGGGCGTCCACGCGCCGAGGAAGACGGATCCGGCATTGCGAACCTGCGGCAACAGGTCGCGCGGGCTCGTCACCTGCAGGATCAGGTGCTCCGGCGCGTAACGGTTCGCCACCTCCATCGCAGCCGCGACGGTCGGCACCAGGATGACGCGGCTCTCGGCGATCGCCTTGCCCGCGATCTCACGCCGCGGCAATGCGGCCAGTTGCCTGGCCACTTCGGCAACGCAGGCTTCAGCCACCCGGCGCGAAACCGTGACGAGCACGACCTGTGCGTCCACGCTGTGTTCCGCCTGCGCGAGCAGGTCTGCGGCGACGAACGCGGGGCGCGCTGACTCGTCCGCGATCACGAGCACTTCTGAAGGACCGGCGGGCATGTCCAGCGCTGCGCCATCGGCGTCCTGCGCAACGACCTGCTTCGCCGCCGTGACCCAGGAGTTGCCCGGCCCGAAGATCTTGACGACCTTGGGCACCGATGCCGTGCCGTACGCCATCGCTGCGACGGCCTGCGCGCCACCGAGCTTGAACACCTTGCGGACGCCGCACAACCTTGCCGCCACGAGCACCGCGGGATCGGCCGAGCCGTCAGGACGCGGCGGGGTGCACATGACGCGCACCGGACAGCCGGCGATCCTGGCTGGCACGGCGAGCATCAGTGCGGTCGAGGGCAGGGGCGCCGTGCCCGCGGGTACGTACAGCCCGACGGACTCGAGCGCCACGGTCATGCGCTCGCAGACGACGCCCGGCGCGGTTTCGAGCCGCAGCGGCGGCAGGGTCTGCAGCTCGTGGAAGCGGGTGACGGTCTCGATCGCGCGTTCGAGCGCTGCCCGCTGCACCGGCGTGAGCGCGGCATCGGCAGCAGCGAACTCGGCGTCCGAGACGCCGAACGTTTCGAGCTGGACGTGGTCGAGGCTGGCCGTGTACTCGCGCAGCGCCGTGTCGCCGCGCGCGCGAACGTCGGCGACGATGCGGCGCGCCTGCTCGAGCAGGCCTGCGGCGTCGCGCTGGGCCGGCCGACGCAGTGCGGCGTCGCGACTCGCCTCATCGAGCGTGCCCCAGTCGAGGATGTCGAGCGGACTCTTCATGCGAGCATCTTCTCCACCGGCAGCACCAGTATCGCGCTGGCGCCAGCGGCTTTCAGGCTTTCGAGGGTCTCCCAGAAGACGGTTTCACGACACACGGCGTGCACCGCGACTTTATCGCCGGTGCCGTCGAGCGGGATGACGGTCGGGGACTCGCTGCCAGGCAGCAGCTTGGCGATCTGCGGCAGGGCCGCGCGCGGGGCATGCAGCATGATGTACTTGCTCTCGCGCACCTGCTGGACGCCGTCGACCCGCACCAGCAGGCGACGAACCCAGTCGGCCTTGACGTCGGGGAGGGCGACCGGGGTGCGCACCAGGCACACCTGGCTTGCGAGCACGGCGGCCACTTCGCGCAGGTGATTGGCCGTCAGGGTCGAGCCGGTGGAGACGAGGTCGCAGATCAGGTCTGCGCGGCCGAGGCGCGGTGCGATCTCGACGGCGCCCGACAGCGTGACGATTTCGGCGGCGATGCCGCTCTCACGCAGGAAGCGCGCCAGCACGTGCGGATACGTGGTGGCGATGCGCTTGCCCGCGATGCTCTGCAGCCCGTCGAAGGCGAAATCCTGCGGCACGGCGAGCGACAACCGGCAGCGGCCGAAGTCGAGCTTCTGCAGGATTTCGATGCGCGGGGTGGTGCCGCGGGCCAGCATCGCCAGGCGCTTTTCCTCGAGCACGTTGAGCCCGACCAGGCCGAGATCGCAAACGTCTTCCTGGACGAGGTCCGGGATGTCGTCGTCCCTCACGAACAACACGTCGAGCGGCATGTTCTCGCCGTAGCACATGAGCTGGTCCTTGCCGCGGCTGAACTTCAGGCCACAGCGGTGGAGCAGGTCCAATGACTCGTCGGTGAGGCGTCCCGACTTCTGCACGGCGATGCGCAGGCGTTGCTGGCGGTCCATCAGCGTTCTCCGAGGCGGCGTGCAGCCAGTTCGTAGCCGCCGTTGCCGGCCCCCAGGTAGCGGGCGACCCGCCCGATGGTCGTGACGCTCACGCCCGTCTGTTTGGCGATCTCGCGGTAGGGCATGCCAGCCTGCAGCAGTCCGACGACGGTCCAGCGGTCGGCCAGGGCCTGCAGTTCGGCAGGCGTGCAGAGATCGCGCAGGAAGTCACGGCATTCGTCGACGGTGCGCAGGGTCAGCAGGGCCTGGCACAGCGCGCGTTCGGCGGCTGCTTCCTGGCGCGGGGAAATTCCACGGTGGTTCTTCACGGGTCTCGCTGGCTGGAGTGTATTAATGTGTTAGCACGTTAATACATTGGAACGATCGGCGCAACCGTGACGCAGGCCACGCGAAGCCAGGGACGAGAGTAGCCGTGGCGCCGCCAGCCGTCTCCGATCCGGACGGGCCCCGAAAGACGCCGTAAACCCATCCATGGGGGCTCCGGCCGCGACGTCCATGTCGCGGACGGCTTTCGGAGCCCGTCCGGACCGGAAACGCCGTCGGCGCGGAAGGGGTTGCCCTCCTGGCTCCGCGCTGACCGTCTCCCGGTTACGCCCCAATTCCTTGCGCTAACGTGCTGTCACACCTAAACTGCGCCCCGCTCATCGAGACCGGCTGAGGGAATGGCCCTTTGAAGCCGGGGCAACCATCGGGCCCAACCCGCCCGAACTGGTGCCAACTCCACGGGACCCTGCGCGTCGCCGGAAGATGAGTTGCAGCGAGGCTGCCCCGCACGGTCCTGTAGCCGACGGGGGTGTTGGTCGCCGCAACCATCCCTCGCGCGCGCAAGATCCCCCTGCGTGGCGTTCCTCTCGACCAGCGGGCCGGCACGGGCCTCGACATGCGTGCCCAGGTTTGGTCGGGTTTCAACGCGAGTGCGAGCAGCAGCAGTGTCTTCGTCCGTTACCACGAGTAATGACCAACCGGTCGTCGATGAAAACATCGCGCCGGATGGGGCCGCCGATCCCTCGTCGATGGATCCTGCGGCGGCCCTGCGCCCGGTCGTACTGCCGGCCGGTTATGCGTTTGACGAGGACATCCTGGTCCTGGACCGCAAGCCGTTCCCGCTGCACTTTGGCGGCGAGCTGCCGCGGGTCGAGATCGCGTATCGGATCGCTGGCGCCGAGGGAGCTCCGGTGGTAGCGGTCCTCGGGGGTATTTCGGCGGGTCGCAACGTATTCAAGGTGCGTGACGGCGTGCCGGGCTGGTGGGACGAAATCGCCGGGCCCGGCAAGGCGCTGGACACGGATCGTTTCCGGGTCCTGGGCATCGACTTCCTGGGCGGCAGCCACCGCACCACCGGACCCGGACACGGCGAAGTGTTCCAGAGCGTCAGCGCGCACGACCAGGCGGCCTGCCTCGTGGCGGTGCTGGACCACCTCGGCATCGCAAGCCTGCACGGCTGCATCGGCGCATCCTATGGCGGCATGGTCACGCTCGTGATGGGCGCAGAATACACGACGCGACTGCGGCACGGCATCGTGGTCAGCGCCGCTCACCGAACCCATCCGATGTCGACGGCGTGGCGCAGCGTCCAGCGCAACTTCGTGCGCTACGCCATCGAGCATGGCGAGGGCGAGCGGGGTCTCGCGCTGGCACGTGCCCTGGCCATGACGACATACCGCTCCGTGCGCGAATTCGAGGATCGCTTTCCGGGCGAGGCCACGCGCCACGACGGGCGGTTCGTGTTTCCCGTCGAGGCGTACATCGTCTCGCGCGGCGAGGCCTATTCGCGGACCTACCGGCCCGAGGCGTTTGTCTGCCTGTCGGAGTCGATCGACCTGCACCGCATCGAGCCCGAGACCGTCGTCGTGCCAATGACCCTGATCGCCGTGCTGGAGGACCAGCTGGTGCCGGTCGCGGACATGCGCACGCTTCGCGACCGCTGTGGCAGCGCCTGCCAGCTGATCGAGATCAGCTCGATGTACGGCCACGACGCCTTCTTCAAGGAGTCGGCGGTGCTGCGCGACGTTTTCTACCGCACACTCGATTAGACCCGCGCATAGAGCAGACCCGGAACGGATCCCATGAGCCACCAAGACAGCATCAAGACCCGCACCGTGCGGGCAGCCCTCGAGACGGACACCCAGCATGGCGCCGTCGTGCCGCCGATTCACCTGACTTCGACGTTCGCCTTCGGCGGCTACGGCGAAAAGCGCGAATACGACTACTCACGGTCGGGCAATCCGACGCGTGACGCACTGGGGCGGGCGCTCGCGGACCTCGAAGGCGGTTGTGGCGCGGTCGTGACCGCTTCAGGCATGGGCGCCGTTTCGCTCGTGACCCAGCTGTTCAAGCCGGGCCAGGTCGCCGTCGTGCCGCACGACTGCTATGGCGGCACGTACCGGCTCTTCAATGCACTCAACCTGCGCGGCGCCCTGCAGGTGCGGTTCGTCGACTTCCAGGATTCTACGGCGCTCGACGCGGCGATTGCCGGCAAGCCGGCGCTGGTGTGGATCGAGACGCCGAGCAACCCGTTGCTGCGTATCGTCGACATCGCTGCCGTTGCTGGCCGCGCCAGGGCAGCCGGCGCGCTGGTCGCAGCCGACAACACGTTCCTGTCGCCCGTGTGGCAGCGGCCGCTGGCGCTGGGGGCCGACCTCGTCATTCATTCCACGACCAAGTACCTCAACGGCCACAGCGACGTCGTGGGCGGCGCCGTGATTGCGGCCACGGCCGAACTGCACGAGCAGGTGAAGTGGTGGGGCAACTGCATTGGCGTCACGGGCGCACCGTTCGACAGTTTCCTGACGCTCCGTGGCTTGCGCACGCTGCACGCCCGCATGCGGGCACATGGCGAGAACGCGCAGCGCATCGCCGAACTGCTGGCGGGACACCCCGCCGTGGCCCGCGTTTACTACCCTGGGCTCGCCGCGCATCCCGGCCACGACATCGCGCGACGCCAGCAGCAGGGCTTCGGTGCGATGGTGAGCTTCGAACTCGTGGGCGGGGTCGAGAACGTCAAGGCGCTGCTCGCCAGCATGGAACTGTTCTCGCTCGCCGAGTCGCTCGGCGGCGTCGAGAGTCTCGTGGCTCATCCTGCCAGCATGACGCATGCGGCGATGGACGCAGCGGCGAGGGAGCGGGCCGGCATCTCGGAGACGCTGGTGCGGCTGTCGATAGGCATCGAAGAGGGCGACGACCTCCTGCGCGACCTGACGGCCGGACTGGCAGCGGCGGCTCGCGTCTGATGCGATAAGCGAGGTTCGTCGCGCTGTGTGCGCCGAGCGGAGTTCGTCGTTGCGGCGATCGCGTGGTCGCGAACGCTCGAGACCGGCAGAAAAAAAAGAAGGCCGGCATTTTGTGCCGGCCTTCGGGGGGACCCGAGCTGCCTCATTCCCTGAGACAAAGACTAACCCGACTCAAGTCCTCGCTACTCGTAAATTCGGTCTCGCAAACTGGGGGCAGGGAGCCAGAGGCCGCCTGCGGACGCGCAGTATAGCGCCGAAAATCCGGTCGGAGTCCAGCGGGAATCGGGCAAACAACCGCTCGGTCTGGGGTTCTAAACCCTAGCTTGACAGTTTCTGTGGATAAATCTGTAACTTACTGAAATTTAAAGACTTGACATTAGCCGTTCGACAACCGCGGAAGCCGCCTCCCGGCTGCCGACAGGGGCTTTGCCGGCGATCGCGATGTCCGCCGTGCGCACGCCTGCGCTGACAGCGTCTTCGACCGCAGACTCGACCGCAGCCGCCTCGGTTTCGAGCCCGAGCGAATACCTGAGCAGCATCGCCGCGCTCAGGATCGTGCCGTAGGGATTCGCGATGCCACGCCCCGCGATGTCGGGTGCGGAACCATGGATTGGTTCATACAGGCCGTTCGTTCCCTCGCCGAGCGAGGCGGAGGGCAACAGGCCGAGCGACCCGGCGATCATCGAGGCCTCGTCGGTCAGGATGTCGCCGAACATGTTCTCGGTGAGCAGCACGTCGAACTCAGCGGGACGCCGGATGAGGTGCATCGCAGCGGCGTCGACGAGCATGTGCTCGAACACGACTTGCGGGAACTCTTCGCGCAGCACCCGTTCGACGACTGCTCGCCACAGCCGTGAAGTCTCGAGCACGTTGGCCTTGTCCACGGAGACGATGCGCCGGCGACGGCCCATGGCCAGCCGTCCCGCGACCCGCGTCACGCGCTCCACTTCGACAGTGGTGTACGTGCAGACGTCCTCGGCCTCGTGCGCGGTACGGCTCTTCCTGCCGAAGTAGATGCCGCCGGTCAGTTCCCGCACGACCATGATATCCGTGCCGGTGATGACCTCGGGCTTGAGCGGCGACGCGTCGAGCATCGACGGCATCGTGCGCACCGGGCGCAGGTTCGCGAACACGCCTAGCGTGCGGCGCAGTTCCAGCAGCCCCTGTTCGGGGCGTACCGGGGCGCCCGGATCCGACCACTTCGGACCGCCTACGGCGCCGAGCAGCGTAGCGGCGCTCTCGCGGCACGCGTCTATCGTGCGGGGTGGCAGTGCCGAGCCGGACGCATCGATCGCCGCACCGCCGATCAATGCCTCGGAGAATTCGAAGTCGTGACCGAATCTCGAACCCACGGCCTGCAGCACGCGGACGGCTTCGGCCGTGACTTCAGGCCCGATGCCATCTCCGCCCAGGACTGCGATCCGCGCCCTCATGCGCCTTCCCGCGCGCGCTCGTATCGCTCGATCGCATCCATCCGGCTCAGCAGGTATCCCAGTTCGTCGATGCCGTTCATCAGGCAGTAGCGCGAGAACGACTCGATCGGGAATGTCACTTCGCGACCGTCCGGCAGGCGCAGGACGGAGGCGGGCAGGTCGACTTCGACTTCGGCGCCCGGATGCGCCAGCAGCCACTCGTGCGTCGCTTCGTCCACGACGACCGGCAGCAGCCCGTTCTTCAGGCTGTTGTTGCGGAAGATGTCGGCGATCTCGGTGCTGATGACGACGCGGATGCCGAAGTCGAGCAGCGCCCAGGGCGCGTGCTCCCGCGAGGAGCCGCAGCCGATGTTGCGACCCGCCACCAGTACCTGGCAGCCCCGGGCCGCCGGCTGGTTCAGCACGAAGTCGGGTTTCGGCTGGCCGTTCTTGTCGTAGCGCCAGTCGGCGAACAGCGAGACGCCAAGGCCTTCGCGGACAGTGGTGGTCAGGAAGCGGGCCGGGATGATCTGGTCCGTGTCGATGTTGGTGGACGGCATGACGACCGTCCGCGAGCGGATGACTGTGATCGGGTCCATGTGCTGGTTCTGTGTTGTTGGCGGGCCCGGCTCAGCCGAGGAACTCGCGCGGGTCGGTGACGCGACCGCGCACAGCGGCGGCTGCGGCGGAGGCCGGGCTAGCCAGCAGGGTGCGTGCCCCGATGCCTTGCCGTCCCTCGAAGTTGCGGTTGCTGGTGCTGATGCAGTACTGGCCGGAGTCGACGAGGTCGCCGTTCATGCCGAGGCACATCGAGCAACCGGACTCGCGCCATTCCGCACCGGCGTCCGTGAAGACCTTGGCCAGGCCACGCTGTTCGGCTTCGAGCTTGATCTGCTGCGACCCGGGCACGATCAGTGCGCGTACGCCCTTGGCGACCTTGCGCCCGCGCAGGATGGCTGCGGCAGCTTCGAGGTCCGAAATGCGTGCGTTGGTGCAGCTGCCAATGAAGACGACCTGCACCGGCTTATCGGCCATGCGCTCACCCGCGGTGAGCCCCATGTACGCCAGCGATTTCGCAAATACGGCGTCGCCCGGGCGTTCCGGCACATTGCCGCCGATCGTGGTGACCATGCCCGGGTTGGTGCCGAACGTGATCATGGGCTCGAGCGTGCCGGCGTCGAGCGACACCGATTTGTCGAACGTCGCGCCTGCATCGCTGCGCAGCGTATTCCAGTCGGCCACGGCCTTGTCCCAGTCCGCGCCGGTCGGCGCGAACGGGCGGCCCTTCAGGTAGTGGTACGTCGTTGCGTCCGGCGCAACCATCCCCGCACGTGCGCCGGCCTCGATCGACATGTTGCAGACGGTCATGCGCTCGTCCATCGACATCGCCTCGATGGCGGAGCCGCGGAACTCGATGACGTGGCCCGTGCCGCCGTTGACGCCGATCCTGCCGATGACCGCGAGCACGACGTCCTTCGCCGACACGCCGGCCGGCAGCCGGCCGTTGACGACGATCTCGAACGTTCTGGGCCTGCGTTGCAGCAGGCACTGCGTGGCCAGCACGTAACCGACCTCGGTCGTGCCGATGCCGAAGGCGAGGGCGCCGAACGCGCCATGCGTGCTGGTGTGGCTGTCACCACAGACGATGGTCTTGCCGGGCTGCGTGGCACCCTGTTCGGGCCCGATGACGTGCACGATGCCGCGGCGCGAGTCCTGCAGCCCGATCAGGTCGACGCCGAACTCGGCGCAGTTCACCTCGAGCTGGCGCACCTGCCTGGCGGCGGACTCGAGCTTGATCGGCAGGCCGCCGAAGATCTGCGCCGTGTCCGTCGGCGTCGAGTGGTCCATCGTCGCGAGCGTGCGATCGAGGCGGCGGACCTGGAGCTTGCGGGCCCGCAGCACGTCGAACGCCTGGGGCGAGGTGACCTCGTGCGTGAGGTGCAGGTCGATGTAGAGGATTGCGGGCGTGTCGGCCGTCTCGGGCACGACGACGTGCCGTTGCCACACTTTTTCGAACAGGCTCTGCGCAGTCATTCCGGCTCCGCTCATCCGCTTCAGACGGCCGCGGCAGGCGGCGACGTCTCGCTCTGGTCGGCGCCGCGGCGGCGCGACGATTCGATGGCATTGATCACTTCGATGAAGGCCCGCACGCCCGACTCGACGATGTCGGTCGTGACGCTGGTGCCGCGGTAGCTGCGCCCGTTGTATTCGCAGGTGACGACGGCTTCGCCCTGGGCGTCCTCGCCGCTCGACACGCTGCGCACCTCGAACTTGCGCAGCTTCACGAACACGCCGGTCGCCTGCTCGATGGCCTTGAGCGCGGCGTCGACCGGGCCGTCGCCCGACGATTCCTGCGTGAGGATGCGGCCGTCGACATGGCGGAGCACGACGCGGCCCGTCGCGAAGCGCGTCGAGTCGCTGACGACATGCAGGTTCTCGAGATGCCAGGGGCCGCCTTCATGACCGGTCTCGGCCTTCAGCACGAGCGCCTCGATGTCGCCGTCGAACAGTTCCTTCTTCTTGTCGGCCAGCGACTTGAAGTCGTCGAACACGCGCGCCAGTTCGGCGTCGGACAGTTCGAAGCCGAGTTCCTTGATGCGCTCGCGCAGGGCCGCGCGGCCGCTGTGCTTGCCGAGCACGAGGTTGGTGCGGGACATGCCGACGTCGTGCGGTCGCATGATCTCGTAGGTCGAGTGGTGCTTCAGCATGCCGTGCTGGTGGATGCCGGATTCGTGCGCGAACGCGTTCTCGCCGACCACCGCCTTGTTGCGCGGAATCGGCATGCCGGTGATGCTCGAGAGCAGGCGGCTGGTCGGGAACAGGCGCCTGGTATCGATGCCGGTGTGCAGGCCGTAGATGCCTTCACGCACCTTGAGCGCCATCGTGATTTCTTCGAGCGAGGCATTACCCGCGCGTTCGCCGATGCCGTTGATCGTGCATTCCACCTGGCGGGCGCCGCCGCGGACGGCGGCCAGGCTGTTGGCCACGGCCATCCCCAGGTCGTTGTGGCAATGGACACTGAACGTCACCTTGTCGGCGCCGCGGACGTTCTGCGTCAGGAACGAGAACACGTCATGGAATTCCTCCGGCACCGTGTAACCGACGGTGTCGGGCACGTTGATCGTGGTTGCGCCGGCTTCGATCGCGGCTTCGACCACTTCACGCAGGAATTCGGGTTCAGTGCGCGAGGCATCCTCGGGTGAGAACTCGATGTCCTCGCACAGGCTGCGCGCGTACTTCACGCCTTCGACGGCCGTGTGGATGATCTGCTCCTTCGCCATGTTGAGCTTGTGCTCGCGATGGATCGCGCTGGTCGCGAGGAACACGTGGATGCGCGGCCTGGCCGCCACTCTGACCGCGCTCCAGGCCTTGTCGATGTCCTCGCGGTTGCAGCGAGCGAGGCCGGCGATGATCGGGCCCCGCACTTCGCGCGCGATTTCGTGCACGGCTTCCCAGTCGCCCGGCGAGGCGACCGGGAACCCGGCCTCGATGACGTCCACGCCCAGTTCGGCCAGGGCGCGTGCCATCCGCAGCTTCTCGGGCTGCGTCATGCTGCAGCCCGGCGATTGCTCGCCATCGCGCAGCGTCGTGTCGAAGATCAGCACGCGGTTCGGGTCGCGGTTGGACATGGTCGTCACCGTGGTGGACAGGAGAGGGGAGCGGGGACTCAGCCCTGGTTCAGCCAAGGCATGCGGGCACGGAGCTGCGCGCCGACCTTTTCGATCGGGTGCGCCAGGTCCTTCTTCATCAGGGCGTCGTACTTCTTGCGGCCGGTCCTGTTTTCGCGGATCCAGACGCGCGCGAAGCTGCCGTCCTGGATCTCGCCGAGGATCTTCTTCATTTCCTTCTTGGTCGCCTTGTTGACGACGCGCGGGCCGCGGGTGAGGTCACCCCACTTGGCCGTGTGCGAGATGTACTTGTGCATCTTGGCGAGACCGCCTTCGTGCAGCAGGTCGACGATCAGCTTCAGTTCGTGCAGGCACTCGTAGTAGGCGACTTCGGGCTGGTAGCCGGCTTCGACCAGCGTCTCGTAACCCTTGAGCACGAGCTCGGTCGCGCCGCCGCACAGCACGGCCTGCTCGCCGAAGAGGTCGGTCTCGGTCTCTTCCTTGAAGGTGGTTTCGATTACGCCGGCGCGCGTGCCGCCGATGCCGTCGGCATAGGCGAGCGCCTTGGCCTTGGCCTTGCCCGAGGCGTCCTGCGCGATTGCGATCAGGCACGGCACGCCGCGGCCTTCCTGGTACTGGCGCCGCACGAGGCCGCCCGGGCCCTTAGGCGCGATCAGCACGACGTCGAGGTCCTTGCGCGGCTTGATCTGCTTGAAGTGGATGTTGAAGCCGTGCGCGAAGAGCAGCGTGGCGCCCTTGGCCAGGTTTGGCAGGATTTCCCTGTAGTTCTCAGCCTGCGTGGTGTCGGGCGTGAGCAGCGCGACCAGCGTGGCACCCTTGACGGCTTCGGCTGGCGTCGCGACCGCGAGGCCGTCCTTCTTCGCCTGCTTCCAGCTGTCGCCCTTGCGGACGCCGACGACGACGTCGTAGCCCGAATCCTTGAGGTTCAACGCATGCGCGCGACCCTGGCTGCCGTAGCCGACCACGGTGATCTTCGCGCCCTTGAGCGCCTTCCTGTCGACGTCCTTCTTCGAGTACGCACGCATCTCGACATCTCCTCGGAATCGCTTCCGTTTTGCCATGACTAAAACTGAAAACCCCGCGCCGGCTGGCTGGCCGTGCGGGGTTCCTGATGTCCAATCGCGCCTTGGCGCTCTCAGCCCGGAGCCCCGCACCTCCGCAGGGGAAGCAGGGTAAGCGACGCAAGCAGCAGGCCGGCCAGCAGGGTGACCGAAATGATGAGGGAGGAGTCGAGCGACGACTGCATCCGGCGCCTGCGCGTGAGAGCGAAAAAACAGGGTGCGGATAGCAGCACAGCGTGCCGGGCATTGTCAACCGCAGTGCAAAAAGAGTCAGTCCCGGCGGGGTCGGTCCCGTGTCGACCGCGCCTGCCGGCGGCGCTGCTAAGCTAACCAGCCGCGTTCGCTCTACCTGCAACGGAACCTGCCCACCGTGGATTTTCTAGTCGATCAAGCCGGTGCCCCAGACGCCGCGACCGCGCACGAACTTGCGCTCGTTGTCCAGTCCGACCTGGCCCGCTGGCTCGAGGCCCAGGATGCGTCGGCGCGAGCCTGGGTCGCCGCCACGGGATTCAAGGCAGAGCGCCACCAGGTGCTGCTGCTGCCGTCTGCCGACGGCACGCCGCGCCGGGCGGCTCTCGGTCTCGGCGCGCTGCCGTCGCTGGAGGAGCTCGAACTCTGGCATGTCGCAGGCCTGCCGGATCGCCTGCCGGCCGGTACCCGCTGGCGAATCACGAACGAACTCGGCGACGCTGCAGCGAACGCGCTGGCGCTGGGCTGGGCTTACGGCAGCTATCGGTTCGACACCTATAAGTCGTCGACGCAGCCGGCCGCGGCCCGGGCGCGACTCATCGCGCCGCCAGAGACCGACCACGCCCAGGTGGTGCAGCTGGCCGGCGCGACGGCGCTGGCACGCGATCTCGTCAACACACCGGCGTCCGACATGACGCCCGAGCGGCTGGCCGCCGAGGCAATCAGGATCGCGCGCGAGTACGGCGCTGCCCCGCAGGAGATCATGGGTGATGAGTTGCGACGCGGATTCCCGGCCATCCACGCCGTGGGGCAGGCGTCCACGTGTGGACCGCGGCTCGTCGACTTCGTCTGGGGCGATCCGCAGCATCCGAGAGTGACGCTGGTCGGCAAGGGCGTCTGCTTCGATACGGGTGGCCTCGACATCAAGCCGTCCGCGGGCATGGCGCTGATGAAGAAAGACATGGGTGGCGCGGCGTGCACCCTGGCCCTTGCGCAACTCGTCATGCAGTCACGTATGCGCGTGCGGCTGCGAGTCCTGATTCCGGCCGTCGAGAACGCGATCGCCGGCAATGCGTATCGTCCGGGCGACGTGATCCGCACACGCAAGGGCGTGACCGTCGAGATCGGCAACACGGATGCCGAGGGCCGGCTGGTGCTGTGCGATGCCATCGCGGCTGCGGACGAGGAACAGCCCGACCTGCTGGTGGACCTGGCGACGCTCACCGGTGCGGCACGCGTGGCGCTCGGCCCGGAATTGCCGGCCGTGTTCGGCACGCGCCAGGAGACCGTCGACGCGCTGCTGCGGGCCGGCCGGCGAGTGGCGGATCCGCTGTGGCAGATGCCGCTCTGGAGCGGCTACGACGACGACATCGCGAGCAAGGTCGCCGACATCAACAACGCATCGGCCGCGGCGTTTGCAGGGGCGATCATCGGGGCTCTGTACTTGAAGCGGTTCGTGACGAACGCGCAGGACTGGGTGCACGTCGACCTGTTCGCGTGGAACCCGAAGGACCGGCCCGGCCGGCCCGTCGGGGCGGAGGCGCATGCCGTGCGCGCGCTGTACGCGATGATCGCCGAACGTTATGCGTAAACAGGGCGGGCTGCACCAGGCAGGTCGGTTCAGTGGCTCGTCCGGAGCGCGTGTCTGCCTTTCCAAGCGTCGGACGAGCCGCTGAAGCGACCTGCAACGTGATCGACCTGCGTTACGAGCGGCGCGCGTGGACGCTGATCTACCTCTGCCTCGGGCTGGTCGAAGGCGGGACCGCGGCGGTGATGGTCCGGTCGCTGTTCGGCGACCAGGCGCCGGCGCTCGCCGTGGACCTGGTCGTCGCCATCGTGAGTGCAGCGCCGGCCTGGGCCAACCTGGCGAGCGTGGCGTATGCGAGACGCGCACAGGGGCAGCGCAAGGTCTCGTTCCTGTTTCCGCTGTTGCTCGCGATGACGGCGTGCGTGGGCGCCCTCGCGCTCGTCCCGCAGAGCGGGACAGGGCTACTGCTGTTTCTCATCCTGTACGCCGCCGCGCGACTGCTCTGGGCCGGGGTCGAGACCGTGCGCTCGGTGCTCTGGAGCGTGAATTACCCGTCCCGGCTGCGCGCCCGGATCACCGGACGCATCACGATCAACACCTCGATCGCGCTCGCCATCACGAGCCTCGGCGTTGGCTGGCTGCTCGGGCACGGAGGTCCGTGGTGGCGCATCGCGATTGCCGCGGGTTCGTGCTGTGGCGTGGCGGGCGCGTTGGCATTCCGGCAGTTCAAGGTACGCCGCGAGGATGAATTACTCGAAGCGGAGCGCACGCGGCTGGTCGAAGGCGCCGGCTTCGGCTTCTATGGCATGCGTGCGTTGCTGGCGCGCGACGACGCGTTCCGGCGCTACCAGTACGCGATGTCGATGTTCGGTGCGGGGCTGCTGTCGCTGACTCCGTTGATGGTGATCTGCCTGGGCGACGTGCTGCAGCTGCCGGCGCTGTGGCAGGTGCTCGTCACCACGGCGATCCCGGTCATGGTGGTGCCGTTCGCGATCCAGCCGTGGGCGCGCTACCTGGATCTCCATCGCGTGCTGGCGTTCCGCTCCGTGCACGGCAAGTTCACGGTGGTCGCGGTCGTGCTGTTCGTCGCGGCAGTGCTGCTGCATTTGCCGCTGCTGCTCGCGCCGGGTGCCGTGCTCCTTGGCGTGAGTTCGGCGGCCGGCAGCCTCGGCTGGACCCTCGGCCACAACGATTTCGCCCCGCGCGGCGAAGAGACGCGCTACATGGCCCTGCACGTGACCCTGACCGGCATGCGCGGCCTGGTCGCGCCGCCGCTCACGATCGCCTTGTATCACCTGCTCGGCCGTCTGCATGCTGGACTCGGTCCGGCGGCGCTGCTGCTGCCCCTGCTCTTCGTCGTGAGCGGAGCCTATCGCTTTCACGTCATGCATCGCCAGCAGGTGGCCGCAAACGCCGCGTGACCGTGGCACCCGCAGGCCGCACAATTGCCCGTTGAATGTCCTCGCCCGGAGCCCGTTTGATGACCCGCAGCAAAGTGGATCCCCGCCCGTACTCGAAGCTCGTGTTCGACGGCGTCAAGCAGACGCCCAGCCGGGCGATGCTCCGCGCAGTCGGCTACGACGATCGCGATTTCAAGAAGCCGCAGGTCGGCGTCGCCTCGACCTGGAGCAACCTGACGCCCTGCAACATGCACATCGACAAGCTGGCCGAGGCGGCAGCGAAGGGGGCAAATGCGGCGGGTGGCAAGAGCACGACGTTCGGCACCATCACCGTGTCCGACGGCATCTCGATGGGCACGCCCGGCATGCGCTATTCGCTCGTGTCACGCGAGGTGATCGCGGACTCGATCGAGACCGTGGCCGGCGCGCAGGGCTTCGACGGCGTGGTCGCGATCGGCGGCTGCGACAAGAACATGCCGGGTTGCATGATGGCGATCGCGCGGCTCGATCGTCCCGCGGTATTCGTCTACGGCGGCACGATCCGGCCGGGCGAGAAGAAGCGCGATGTGGTTTCGGTCTTCGAGGCCGTCGGGGCGCACGCTGCCGGCGTCATCAGCGACAAGCAGCTCAAGGAAGTCGAGCGCACGGCGATTCCCGGCGCGGGCAGCTGCGGCGGCATGTACACGGCAAATACCATGGCGTCGGCGATCGAGGCGCTCGGCATGAGTCTCGCGAACAGTTCCGCGCAGGAGGCGGTCTCGCGCCACAAGCGCAACGACGCCGAGAAGGCGGGCCGTGCCGTCGTCAACCTGATCAAGCGCGGCATCAAGCCGTCGATGATCCTCACGCGTGAAGCCTTCGAGAACGCCATCGTGGTCACGATCGCGCTTGGCGGTTCCACGAATGCCGTGCTGCACCTGCTGGCAATCGCGCACGCGGCGGGGGTGCCGCTCGAACTCGACGACTTCACGCGCATTGGGGCGAAGGTGCCGGTGCTCGCCGACCTGCGACCGAGCGGCAAGTACTCCATGTCGGACCTCATCCGCATTGGCGGCATCCAGCCGCTGATGAAGTCGTTGCTGGACGCGGGCATGCTGCACGGCGACTGCCTCACCGTGACTGGCAAGACCCTGCGGGAGAACCTGGCGCGGGTGAAGCCGTACCCGAGCGGGCAGGACATGGTTCGGCCGCTCACCAACCCGATCAAGCGCGAGAGCCACCTCGTCGTGCTCTACGGCAACCTCGCGCCGGAAGGCGCGGTGGCGAAGATCAGCGGCAAGGAAGGCCTGGAATTCACTGGGCGCGCGCGTGTCTTCGATGGCGAGGAGGCGACACTGCAGGCGATTCTCGACGGCACCGTGCACGCGGGCGACGTGCTGGTCGTGCGTTATGAAGGGCCGCGCGGCGGCCCCGGCATGCGCGAAATGCTGAGTCCGACCGCTGCGATCATGGGCAAGGGCCTCGGCGACAAGGTTGCGCTGATCACCGATGGACGCTTCTCCGGCGGCAGCCACGGCTTCGTCGTCGGACACGTTTCACCAGAGGCGGCAAGCGGCGGTCCGCTGGCGCTCGTGCACGACGGTGACTCCATCAGCATCGATGCCACGAAGCGGGTATTGACGCTGCACGTCGCGGCCGACGAACTCGTCGCGCGCCGCGCCAGCTGGCGGCCCCGCGCTCCGTATGCGACGCGCGGAGTGCTCGCCAAGTACGCGGAACTTGTCAGCAGCGCATCGCTCGGGGCCGTGACCGACAGGGGCCTGAAGGTTGCAGAACTGGTCGTCTAAGGGATTTGCACGAGGTTGGCATCGCGCAAGTATTGTGTTGCTCCAGTCGCATCGGTAAAGTCGCGTCCGCCGTCGGTAACGGACCGGCTGCACTTGCACCGGATCGGCAATGCTTCGTGTTGCGACGCAGCACGATTCGAGAACGACGACGGTCTTCGCGCAGGCACGAAATAAATGACTCGGCAAGAGCCTGTGTCGTCCCCCGCGGTAGGCTTCAGGGGTTGCGAGGGCGGATGGGGTCTTGTAGTGTCGTCCGTCCGGGGGAGGACGTGGCATAGGGTCGGAGCATCCGCGCGCCCACAGTAGTGGAGGGGAAGTGGCTTACAGTTATTCGATCGACGATCCGGCCAAGAACAGCAAGCGCACGCTTGCCTTCATCCTGACCGTCATCATCCATGTCTTGTTTTTCTGGGTCCTC
>JAOUGW010000267.1 GCA_029865465.1 Gammaproteobacteria bacterium
AACTGGTCATCGTCGCGTGCTTCCTGCCGGCGGCGTACCTGTTGCGAAACACGCTGCTTTACCGCAAGGGCGTATTCGTGGGCGGGTCGGTCCTCACGCTGCTGGTGGCGCTCGTGTGGCTCACGGAGCGGGTGTTCAACCTGAAACTGATCGGCGTCTAGGGTTCGGCGCGTCGCCCCCGGAAACGCAAAAGGCCGCCGCGGGGTGGCCTAAGCGCAGGATTTGGATGGCTCCCCGACTTGGACTCGAACCAGGGACCTGCGGATTCGCGGGTCTGATGTCGCTACCAAAGGACTGCTTCCGACCGAGACTGTGTGTAAACGAGCCGCAGGCGCGCGTTGCGATCCGCTGGCAGCGGCCGTTTCTTGAGGACGAGCGAGCGCGTCCGCGCTAAGCCTGGACCGCGGCGATCAGCGAGGCGGTGCCAAGCAGCCCGATGACCCGCTTCAGGTTGTACGCCAGCACCTGCAAGCTCATCTCAGTGCGCACGTTGGGCAGCCTTCGCATCAAGAAGTGCGAGGCTCCCATCCAGGCTTTTAGCGTTCCGAAGCAGTGCTCCACGGTCTGCCTTCGCTCTCGCGCGGTCTCGGGACGCTGAGCGAGCCGCACCTGCATGCGCTCGAGCACGTCCTCGTGCTCCCAGCGGCTGATCCGTCGGTACTTGCTGGTCGTGCACTTCGGCTTTAGCGGGCAAGACGGGCAGGCAGACGTCCAGTACTTGGCGAGCGTCTGTTCCTTCTCGACCACCGTCATCCGTCGGATCGCCTTCGAGCCAGCCGGGCACCGGTAAGTGTCGTCGGTCTGGTCGTACACGAAGTCGCTCTTGTCGTAGAGCCCCGCAGCCTTGTTGTTCGACGTCTGCGGCTTGGGCACGAGCGGCACGATCCCGGCCTGCTCGCAGCGCACAATCTCCTCGCCCTTGAAGTAACCCCGGTCGGCCAGCACGGTGATCGGTCGGCCCACCGTCTGCTGTGCCCGCTCGGCCATCGTGCCCAGCTGCGTGCGGTCGTGCCCGACGTTGGTCACTTCGTGCTCCACGATCAGGTGATGCTTCGTGTCCACCGCCGTCTGCACGTTGTAGCCGACGATGCCGGTGCCCCGTCCGCTCGTCGCCATCGAGCGAGCATCAGGATCGGTGAGTGACACTTGCTCATCGGGCGCTTCCTTCAAGCGCCGCTCCACCTCGCGCAGCCGCTCCATCTGCTCCTTGACCGTTGCCAGCTTCTCCTTCAGGTGCTCGACTCTCGCTGCGGGAACCAGGCTCGGATCACGGTCGGCTCGATCGAGCTCCGTCAGGTACCGCTCCACACTCTGCTCAAGCTGCTCCATCCGCGCATGGAGCTTGCGGTCAGTGAAGTTCTTGTCGCGGTTGTTGACCGCCTTGAACTTGCTGCCGTCGATCGCCACTGTCGCCTCGTCGAACAGCCCCAAGCCACGGCAGAGCAACACGAACTGGCGACAGGCCGATCGGATCGCGGCACCGTTGTCACGCCGGAAGTCGGCGATCGTCTTGAAGTCCGGCATCAGTCGGCCGGTGAGCCAGACCAGTTCGACGTTGCGCTGCGCTTCGCGCTCCAGCCGACGGCTCGACTGGATCCGGTTCAGATACCCGTAGATGTAGACCTTCAGCAGCGTGGCCGGGTGATACGCCGGCCGGCCCGTCTCGGCGGGCTCGGCACGCTCAAACCCGAGTGCCGCGAGGTCCAGCGCATCCACAAAGGCATCGACGGCGCGCACCGGGTTGTCTTCGTCGACCCAGTCATCGAGTCGCTCCGGAAACAGAACGCTCTGCGTTCGGTCCTGCCCGTCGATGTATCGGCCCATGCACCGCTCCAGCAACGCGATGCCGAATCATCGAGCAGAAACCTTACGTGGAGTTTTCACACAGTCTCGACCCGAAGCGGACATGCGACAAGCAAACAAAAACCCCGCCGAATCGGCTGTGCTGTGCTGCTCAAGCAGGTGTTCGGGATCGACATCGAACACTGCTCGAACTGCGGCGGCGAACTGAAGATAATCGCCGCGATCCTGGAGCAGCCGGTCATCGAGAAAATCCTCACGCACCTGGGACTGTGGGCGACCTGACTGCGTTCAATTCACGGCTGTTCGATCGGCACGGCGATCAGGGGGTCGAGTGCCGGGTCTGGTCGCCCGATGGCCCGATAGATTGCGTTTGCAACGGCCTATCCTCTCAAGCGACGATCAGTAGACTTTCGCGTTTTTCCCGGCGTCCGGCGCGACCTGCGAGCTGTACCAGGCTGCACCCGGCTTGGCCGACAGACCATGCGCCAGGATACTCATGAGTACCGTGGCAATCACGGCCAGGTGCACGGTCGGCTCGTCGTGCCCGGTCGCGTGCTTCAGGTAGACGAGGCCCAGCACGATGGATGCCAGGCCACGCGGCCCGAACCAGCCAATGAAAAGCACCGTTGCACGGCTCATTCCCGTCCCGATCAAGGCGATGGCGACAGGCAGCATCCGAATCACGGTCAGGCTGAGCGCGGCGTAGGCGAAATGCACCGGCCGCAGGTCGTGCCATTGCCCCGCGGTCAGCAAACCGAACAGGAAGAAGACCGACAGGTTAATGACCTGACCCCAGTCCTCGGTGAGCTCGAGGCTGTGCTCAGCCACGTCTTTGCCGCCGCCGAGCTGAACGGCGAGGCCGGCCACGAACGCTGCGATGAACATGCTCGCCCCGACGGCCTCGGATCCGAGCACGCACAGTACCGGCAAGGCAACGAAGCCGATCTGTCGGTAAGACTTGCTGACCCATCCGCGCGCCTTCGCCCTAGCGAACAACCAGCCGCCGGCGAGGCCGATAGCGAGGCCCACGCCAACGCCATAACCGAACTGCTCGATGAAGAAATGCAGCAGGCCGGCTTCCTCCGTACCTTCATGTGAAGCGGCCTGCGCGATGAAGAACAACAGGAACGGCACGGCCAGCCCGTCATTCAGCCCCGCCTCCACGTTGAGCGCCTCGCGGATGCGCTTGGGGACATTTGGGCTCGAGACGATGGCCTGGCCGAGGCCGGCGTCGGTGGGTGCGAGGATCGCAGCCAGTATTCCCGCTTCCCAGATGGACAGGTCGCCGAAGACCATCAACGCCACCGCCATGCCCAGGGCAATGGTCAGCACCATGCCGACACTCAGCAGTCGCGCCGGCAGCGAGCCCATGCTGCCGAGCAGCTTCAGGTCGATGCGGCTCGCGTCGGTGAACAAGAGCAGCACCAGGCCCAGCTCGGCCATGGGCAGGAACGCGTCGGTCCGGACAGCACCTGACGGAAGCTCCGCCATGACCAGCGTGATGACCACGCCGGCCACTGTGAAGGCGATGGGCGCCGTGAGCGTGCTCTTCTCGACCTGAGCCGAGATCAGGCTGTAAAGGAACAGCAGGACGATAAAAACGGCGAGCACTGTCATGGTCGCGGACCCCGGTCGGACCATTGAAGTCCATATAGCCGGGAAACGGTAGCGAAGAAAAAGCCCCCGGACCATGCGCACATCAGGATCCCGATCAGCCCCTCCATCGATGCCAGCAGGCGCCAGCTCTCGGGCGGAGTGACGTCGCCATAGCCGATCGTGGCGTAGGTCACGGCGCTAAAGTAAAAACTGATCTCCGGGTCGGGCATGACGCCTTGCCACAGGTAGAACTGCCCCCACAACCAAATTTCTAACAGGTGGGCCAGCACGGCACAGATGGCCACACTCGACAGCAGCCAGCTGTTGGCCAAGAACGAGCGCGGCGCAGTGTCAGCGCTCAGGCGCAAGCGGCTGATCATTAGACCCAGGATCGCGCCGTGGGTTGCGACCGTCAGGGCTACCAGAAGCGCTCCGTAAAGTAGTTGAGCAATCATGAAAATTTCCGCTGGCAGCTGGGTGCTGCCGGGGCGCCTTTCTGGTTAGACAGAACGGGTAGTGTCCGGTTAACTTTCGAACAAATTAAATGACGCGATGAATTTGGCGAAATTGCATCCTGTGGATGTGGCATAAGCAGTTGATCCAAGGAGTTGTCTCGAACATGGTCAGACTCAGGATCTGTAGAGTTTCATACAGGGAGGCCCCCAGGCGCAAGCGCGTCCTGACGATCGCCACGAGCACATAGACGCTCATGGCGATCCACACCTGAGCCTTGGCCGCGTTCTCCGAAGTGCCGAAGTGACCTGCCCCACCAGCCCTACCAATCTG
>JAOUGW010000049.1 GCA_029865465.1 Gammaproteobacteria bacterium
CAGCAAGTCGCCCATCACGTGCAGGCGGGCCGCCGACACGTTCAGGTTCTGCGGGCTGCCCTTGCGCAGGATCGCGTACACCGAGACGTTCGCGAGCAGCCCGGCCAGCGCGACCCCGAGCATCGTCCCGCCCTCGATGGGGCGTGGCGTCGACAGCCGGTCGACGGCTTCGATGACGATCCACACGACCACCAGGAACAGCGCGATCGCGTTTACGAACGCCGCCAGCACCTGCGCACGGTGGTAACCGTACGAGCGGCGTGGGTTCGTCGGGCGCATCGTGAGCCGGGCCGCGATCCAGGCCAGCGCCAGCGCGGCGGTGTCGGTCAGCATGTGGCCGGCGTCCGCCAGCAGGGCGAGCGAGCCGGAGATCAACCCGCCCGCAACCTCGATCGCCATGAACGACGCCGTGATCGCGAGGGCCCAGCCGAGCCAGCGACTTTCCGCAGCGTGCGGACGGGAATGTGCGAGGCGGTCTTTCAAGGGGAGGGTCGGGCGAGCAGTGGCGGCCCGGAAACGGTGGAGCGTTTATACTACCCGACGGCCCCAGCAGGCGGCGGCCGCATAAACCACAACTGCAGGGCGCTCTCGACCGTGACCATCCCTCCGTCTCCGGCCCCGGCGCCCGTCGTCTCGGTCGTCATACCCGTCTGCAACGAGGACGAGAACGTCCTGCCGCTGGCGCAGGAAATCCACGCGGCGCTGGCCGGCAGGTACGCGTTCGAGCAGATCTTCGTCGACGACGGCAGCACGGACAGGACTGGCGAGATGGTGCTCGCGGCGCGCGCGCAGGGCATGCCGGAGATCCGGTTGCTGCAGCACGTGACGCGCTCGGGCCAGAGCGCCGCGGTGGCCACCGGCGTCCGCCATGCGCGTGGCCGCTGGATCGGGACGCTCGACGGCGACGGCCAGAACGATCCGGCCGATTTCCCGCGCCTGCTCGACGCGCTGCTGCAGTCCGCGTCACCCAGGCTCAAGCTGGTGATGGGCAACCGCACCACGCGTCGCGACACGTGGCTGCGCCGGTTTTCCTCGCGCGTGGCGAACGGCGTGCGCGGCTGGATCCTCAAGGACGGCACGCCGGACACGGGATGCGGCATCAAGGTGTTCGACCGCGACGTGTTCATGCACATGCCGCGTTTCAGGAACATGCACCGCTTCATGCCCGCGCTCTTCCAGCGCGAAGGGTACGAGGTCATATCGCTGCCCGTGAACCATCGCAGCCGCATGCGTGGCACGTCGAAATACGGCCTCAACAACCGGCTCTGGGTCGGCATCGTGGACCTGTGGGGCATGAGCTGGCTGATTCGCCGCGCGTCGCCACGGGTCGTGATCCGCGAGGAACGCTGAGCGTGACCGGCGGCGGCGTGTCGATCTCGCTGCTCGACCGCTGGCTGCGACCGGGAGCGAACGCGGCCCGCGACGTCACCGTCGACCTGCTCTGGCTGATCGGGCTCGCGCTGGTGCTGATGGCCACGGGCCTGGGCCTGCGTGATCCCTGGCCGGCCGATGAGCCCCGTTTTGCGCTGGTAGCGCAGGACATGCTGCGTTCCGGCGACTGGATGATTCCGCGCGTCGGCGGCGACGTCTACGCCGACAAACCCCCGGTGTTCTTCTGGCTGATGGCCGCAGCGATGGCGCTGACCGGGTCACTGCGGCTCGGCTTCCTGCTGCCATCGCTGCTCGCGGGCATCGGCTCGGTCGTGCTCGTGTACGACCTGCTGCGTCGCGTGCGCGGGCGCGAGGTCGCGTTCGCCGGCGGCCTGGTGCTGTTGCTCACGTTCCAGTTCGTGTGGCAGTTCCGCCAGGCGCAGATCGACGGCGTGCTGTGCTTCTTCACCACGCTCAGCCTGTACGGGTTGCTGCGCCACCTGTTCGCCGGCCCGCGCCTGGGCTGGTTCTACGTCGGCTGGTTCGCCGCCGGCGTCGGCGTCATCACCAAGGGCGTGGGTTTCCTGCCGCTGCTGCTCCTGATTCCGTTCGTCGTGCTCGCGGCGCGCGGGTGGCCGACGACGGCGCCGCATCGCGATTCGCACTGGTGGCTCGGGCCGGTCTTCTTCCTCGGCGCGATCGCGTCGTGGTTCGTGCCGATGATGCTGGTCACCGCGGCCGGGGGCGAACTGCTCGTGTACCGCAACGAGATCCTGTTCAAGCAGACGGTCACGCGCTATGCCGGAGCGTGGCACCACCACGAGCCTTTCTGGTTCTACCTCGTCAACGTCATCCCGGTGCTGTGGCTGCCGCTGACCGCCTTGGTGCCCTGGCTGTGGCCGCGGTGGCGCGCGGCCCTGCGGCCCGGCGCGCGGGACACGTTCGTCGCCGTGCTGCTCGCGTGGGTCGTGCTGGTCGTGCTGTTCTTCTCGCTCAGTTCGGGCAAGCGCGGCGTGTACGTGCTGCCGGCCGTGCCCGCCCTCGTGATGGCCGCGGCAACCTGGCTGCCGGAGGTCCTGCGCCTGCCGCGCACGCGCAAGCTCGCGTTCATTCTTGCAGCGATCCTCGCCCTCGGCGCGGTGCTGGGCGCGGCGTACTTCGCCATCGACGGCAAGGCCAGCGCGCGGCTCGTTCGTGACTACGGCATCGCTCCGCTGCTGCCGCTGGCCGTGGCGGGCGCCGGTGGCCTCGTCGCGCTCGCGCTGTTCCGCGTGCGGGACGGCTGGCTCGCCTACGGCGGTACGCTCGCGGCGATCCTTGCGACTGCCGGCATCGTCGTGTACCCGCGCATGGACGACGCGCGATCGGGCAGGGCGTTCATGGCGGAGGTCGAGCAGGCGTCCACTGGCATCGAGGAGCTCGGTCTCGTCGGCGCGAAGGAGCAGTACCTGCTGGAATTGCGCCGGCCCAGCATCAACTTCGGTCACGCTCGCTGGCAGGAGAAGGAAGCCGAGGCGGCCGATGCAGCAGCCTGGTTTGCCGCGAAGCCCGGGCGCGCGCTGCTCGTGCACCAGAAGACGCTCGAAATCTGCTTCCAGGGCATGCAGGCCCGCGAGCTCGGTCGCGCGAACCGGCAGCACTGGTTCCTCGTGTCCGGGGGCAGTGCCGATGCTGCTTGCGTCGCACGTGGCGACCTGCGTCGGGCCCGGCTCTACATTCCGCCGAATGCATCAATAAATTCAGCGCCTTAGCTTGAGTTCGCTAGACTTTCTGTCAGAATTCCGCTCGCGCCAACGCCGGTCAAGTCGCCATTTCATTCTGCGGCCGCGTTCGCGCCAGGGAGACCCGATAGCGCGATGTCGTCGCAACCCCCGCCGATCGAAACCGACGAACAGGAAACCGTGGATTTCCTGGCGACGCAGTTCGTCTTCGGCAATGGCGAGCATCCCACTGTCGGTCTCGACGTTCTCGTCACCAAGGTCGCCGTCGACTTCGTAGGCCTCACCAGCGAGGCCGGCGACAACTGCGTCAAGCGCAACCTCGACGCACTGCGTGAAGCGACCGGCGTGGACGCCATCTGCATCGCGCTGCTCGACGGCGAGCGCAAGGTCATCGAGCGCGTGGCCGCCGCCACCGGGCTGGTCACACCGTTCGACCCGCAGGTCATGAAGGGCGATGCCGCAGAGCGGCTGCCGGTGCTGAACGGCAAGCTCGAGCACCTGCGCATCGCCGAAATGCGCGACACGCTCCACCCCCGGCGGGAGCACGCAGTCGATGCGGCGCGCCTGGCGGAATTCAACGTGCGCTCGGCCCTCGTCTGCGGCCTGTCGCTGAACGGTCGCGTCAATGGCTTCATCGCGCTGTTCTCGTCGCAGCCGCGCAACGACGGATGGGACGCGAACCTGCACCTGATGCTCAAGCTGGTCGGCGCGAGTTTCGCCACCGGCCTCGAACGCCTGCGCGTCCTGCGTTACCTGGCCAGGCTCGAAGAGCGCAACGCGCTGTCGCTGCCCGCCGCCAACGACGGCATGTGGGACTTCGACGTCGAGAACAACACCGTCTATTACTCGCCGCGCTGGCGCAAGATGCTGGGCTACGACGAGCACGACGCGAACGTCACGCCGGACTGGCGTCGCCTCGTGCATCCGGACGACCTCGCGCGCGTCCAGGCGATGATCCGCGACCACATCGCCGGCAGGACGCCGATGTTCGAAAGCGTGCATCGCATGCGGCACGTCAAGGGCGACTGGCGCTGGGTCGTGAGCCGCGCCCAGGCGCGCGTCGACGGCTCCGGCCGCCTGCGTCGCCTGGTGTGCGTCGAGTTCGACATCACCGAACGCAAGCTCTACGAAGACGCGCTGTTCAAGGAAAAGGAAAGCGCGCAGATCACGCTGCAGTCTATCGGCGACGGCGTCATCACCACCGACGGGCACATGATCGTCGAATACCTGAATCCCACCGCCGAGGAACTCACCGGCTGGAAGTTCGAGGAGGCGCAGGGCAAGGGCATCGACGAGATCTTCCGCGGTTTCCACGAGGAAACCTGCGAGCCGCTCGAGAATCCGCTGTCCGTGGCGATCCGCCGCGCCCGCGCGATCAAGTCGGTGCGCCCGACGCTGCTGATCAAGCGCGACGGCAACGAGATGTACATCGAGAGCACCGCCTCGCCGATCCGCGACGGATCGGGCGCGGTCTGCGGTGGCGTGCTGGTGTTCCACGACGTGAGCGAGAGCCGCGAGCTCAACCGCAAGCTTTCGTACCACGCGAGTCACGACATCCTGACCGGCCTGGTCAACCGCCGCGAGTTCGAGGCCCGCCTCGAGCGTTCGCTGCGCAGCGCCAAGGCGCGCGAAACGCAGTACGCGCTGTGCCACCTCGACGTCGACCAGTTCAAGATCATCAACGACACCTGCGGCCACAGCGCGGGCGACGCGCTGCTCGGGCAGGTGGGCGCGCTGCTCAAGACCAAGATCCGCTGGCGCGACACGCTCGCGCGGCTGGGCGGCGACGAGTTCGGCGTGCTGCTCGAGAGCTGCTCGCTCGACGACGCGCTGGTGATGGCCGAGCAGCTGCGCGAGACCATGCGCAACTACAAGTTCGTCTGGGAGGATCGCACGTTCCGCCTCGGCTGCAGCATCGGCGTGGTCCCGATCACGGGCGACAGCGAAGACGTGGCAACGGTGCTGTCGTCGGCCGACAGCGCCTGCCAGGCGGCGAAGGAGGGCGGACGCAACCGCGTCTTCAGCTTCCAGGACAACGACATCGACCTCATGCGCCGCCGCCGCGAGATGCAGTGGGCCGCGCGCATCAACAACGCGCTCGAGGAGTCGCGCTTCGAGCTGTTCCGGATGACGATCCAGCCGCTGCAGAAGCACGAACCGGGCGCGCACTACGAGCTGCTGCTGCGCATGCGGGACGAGACCGGCAAGATCGTCTCGCCCGACAACTTCATCAACGCGGCCGAACGCTACGGCATCACGCCGCAGATCGACCGCTGGGTGGTCGAGCACGCGCTGCGCTGGCTGGTCTCCGAGGCCGACGAGCGCGAGCGTCTCGCGCTGTGCTCGATCAACCTCTCGGGCCAGAGCCTGGGCGACGCGGAATTCCTGCCGTTCGTGCAGAAGCTCCTGAAGAACAGCGGCATCGACGGCACCAAGATCTGCTTCGAGATCACGGAGACCGCGGCGATCGCCAGCTTCTCGCAGGCCAACCGCTTCATCGCGGCCCTCAAGGAAGAGCAGGGCTGCAAGTTCGCGCTGGACGACTTCGGCACGGGCCTGTCGTCGTTCGGTTACCTGAAGCACTTCCCCGTGGACTACCTCAAGATCGACGGCAGCTTCGTCAAGGAAATCCTGCGCGACCCGATCGACCGGGAAATGGTGCGGTCGATCAACGAGATCGGGCACCTGACGGGCAAGCAGACGATCGCGGAGTTCGCCGAGAACGAAGAGATCATCAACATGCTCAGGTCGCTCGGCGTCGACTACGCGCAGGGCTACGGCATCTCGGTGCCCACGCGCATCCTCAAGATCGCCGTGAACAGCTGATTGCCGTCGCACCTGGCGCGGTTTGTGCGCCTGACGGCGTTCTCGGATCCGGCAGAAGATCGCAGGGCTGTGGCCTGGGAAGGCTGCCGATTCCTTGCTTCTTCCGGCGGGCGGAAAGGCAGAGACGCCCGCCGGAAGAAGCAAGGAATCGGCAGCTGACGGGCCGCGCCTGAGCTTCGTCTTCGTGACCGAAGACTACGCACGGCGCAAGGGACGGCCAGGCACGAGACGGTTACTCATGCGTCCGCAGCGACCTTGAGCACGCGGGGGCAGCCGGATCCGTAGCGCCAAAGGTGGGGGGGGTGCGCGCAACCCAACGCCATCGATCCGTGGATTCGGCAGCGGTCAGTGCGCAGGTGGCCGGGCGACCGGTATCAGCACTTCGTTGCGGCGCATGAACCAGGGCGTGAAGGGCGGGTTGTAGCGGGCGAGCACGGGCTCGCCGCGAGCGATCAGTCCCCGCTCCCTGATGCGCCCTCGCAACAGCACTTCGTTCTCGCGATAGTTGCCTGCGGTCCAGCGACCGGAGTAGCGCCAGCAGGCGATGAGCTGCGCCGGGACTGCGCGGATCTGGACGGTGGGATCCTGCGGCCTCGGCGCAGTCTCGAGCGTGCAGGCAGCCGGCAGCGTGAAGGCGACCAGGAAGGCGCGGCCATCGGCGACCTGCGAGACCGGCGCCGTCATTGCGATCTTCTCGCCGCGCGACTGCGTCACCGGCGCCGTCATCGCGATCTCCCGCTGCGCGACGTTGTTGCCGCTGATGTAGCTGAACAGACGCTGGAAGGCGATGCTGCCGGCGTCCTCGAAGGCGGCTTCGACGCGTGTTTCGGCGACGACGTACGGCGCGTACTCGCGGAGTTCGAAACTGCCGTCCTTCTCGAGCACCTTGAAGCCGGGTTCCTCGATGGCCATGGCGGTTGAACTCGTGAGCAGTACGACGGCGGCAGCAAACGCTGCAGCTCCTGGCGCATGCACGATGGTAGGTTCCTAGCTTGCCGCGATTCCGCTTGCCGTCCAGTGTACGTCGCGATCATGAGGGCGGAGTGACCGTCATCTGGCCATGGCCTGACTCTTCAATCGTGCCAGCAGGACTTCGAAGCGAGGATGGCCCTTCAGCGGCGCCAGGGTCGCGTCGTGCTCGAGCCAGGCCGAGTTGATCCGGCCGCCGAGCATGGCACGCTCGAGCAGTTCGACAGCCGTATCGGGCTCATCGAGCGTGGCGTACATGCACGCGAGGTTGTAAGCCACGATGCCGTCGTCCGGCTCGAGCCGCAGCGCCCGTTCCGCGGCTTTGCGCGCTTGCTCGGGCTGCCCGAGTTCCGCGTACGCAACCGCCGACATGTAGATCGCCCGCACATCATCCGGGTGGCGATCCAGGTGGCGCAGCGCCCGCGCGAGCCCGCGCTCTTCCCACTCGCGCGCGTGGTCGGGTTGCTGCAGGGCCATGAACACCTGCGGCAGCAGCATTGCCGCCTGGTAATCGTCACCGTTCAGGGTCGCGGCACGCTGCCACAACTCGGCAGCCTTCGCGTAATCACCGCGCTCGTGGGCGAGCCGGCCGTACAGCCAGAGTGCCTCATACTGGCCGGGATTGATATCGAGTGCCCTGCGGAACTCGGCCACTGCGGGCTCGTAGTCCTTGCTCAGCCACAGCGCTACGCCGCGCGCCGTGTGCCCCTCGGACGTGTCGCAGCACTCGAGCGCACGCGCGCTCGCGTCGAGCGCTTCCTGCCGGTAGCTTTCGTCCGCCTGCCGATACAGGTAGATGTAGCCTGCAGCGTATGCGAGCCCTGCCCAGGCACGCCCGAACCCTGCGTCAAGCTCGATCGCCTTCAGGAACATCTGCCGCGCATATTCCATGGTCCGCCAACTGAAGGCATGGAAATACGACAGCCCGCGCAGGTAGTAGTCGTAGGCCTCGAGGCTGCGAGTCTGGCCGCGCAGCATCAGTGCGCGGTCTTCGGGATCAAGCGAGACGCGCAATGCGCTGGCGATGCTGGCCGCGATCCTCTCCTGCACGGCGAAGACATCGACGGCATCGACGTCGAAGCGCTCCGACCAGAGGTGGAAACCATCCTTCGCAGCGACCAGCTGGGCGGTCACCCGCAGCCGCTCGCCGGACTTGCGTACGCTGCCCTCGAGCACCGCGGCCACGTTGAGGCGGCGCGCAATGTCGGCGATGTCACCGGACTGGCCCTTGAACTGGAACGACGAGGTCCTGGCCGCCACGCTCAGCCCGCGGACCTGGGTCAGGCTGTTGAGGATCTCCTCGGCCACGCCATCGCAGAAATACCCCTGATCGTGGGCCTCGCTCATGTCCACGAAAGGCAGCACCGCGACCGATGCGTGCGGCGGCGAGGTCGTCGCTTCCGCGGTGGGTAGAGCCGCTGCAGCGGGCTCATTCGCGGGGGGCTTCACCATCCCCGGGTCCTTGCGCACTCCCGCCAGCGTGATTTCGAATGCCCATGCAAGCGCGATGGCGACCGGAAAGCCGAGTATCGCCAGCACGACGACCAGCGTCAGCGCCCAGGTCGGCAGCAACAACGGCTCGAACACCGTTTCCGCCACCTGTATCACCAGCCAGGCTGCGACGCCGTAAGTCGCCGCCACGCGGACGACTTTCCTGCGCCGCAATTCGGCCCATATCGTGCCCGCACTGTCCATGGCGTCTCCGGCCGGATCTGCTGCTCCAATTGTAGCTGTCGCCGGCTTTCGCGGTTGCGAGGCTCCCGACCTTCGCAAGGTTCCTTGACGTCAATCCGACGCGCTGAGCTCCAGCGGCGCGTCCCTGGGGCGCGCTGCGAACTCGGCACGCTGCCTCGCCATATCGCGCTCGATTGCGGCGAACACAGCCTTGAACTCGGGCTCATTGCGGATCGAAGCGAGGGCCGGATCCCGACTCAGCCACCAGCGCCAGTAAGGGCCGCGCCAACCCGCCTGTTCCGCCGTGCGCAACTGGGCGAGAGCTTCGCCCTTCCGGCCACGCAGGGCGGAAACCTGTGCGTCTGACACTCCGTAGCCCTTGAGACCCAGGCGCGGAAGGTCGCGAATCGTCGCCGCACTGCCATCGAGCAGCATCCTGGCCCGGTCGCCGTGCCCGGCCGCCTGCAGCAGGGGCACGACCTCGATGGCCACGCGCCAGTTCGACGCGTCGACAGCAGGTGGCCCCTTGCGGAAGAGTTCCGGATGGGCTCTCCTGTACCTGGCCAGCGCCGACTCGTACTCGCCCTCTTCGAGGCCTGCCAGGGAAGACACGTAGAGCGCCATGCCCGGATCGAACTCCCCTTGCGTGCCCATCAGCGCTGCTGCCAGGTCGCCCCTGTAGAGGTGCCCGGCAGCGGCGGCGCTGCGCACGCAGGGATAATCGGGCCAGCGTGTCATGGCCCGCTCGGTTGCCCGATCCGCCAGTTCAACATCGTCAAGATCCCGGTAGATCTGCACGAGCGAGCAGACGTGACTCGGATTGCCCGGATCGAGCTCAATCGCCTTCTCGACGAGAGGGACCGCGTCCGCCGGACGCTTCAGCGCATACGCCGTCAAGATCCCGATTGAAGCGTATGCGACGGGCATCGAGGCATCGATCTCGATGGCCTTGCGGTAGCGGGCAGCGGCGTCGCGGAAGCGTCCGGCGTACACCAGCTGCTCCGCGAGGTTGACGTTGATGATGGCGGACAGTGGATCCAGTTCCAGCGCCCGCTGCGCATACTGCAGCGCCTCTGCGCGACGTCCGAGTTGTCCCAGCAAGTCACTGAACCACTGGTAAGCGGTGGCGTAGTTCGGATTCAGGGCGATCGCGCGGCGGAACATCTGCTCGGCGCGCTCCACCTGCCGCTTGTCGGCCTGGATGAGCGCGGAGGTTGCCCACGCCTCCGCGAGGCCCGGATCCAGTTCCAGCGCCCTGCTCACCGTCTGCTCGGCGCTGGCAACGCCGGTCTCGCGCGGCGCACCGCCATACATCTGTCGCAGCATCAGTACGTCCGCCAGTCCGACGTAGGCGAGCGCAAAGTTCTGGTCGAGGTCGATCGCCTCCCGCATGAACTCCTCCGAGTCGGCCAGTCCCGCGCTGGTCCGACTGGCCATGCGTTGCCTGCCGAGCTGATAGGCTTCCCAGGCCTGCAGGTTCCGCGTCGGAATTGTGCTCGCTCTCGTGAGCTCGGCCGGCGTCAGCGCAGCCTTCAGCGCTTCCGCAATCGCGGCGGCGACCTCGCTCTGGATCGCAAAAATGTTGGCGGCCGTGAGCTCGCGGTCGTACGACTCCGCCCACAGGTGAGTGTCGGTCGCTGCATCGATCAGCTGCACGTTGATCCGCACTCGCTCGCCCGCGCGTTGTACGCCGCCTTCCAGGATGTTCGTGACGCCGAGTTGCTCGGCGATGGCCTTCGTCGGCAGCCTGGTTTCCTGGAACTGCTCGACGGAGGTGCGCGAGATCACCTTGAGCGCGCTCACCTTGGAGAGCTGGGTGAGAATGTCGTCGTGGATGCCGGCGACGAAGAACGCGTCATCCTCCAGCCTGCTGCGGTTCTCGAACGGAAGGACGGCAATCGAGCGCCGGTCGTCGGGCGCGACTGGCATGGCCGGGGGCCTGGCAGCGGTGTCCTGCGTCGGCTGGCTGCGCTGCCCGTAGAACCAAAGCACGCCGCTGCCCAGCAACAGGAGCAGCGCGAGGACCGCGAGTTCGGCGCCGGTGACACGCTGCTGGCCGCGGTCTCCGTGATACCAGGCAAGGACGAGCACGATGGGAAGGCCGGCGAGGAGCGCGATTGTCGCCAACTGCTGGATGTGGCGCGTCCAGTCGAACGTGTCCGCCAGGAAACCGATTCCCTGCAGCACCGCCCACGAGCCCGCGGCATAAGCGATGCCCCACTGCACGACCTTGCGGCCGCGCAGCTTGGCCCATAGGCCCTCGTTCTCCCGGTGTCCTTGCGTGCCGGTCACCGTCGTGCTCCCGCTGGGTCGGAGTGTAGCGGGATTGCCGTCCGGAGCGGTCTGGAACCACCGAATGCGAAGCGTTCGCAACGGTGCAGGCTGGGCCCGCAGGACGGCGTAGTTCGTGGTCGTAGCGCGTGCCGATGCCCCTTCGGGCCGTCGCCGCGGCATGCGCCGTGCAGGTTTTCGCGCTTTGGCGAAAACTTGCTCAGGCGCCGGATCGCAAGCGGGTGGTTCCGTAGTCCTTCCGGCGAGCGTGTCTGCCTTTCCGCTCGCCGGAAGGACTACGGAACCACCCGCCATTGCTGTCCCGGCGCTCGACGCGAAGTGCCCGCCTAATCCGCGTACTCGAACCGCATCGACAGGTCGACGGCCCGCACGTGCTTCGTCAGCGAACCGACCGAGATGAAATCCACGCCAGTCTCGCCGACCGCCCGCAGCGTCTCGAGCGTGACGCCCCCGGACGCCTCGAGCTTGATCGGTCCGTGCGGATGCGAGCGGTTGAGCGCGACAGCGGCCCGCAGGTCAGCGAGCGAGAACTCGTCGAGCAGCGCCATGTCGGCGCCGGCATCGAGCGCCTGGCCCAGTTCATCGAGCGACTCGACTTCCACTTCGATCATCACCTTCGCGGGCGAGGCCCTGGCCGCCGCCACCGCGGCGCCGATCGATCCGGCCGCGAGGATGTGGTTCTCCTTCACCAGGATGCCGTCATACAGGCCCACGCGGTGGTTGACGCCGCCGCCGCAGCGCACGGCGTACTTCTGCGCGTTGCGCAGGCACGGCAACGTCTTGCGTGTATCGAGCACGCGGCACGGCAATCCGCGCAGGACGTCGGCGTAGCGCCGCGTGGCGGTTGCCGTCGCCGACAGCACCTGCAGGAAATTGAGCGCGGTCCGTTCGCCGGTCAGCAGCGAGCGCGCCGGACCGGACAACCGATACAGCAGCTGGTCGGGCTCGACGGCGTCGCCGTCAGTCACCTGCCATTCGACGACGACCGCGGGGTCAACCTGGCGGAACACTTCGTCGACGTACGGCCGGCCCGCGACCACCGCCGCTTCCCGTGTGATCACCTTTGCCCGCCCCAGGCGGCCGGCCGGCACCAGCGCCGCGGTGAGATCGCCGCTACCGACGTCTTCCTTGAGCGCGGCGGCGACGGTCTCGCGGAGATCCGCGGGCAGGACGATCGCCGCGTTCGGGTCGTGGGAGCGGGGCGTGTGCGTGGTGGCGATCTTGATCAGAACGGCAGGCCGTGCGTCGCCGAACCCATGCACAGCAGCATCGGGATCGACAGCACGAAGTTGGTGCGCGAAGCGAGCATGGCAGTCTTGCGCGCGGCGGCCTTTTCCTCGTCCGTCGCGGCCACGATGCCGAGCACCTTCTTCTGGTTCGGCCAGATCAGCACCCAGACGTTGAACAGCATGATGGTGCCGAGCCAGGCACCGATGCCGATGACCAGCTGGTAGTAGTTGACCGGGTCGCTCAGCATCCCGAGCGCGAACGAGCCCAGGAAGTTACCCGAGCGCGCGAGGTACCAGGCGCCCGTGAGCCACGTGGCCAGCGCCGTCCAGCGGAACCAGAACAGCGCGACCGGGGCGATGTACTTGCTGATGCCGGCGCCTCCAGGGCCGCCCTTGTCCGCTGCGGCAGCGGCCAGGCCGGGAATCTGCACCAGGTTGAAATAGTAGAGCAGGCCGATCCAGGTGATGCCGGCCAGGATGTGCAGCCAGCGGGCGAGGCCCAGCTCATGGAAAGTGGTGGGCGAGATCAGCAGCGAGAGCACGATGGCCGCGACGAAACCAGTCGTCAGCGCGCCGCGAACCGTGGTCAATGGATTCATGGCTGAATATTCCTCCCGGAAAAAATCTTTGTGATACCGGGGGTTGGATTGCCCCGACCCATGGAATGGGTTTGAAGAATAGGCGACGGCACCCCATAATTCAATGTCCTGCGCGGCAGGCGCAGGAGGCTTCATGACCCAGGTTGCACCAGCTTCACCGTGTTTGAACATCTGCGTGCTCGATACCGCCCGGACTTGCATCGGGTGCGGGCGCACGCTGGATGAGATCGCACGGTGGGGCCGGATGAGCGCTGCCGAGCAGTGGCAGGTCGTTGCGCGCCTGGAGCGTGTCCGTCAGCAGGAGGCCGCAACGGCAAGTCCCGTCCCGGCGAACTGATCGAGTTCGAGGCGAACGGGACGCCGGCTGCGTTCTGATGTCATTGGCAAGGCCGGCGCTCGCCGGACAACTGGCTGCGTCTTGCGGCCGAGAGGTGAGGACGTGGACGTTACTCAGCGGATCCAGGAACAGCTCAAGTCGAACCCGGTCGTGCTCTACATGAAGGGCACGCCCGACTTTCCGCAGTGCGGTTTCTCCGCCTCGGCCGTGCGCACGCTCGAAGCGTGCGGCGCGGAGTTCGCCTACGTGAACATCTTCGAAGACCCGGAGCTGCGCGAGGCGCTCAAGCGCTACTCGAACTGGCCCACGTACCCGCAGGTCTACGTGAAGGGCGAGCTGCTCGGCGGTTCGGACATCCTCACGGAGATGTTCCAGAAGGGCGAGTTGCAGCAGGTGCTGACCGAAGCCGGCGCCACGGTGAAGCCGGCCTGAGTCGTGCGCGCCCGTGCCGCCCGCGCTGGTTGATCCCGCGGGCGGGCCTTGCCCCTACGCTGTCCCCTCGTCTGCCTGGGGCGGCTCACGCTGGGTGAGCTGCGGCGCGCGCTCGCAAGCATCTTCGTACAGGCTGCGGAACTTGTTGCAGATGATGCAGAACAGCGCAGCCGTGCGCTCGGCATCGTAGATCGCCGAATGCGCGGCATCCGGATCCCACTCGAGGCCTGCGGCCACGATCGCCCGTGACAGCACCGTCTGGCCGAATGCGACGCCGGCGAGCGTCGCCGTGTCGAAGCTCGAGAACGGGTGGAACGGGTTGCGCTTGATGTCCGTGCGCGCTATCGCCGCATTCAGGAAATTGAGGTCGAACGAAGCGTTGTGCCCGACGAGCACGGCGCGCGTGCACTCACGCTCGCGGACTTCCTTGCGGATTTCGCGAAACAGCTGCGTCAGCACCTCCTTCTCGGGCAGTGCCGGCCGCAGGGGGTGATGCGGATCGATGCCGTTCACGGCGAGCGATGCCGGATCCATGCGCGAGCCATGGAACGGCTGCACGTGGAAGCGGTGCGTCACGCCGGGCCGCAGTTCCCCCATCGGCGTCATTTCTATCATCACCGCGGCGATCTCGAGCAGCGCGTCGGTCTGGTGGTTGAAGCCACCCGTCTCGACGTCGATCACGACCGGCAGGAAGCCGCGGAACCGGTCGGCGATGCGCGGTTCGGCGAGCTCGTACGATTCGAAGTCCTCGGTCATGCCGGGTCCATCATGCGCCACGCGAGCGTGGCGCCGGCGCGGAAAGGAACCAGCCGGTCGCCTGCAGGCCCGAACGAGTAGCTGTCCGGCACGCGCCAGGATTCCTTGCGCAGGGTGAGGGTGCCTGCATTGCGGGGCACGCCGTAGAAATCGGCTCCGCGCTCGGAGGCGAACGCCTCGAGGCGGTCTAGGCGGCCAGCGCCCTCGAAGGCCTCGGCATACAACTCGATGGCCGCGTGAGCCGAGAATATGCCGGCGCAGCCACAGGCGGCTTCCTTGGCGTGCCGGGCGTGCGGCGCGCTGTCGGTACCAAGGAAGAAGCGCGGGTCGTCGCTGGTCGCCGCTTCGAGCAAGGCCGCGCGATCCTGCTCGCGCTTCAGCACCGGCAGGCAGTAGTGGTGCGGGCGGATGCCGCCTTCGAACAGCGCGTTGCGGTTCAACAACAGGTGTTGCGGCGTGATCGTGGCGGCGACGCCCGGGCGGGCGCCTTGCACGAACTCCGCGGCGATGCGCGTCGTGATGTGCTCGAACACTACCTTCAGGCGCGGCACGCGTTCGACGATGCGGCTCAGCACGCGGTCGATGAAGACGTGCTCGCGGTCGAAGACATCGACGCCGCGCTCGGTGACTTCGCCGTGCACCTGCAGCACGAGGCCGTGCTCGGCCATCGCTTCGAGCGCGGGCCACACCTTCTCTATCGAGGTGACGCCGGCATCGGAATGCGTCGTGGCCCCCGCGGGGTAGAGCTTTGCGCCGACGACGAAGCCGCTGGCTTGCGCCTTGCGGATCTCGTCGGGCGAGGTGCTGTCGGTCAGGTACAGCGTCATCTGCGGTTCGAACTTCAGTCCGGCCGGGACCGCCGCCACGATGCGCGCGCGATACGCCGCCAGCGCGTCGGTGCTCGTCATCGGCGGTTGCAGGTTCGGCATCACCAGCGCGCGGCCGAATTGTCGCGCGCTGAAGGGCACCACGGCCGCGAGTTGCGCGCCGTCGCGCACGTGCAGGTGCCAGTCGTCCGGCCGGCGCAAAGTCAGCGTTTGCGGAGTGGAGTTCACGCCAGGGACTGCAGCTGTGCGTCCAGTGCCTTGGCGTCGCCCAGCAGGTGCACGGCGTAGCGCACCCCGAAGCCGGTCATCTCGGTCGGCACGTGGGCGAGTCCGCCCTTGCGTTCGGACGGGGCGAGGTCGACGTGAACCCAGGGCACCGACGCCTCGACGAACCTGCTGAGGAAGCGCGAGGCCAGGATGTGGTCGCCCTTGCTCTCGAGCGCGCACTGCAGGACGTCGGCGCCGGGGCATTCGAGCTCCGTGTCGAAGTCCTCGTCCATCGGGAAGCACCAGACGCGCTCACCGCTGTGGCGTCCCGCCTGCAGCAGCCAGTCGTGCAGGCCCGCGCGGTTGGTGAAAGCCCCGGCGTAGCGATCGGTCAGGGCGTTGACGCAGGCGCCGGTCAAGGTGGCGAAATCGAGCACGAAACGCGGCTTTTCGCGCGAAGCGAGCGTCAGCGTGTCCGCCAGCACCATGCGGCCCTCGGCGTCGCTGTGCACGACCTGGATGGTCACGCCGTTGAGCGCACGCACGATTTCCTGCGGCCGGAACGCGTTGGGACCGATCTGGTTCTCGGTGATCGCGAGCCAGCAGTCGATCGGGTACGAGGCTTCGAGCCGTGTCAGCGCGAGCAGCGTGCCGACCGCGACCGAGCTGCCCTGCATGTCGCCGTGCATCGTGTACATGCCCCGGTGCGGCTTGAGGTTGATGCCGCCGGTATCGAAGCAGATGCCCTTGCCGACCAGGGCGATGCCGCTCGCACCCTTGCTTGCCCCCGCGGGGCGCGACCGCTTCGGCCGGTACGTGAGACGCACGATGCCCGCGCCCCGATGCGGGTTGGCGCGCGCAACGGCGAGGAACGCGCCGGCACCGAGTTTCTCCAGCTGGCCGATGCCGTAGAACCTGAACGACCAGCCTTCGCGGCGCGCGAGGCTCTGCAGCGCCGCACGATACGCAATCGAGTCGAGCACGTTGGGCGGCAGGGTGGCAAGCCAGCGCGCGAGGTGGTTGCCCGCCGCGATGGCGCGGCTGCGGTCGTAGAGCGTCGATGCCCGATCCGCGACGTGCACGTGCGACAGGTCGTGCGCGACCGTGGCCTTCGATTTCTGCTCGGGCATCGGGGCCGCATGAGCGAGCACGGCACTCAGCACCGCTTCGAGCGCGGCTGACCGTTCACCGGGTGCAGTGAATTCGTCTGCATGCAGGTGCAGGCGCGCCACCCCGGGCTTGAGCACCTCTCGCGCCAGCTTGCCGGCCAGATCCAGCCGCTCGAAACCCGTTGCGCCGGGCTTCACGAATCCGACCACGACCAGCGTCTGGCTGCGATTTGGCAGCCGTGTCACGAGGATCGGTGATTCCTGGCCGCTGCGCTGATGCGCCCGCAGCAACTTCCGCCACACGGCTGCCTGTGGCAGCTTGTCGACCGCGCGGCCCTGGCTGCCCATTTTTTCGAGCAGGACAACCGCACCATCG
>JAOUGW010000269.1 GCA_029865465.1 Gammaproteobacteria bacterium
CGGCACCACGCACCAGGTCGAGCACTGGGCGGATGGTGGTGCAACCAGGCTGTCCAATCTCGCCACGCTGTGCCGCTTCCACCATCGCGCGGTGCACGAGGGCGGCCTCAAGATTGAGCGCTGCGACGACGGTGCGTGGCGTTTCACCAATGCCAGGGGTGAGTCACTCCACGCTTGCGCCCCAGGACGCTCCCAGCCGCTGGCAGATTGGCGCCAGGTGCCGGCCGAGCATGCGGAGCGGGGTATCCACATTGATGCGCATACCGCGACGACTGGGTGGCGCGGCGAGCGCATGGACTGCGGCGTGGCCATCGACTCGCTGCGGTTCAGGTCCGCTGCGGATAACCCACGGGAGCGGGTTGGCGCGGCTTGAGTGGTCCAGGTGGGATGGGCTTCGGCTCAACCCGGGAGATCGTTACGACGGTCGGGCGGTGGCGGATCGCGGTCGCCGCCCGGCGCAATTTTCGTTGCGGCCCAGCGCCGCAGCTCTCGCACCTTGTCCGGTCCGGTGCCCGGTCGACGGATCAGGGTCTCGATGCTGCGCAGGACCGCATCGACCTCCGATTGGGGCGCGTCCACGCCGGGTGTTGTGGCGCCCCACAGGTCGATCCGGTGTTCGCAGCGCTCGCCGAACCGCAGCACGGCGTGGAACCATCTTGGCTGTCGCCAGTTCCCCAGCAGCGCGTCCAGCGCTGCCGCCGCGAGCGACACCGGGATGAGTGTGAGGTCCAGCACCGCCTCCATCCCCAGCTTGATCTGGAACACGATGACATCGCGCGCGAGTCTCCAGCGCGTGCCGTCGTGGGACTTGTCGGTCATGGCCGTCCTCCGCGAATTGTCGTCATTATGTCGTTTCGACAGGACGAGCGGAGTGCCGGCCCTGCATGGGTCGGTACTTTTCCTGACCCCCGCCGGCCGGTCCCCGCGGCATTGTTGCGCCGTGATCACACGGGAACAGTTCGACGCGGTCGCCGGGCAGTTCGACTTCCTCCATCGCGTCGACGCTGCCGCGGCCAGGGAGTTCCAGCAGGCCGTCACCTACTCGCGCCTGCCCGCCGGCAAGCGACTGTTCTCGGAAGGGGACGGAGCGCAGTCGCTGGCGCTCGTCGTTGCCGGCGCGGTGCGTGTCTTCAAGACGGGTCGGACGGGCCGCGAGATCACGCTGTATCGGATCGGCGCCGGCGAGACCTGCATCCTGAGCGTCAATGCCATCCTCACCGAGCAGCCACTCCCTGCGGCGGCCACCGTGGAGAAGCGCGTCGAAGCGGTGACGATCGCGGCCGGCACGTTGCGTGACTGGGTGCACCGGCACGAGCTCTGGCGCCAGTTCGTCTTCGAGTTGATTTCCCAGCGCCTGCTGAAGGTGCTGAATCTCGTGGACGACGTCGTGTTCAGCCGCATGGACGCGCGCATCGCGGCCCTGCTGCTCGATCGCAGCCGCGTGCAGAACCCGCTGCGGATCACGCACCAGGAAATCGCCGCCGAACTCGGCACCTCGCGCGAGGTGATCAGCCGCATCCTCGAGGACCTGGCCGGGGGCGGCACGCTGCGCTCGACGCGCGGCAGGATCGAGGTCCTGGATGCCGGGGCGCTCGAGGCGCTCGCGACCGCCTGAGCGGTGTGGCGCACGTAGCGGAACCCGGGTGACTTAGTCACCGACGGCGGCCAGCGCATTCCCGACAATCAGCGTAGTGCCGGAACGACGATCCGGCGTCCGGCTGGTGCCAGGAAGGAAGTCTCATGCGCGCCCTCAACATCGTTCGGTTCCTTGCGGTTGCGTTGCTGGCCTCGGCCCCGTGGTCGGTGCCAGGTGCGGGCGCGGCCGACGGCCCACCGAGCTACCAGTTGCAGTTCCTCGGTGCAGGCTCGCCCGTGGCAGTGAACAACAGCAACGTGGTCGTTGGTTCGCGGCTCGGCAGCGGCAGCAATTACCAGCCGCTGGTCAGCGTGGGCGGCGCGCCGTGGACGCTGCTGCCGGTACCCGCGGGTGCAATGAGCACGTTCCCCACCGACATCAACGACAGCGGCGTCATCGTCGGCGTGTCGTTCAGCACGCAGTGGGCCGCATCGGCCGTGCGCTGGAAAAATCCGGGCAGCGGTTACGTCGTCGAGGTGTTGCCGCGCCTGCCCGGCGACGCGACCTCGTATGCCACCAACATCAACAACCTCGGGCAGATCGTCGGTGCGCGCAATGCGCTGGGTTACGTGCCGACGGGCACGGGCTGGCTCTACAGCGATGCCGGCGGCTTCGTCGACCTCTACGCGCAGTATGGCTGGGTCGTGGCCCCGAGCGCGCTCAATGACAACGGGCAGGTGATCGGGGGCGCCGAGCGACTCGATCTCGCGACCGGCTTGGTCGAATGGATCGGCGACGGACCGACGAACTACAACGCCGTCAGCGGAGTGGCCATCAACAATGGCGGCATGATCGCAGGCGCGGCGTCGCTGCGGTCGACCTCGCTCAACATCGTGTCGGTGTTCCGTTACGAGGGTGCGGCGGGCTGGCGGTTCATCGCCGGGTCGAGCAGGTACACGGTGGCCTCGAGCATCAACGCGCTGGGGGACGTGGGCTATGGCGAGCTGGGCGCAGGCCTGTATCTCGACGGGCTGGGGACGTATGCCGTGAACGACCTGCTGACGTCCGCGACGGTGCAGGCGGGCTGGGCCGTCACGGGCAACGGCGTCGAGGTCAACGATCTGCGAGCGTTGGCCGCCCTGGGCCGCAATTCCATCACCGGCGAATCCGGCGGCGTGCTGCTGACACCGGTAGGCACGCAGCAGGCGCCGACCGCGCCGGCGAACCTGGTGGGTGTTGCGCACCCGTCGACGACCTCGGAGCCGTACAACTCCATCAACTTGACGTGGCAGAACACGAGCCCGCTGACGCGTGGCTATGAACTGCAACGCAGCGTCGCATCCGCCGCAACGTGGACGAGCCTCGCATTGACGCCGCCGGGAACCGCCACCAGTCACACCGACACGACCGTGGGCGCGGGCATCACGTACGACTATCGCGTGCGTGCGACCGGGATCGGCGGCGCGAGCCCGTGGTCGGCGATCGCCACCGTGACCGCGCCCGCACCCGTCAAGTCGCTGCAAGTCGCGAACATCGTGCTGAGCGCCAAGGCGGCCGGCTCGAAGGTCACGGTCACCGGCGACGTCACGGTGCGGGACGGCAGCGGGGCAGCGGTCGCCAACGCCAGTGTCGCGGTCCGGTGGACGCTGCCGAACGGCAGTACGAAGGTTGCGACGGCGGCCACCGGTTCCACGGGTCACGCGATCGCGAAGGTGTCGGGCGGCCGCGGCACTTATACGTTGACCGTCACGGATGTCGGCAAGACCGGCTACGTATTCGATGCGGGGGCCAGCGTGCTGTCGAAGAGCATCACGCGATGAGGTCGCGCGGGCTGGACGTCGCGAGGTCTCGAGGCCCTCGCGCCAGGGTCGCGATTGCGGGTTGGGTGGCTATCGGCCCAGCGCGCCGAAGACGCTTTGCAGGATCTTGCTCGACTGGCCCAGCGGGTTCCTGCGGATTGCCCGTTCTTCGTCGGCGATCATGAGGAAGAGGCCGTCGAGCGCCTTGCGGGTCACATAGCCCTCGACATTGGCGTCCTTCGCCTCGACCAGTCCGAACTGCGCGGCCTGCCCGGCCAGCTCGTTGTATTGCTTGGCGAGTTGCGCCTGGTCCGTCTTCTGCTTGACGACCGGCAGGAACCGCTGCTGGAGCTTGTCGTAGGAGACCTTGCGGAAGTACTGGGTTGCGGCATCGTCGCCGCCGGTCAGGATTTGCCGGGCGTCGTCGAGTGACATCTGCTTCACGGCATCGACCAGCAGGACCTTTGCTTCCGGCACCGCCGCCTCCGCGGCGCGATTCATGGCGACGACGAGGTCGTCGGCCTGACGACCCATGCCGGCCATTCGCAGCATCTTGTCGGCCTTCTTCAACGCTGGCGGCAGCGGGATCTTCACCTTCGGGTTCTTGAGGAAGCCGTCGACCGCGCCCAGTTGCGCCACCGCACGGTCCGCGCCCTGGTTCAGGGCCGTCTTGAGCCCTGCGACGCTGTCCTTGGGCGCTATGGCGTCGACGCCGGCAAAGACGGCAAGTGGCAGCACGAGAAGCAGGAGCGCCAGGGTGTGTCGCGTCGTCATGGTCGATTTCCCTCGATTGGCTGT
>JAOUGW010000268.1 GCA_029865465.1 Gammaproteobacteria bacterium
CCCCGGCAACGGCTCCGTTCTCGGCGTCTGGCTTCGATAATGGCAAGGGTCTAGAGTTTCGCTGGCCTCGGGGGGGATGGCAATCATATAGCCCGGCCAACGGGTGCGGAGAACAACGATGACCCGGTCGGACCGACTGATGCTGGCCCGGTTAGGCGGCGACGCCAGGATACTGTGCAAGCGCACGTGGTGGGTGTTCCTGGCCGGCGGTATCGCCGGGTTGATCTTCGGCGTGCTCGCTTTCACCAGGCCGATGGCGGCCTGGCTGGTCGTTGCCACGTTCTTCGCTGCGGCGATCCTCCTCGACGGCGGCTGCAACGTGGCCGGCTCTGTCCAGAACCGCGACAAGGACGGCTGGTGGATCATGCTGCTGCTCGGCTACAAGGTGCGGGCAGCGACGGAACGCGAGTGGATCCTCTACCTCGCAGGCGGGCTGTCGCTCCTGTTCGGAATCCTCGTGATCGTGAACCCGACGGTGGGCGGTCTGTCCGTCATCTGGATGATCGCGTCGTGGGCGATCGTCACGGGTGTGCTCAAGATCGTCTTTGCGTTCAAGGAGAAGAACCTGCCGGAACGGATGGCGAACCGCTTCGTGTGACGCTACGCCTCTCCCGCACTGGCGGGAGAGGGGGCCGTTCAGGCGACCTTGCCCGCGATGCGCCCACCCAGCAGGCAGCCGCCGAGGAACGTGCCCTCGAGGCCGCGCTTGCCATTCATCCCGCCGCCGCCGAAGCCGGCGCTCTCGCCTGCGGCATACAGGCCGGGAATCGGTTCGCCGGAGTAGTCCAGCACGCGGCATTCCAGGTCGGTCTGCAATCCACCCATGCTCTTGCGGCTGATGATGAACTCGCGGATCGCGATCAGCGGGCCCGCAGCCGGCTCGAGGATCTGCTGGAACTTGCAGGTGCGCAGCCGGTCGCCGATCCAGCGGCGCGCGAACTCGATGCGGCGCAGCTGGTCGTCGGTGTGGAACCGCGGGCCGAGAGCGATGATGTCGTCGTAATTCGTCGCAGCCGTGCGGACTGCATCGAAGTCGACGGACCGGTCGCCCGCCAGCGCATTCATCTTTTCGACCAGCGCTTCCACGGTCGGTGCGACCAGCACGTCCGGGCAGAATTGCGTCATCTGGTCGTATAGCCAGTGGTTGCCGAGAACCATGTCGCGTGCGACCGCCAGCCGGTTCTTGCGCCGGAAGGCCGGATTGAACTCGCCACCGGAGATCGCGAGTTCCTTGAGCATGATCCGGCGGTTCAGCAGCTGCCACGAATAGGCACGCTCCTGCCGGCAGATCTGCGCGACGAGGTCGTGCGTGTCGAAGCCCGTGACGAGCGGCATCGGACCGATGCGTTCGCCGCGCCAGTTGAGCCATAGCGCCGATTTCGGCGGCACGAGCGAGAGTCCGTGCGACGGTTTTCGCGGCTGCCAGTGGTGCACGCCCGCGGCGTAATTCCACTGCCAGTCCAGGTGCGTGATGCGCGCGCCATGGGCCGCTGCCGCGTCATGCAGCGTGCCGTCTGCATACTTGTGCGAGCCGTTCAGCAGCGTGGCCGGAGGTCGCGACCAGTCCGTGTGCCAGTTCTGCCGCACGCGGTCGAGGTTGCCGTTGATGCCGCCGCTTGCGATCACGACGTTTTCGGCGCTCGCCTCGAACGCGTCGTCGCTGCCTTCGAGCCGGCCGCGGCAGCCCGTCACGCTGCCATTGGTCGCCACCAGAGACTCGACGCGGTGATCGAACCTCAGGTCGAGCCGGTCGCGATTCGGGCGCGACAGCAGGTGAGCGTTCAGCACCACCTGCAGTTCGTGCCCGGTGCCCCAGACGATGTGCCAGCGAGGCACCGAGTTGCCCGGCGTGTGCAGGCCGCGCTCCACCCACAGTGGCATCGGCATGAACTGCACGCCGACGCCGCGGAGCCAGTCGTAGATTTCTTCGTTGGCGCGATGGACGTAGGCCTCGGCCCATGCGCGCGGCCAGCGATCGTCCGGTCCGAAGTCTGCGAACGCGTGCCAGTCACGCAGGCCCTGCTGCGCGCCGTCGCGGATGCCATAGCGCTTCTGCAGCGGCGTGCCGGCAAACCAGATGCCGCCGAAGCTCTCCTTCGCGAGGCCACCCATGTTCTCTTCGGTGTCGCGATCGAGCAGCAGCACGCGCCGGCCGCGGTCCAGCAACTCGATGGCCGCCGTCACGCCCGCGATGCCGGCGCCGATCACGATCACGTCTGCCGCATACCGGATCATTCGATCGCTCCGGAGAGGTTGGCGAGGTGCCAAGCGTAACGCGCCGGTATCATGCCGCGCATGAGCAACCGCCGCAGGCCACGCGAATCGCTGTCGCTGCCCGAGGCGCGGCGGGTCGCGCTGGCGGCGCAGGGATTCGGCCGCCCGCGCCCCGGCCGGGACATATTGAAGGCCGACGTCGTCCGCGCCGTGCGTGCGCTGGGCCTGCTGCAGATCGACTCGGTCAATGTGCTGGTCCGGTCGCACTACCTGCCGTTGTTCTCACGGCTCGGGGCGTATGCCATGCCGCTGCTGGACGAAGCGGCCTACGGCGGGCGCCGGCGACAGGTGTTCGAATACTGGGGTCACGAGGCGTCGCTGTTGCCGGTCGAATGCCAGCCGTTGTTGCGCTGGCGCATGCAGCGCGCGAAGAACGGCGACGGCACATGGGGCAGCGTCGCTCGATTCGGTCGTGAACGGGCCGCCTTCTGCGCCGAAGTGCTGGCGGAAATTCGTGATCGAGGCCCGCTGGGGGTATCCGAAATCGGCACCGGCGGCCGCTGCAAAGGCAGCTGGTGGGGCTGGAGCGAAGGCAAGATCGCGCTCGAGTGGCTGTTCTGGACCGGGCAGGTCACCACGCATTCGCGGCGACGCTTCGAGCGTGTCTACGACCTGACCGAGCGAGTCCTGCCGCGCTCAGTCGTCGATGCGCCGACGCCCGCGATCGAAGACGCGCATCGCGACTTGCTGCGCGTCGCGAGTGCGGCGATGGGCGTCGCCACCGAGCGTGACCTGCGCGATTACTTCCGGCTCGGACCGGCGGACGCCAAGGCACGCGTCGCAGAACTGGTCGAGTCGCGTGAGCTGTTGCCCGTGCAGGTGGAAGGCTGGAAAGGTCCCGCGTACGTGGCGGCCGGCGTGCGGGTGCCTGCTCGAATCGAGGCTCGCGCCCTGTTGTCGCCGTTCGATTCACTGGTCTGGTTTCGTGACCGGCTGCAGCGCCTGTTCGACTTCCACTACCGCATCGAGATCTACACCCCGGCGCACAAGCGCATTCATGGCTATTACGTGTTGCCGTTCCTGCTGAACGAACGGCTCGTCGCGCGTGCGGACCTCAAGTCCGATCGCGAGGCGGGCAAGCTGCGCGTCATTGCCACCCATTACGAACCGGACGTGGATCGACGCGCCGTCGACACCGGCCTGCAGGAGGAACTCGGCGTGCTGGCGCACTGGCTGGGGCTGCGTGCCGTCGTCCGGGGCCGGGCCAGGAAGAAGCCATGACACTCCATCTCAGCCAGGATGTACTCGCGGGCCCGGTTCGCTTGCCACGATCCTTCGTCGCACTCGTCGCACTCTGCTGCTCGATCGCCGGTTGCGCCTCGTCACCGGTCGCGCCGGGGGAAGCATCGACGGCGGCAACCGCCAGCGCCGCAGTGGCGGGGCTCACGAATGAGGCGAGTCCGACCAACTCGCGGGCTCGGTTCGCCGATGTGGAAGCGACGCAGTCCCTGGTGGGCGCCATCGACGAGCGGCTGACGATCATGCGGGACGTGGCAGCCGCGAAATGGCTGGCGGGCGCGCCTGTCTACGATGCCGCGCGCGAAGTCGTCGTCCTGCAGCAAGTGGCGGCGCGCGCACGGGCGCTCGGCCTGGACCCTGCGACGACGCAAGCTTTCCTGGCCGAACAGATCCGCCTCGCCCGCGACGTCCAGCAGCGCTGGCACGACCAGTGGAAGCAGGCCGGTCGCTGCGCACCCTGCGAGGAACCTGCAGGCCTGCAGGTCCTGCGCGAGCGCATCGATGCAACGGACGAAAAGCAGTTCGCCGCCATGTACCTGCTGGCGCCGTTGCGGGAAGACACGGCTGCCGCCTTGATGGCGCAGATGCAGGCCACGGCATTGCGTCATGGGTTGACGGCGGACGACGCCATCGCATTGCTCGCGGCCTTGCGCAACGTCG
>JAOUGW010000270.1 GCA_029865465.1 Gammaproteobacteria bacterium
CGTCGGCTCACCGCACAGGGCGCGAACCTTGTCCTTGCCGTCACTGACGGAAACGATCTTGCTGCCGCAGCGCATGTTGTCCTCGGCGCGCGCGGGCGCAGCAGCCAGCGTGCCAGCGACTGCGGTCGCAAGAACAAGGACTCCCAGGTAGCGCACGGCGCAAGCATAGCTGCTGTCCGCCAGCCCCGTCGCGGCATACCCGGGCGGGCCAGCTGACGCAAGAATCCGCTCACGTTGCATAAGTTACTGAATTCAGGGAATTATGCGGCTATTCGGTGCCCGTTCAACAAAGCCACCGGGTAGTCCTGCGACGGGCGGGGCAGGGTTCGCGTGGACCGTCGGTCGGCGTCTGACGTCATGCCCGGCGCATGGGCGGGACCGTCCGGGCGTTCTGCTACCCTACCGGGCCTTGCAATGGCGGCTGAGCCCACGATGTCCCTGGACCGAGCCTTCGAAAAACGCCTCGCCGGCATCATCAACGCCCGCGCCAAGGGCGTGCTGCAGGGCGGGCTCAAGGGCGTGGAGCGGGAATCGCTGCGGGTGACGCCGGGCGGGCAGATCTCGCGGGCCCCGCACCCGCGGACGCTGGGGTCGGCGCTCACCAACGAGCACGTCACGACCGATTACTCCGAAGCGCTGATCGAACTGGTCACGCCGCCTTTCGCCCACACCTGGCAACTGGTGCAGTACCTCGCCGACCTGCATCGCTTCGTCTACACGAACCTGCCCGACGACGAACTGCTGTGGGCCACGAGCATGCCGTGCGCCATCAAGGGCGACGCAAGCATCCCGATCGCCCGGTTCGGCTCGTCGAACGTCGGTCGCATGAAGACCGTGTACCGCGAGGGCCTCGGCCACCGCTATGGCCGCGTGATGCAGGCCATCGCCGGCGTGCACTTCAATTACTCGTTCCCGGATCACTTCTGGCCGGTGCTGGCAGAAGTGCTGCAGTCCCGGGAATCCGGGCAGGCGTTCCGCTCCGAGTCCTACTTCTCGCTGCTGCGCAATTACCGGCGGCACGGCTGGATCGTGCTCTACCTGTTCGGCAATTCGCCGGCGATCTGCCCGTCGTTCCTGCAGGGGCGCAAGGTCGACGGCCTCGAGCCGCTCGAGCCCGGCAGCCTGTATGCGCCGTATGCCACCTCGCTGCGCATGAGCGACCTCGGCTACCGCAACAAGAGCCAGGCGGGACTCAGCGTCTCGGTCAACAGCCTCGACCATTACGTGCGCGACCTGACGGCCGCGATCAGCACGCCGAATCCCGACTACGAAAAGATCGGCGTGAAGGTGGACGGCCAGTACCGTCAGTTGAACGCCAACATCCTGCAGATCGAGAACGAGTACTACAGCTTCATCCGCCCGAAGCGCGTGACCCGCAGCGGTGAGCGCCCGACGAAGGCGCTGCGGCGCGCGGGCGTGCAGTACGTCGAGATGCGCTCGCTCGACGTGAGCGCCTTCGACCCGGTGGGCGTCAACCAGAACAAGCTGCGGTTCCTCGAGGCGTTCGCTGCGTTCTGCGCGCTGCGCGACAGCCGCCCGATCGAGAACCCGGAGCAGGATGAACTCGACGGCAACCACGCAATCGTCGCGCGCGAGGGTCGCCGGCCCGGCCTGCTGCTGCTGCGCGAGGGTCGCGACATCAAGCTGCGTGACTGGGCCACCGAGATCATCGACTCGATGCGCGGCCTCTGTGAGCTGCTGGACGAGGGCGACGCGCAACGACCGTACCTCAATGCGCTCGAGTTGCAGGAGGAAAAGATCCGCGATGTCGCGTTGACTCCGGCGGCGCGCTCGCTGCACGAAATGCGCACGAACGGGGAATCGTTCTTCAACTTCGCGCTGCGCATGTCGAAAGTCCACCAGTCCTACTTCAAGGACCTGCTCTCCCCGAACTCGTCCCGGCAGGAGGAGTTTGCCGCGGAGGCGGCCGAGTCGATCGAGCAGCAGGCGCGTATCGAGGCGTCGGACACGCTGTCTTTCGACGAGTATCTTGCCCGCTATTTCGCGGCGTGAGCCGGACGGCCGTTGCAACGCGCGTGGAGCCGGGCCGCCCCCGGGCCCCGGGCGCCCACCCCGCGGCACGCCCGCCCGCCCTCGCCCCGGACGGCAGGAGCGGGGGTAATCAGAGAATTCCGGTCGTCATCCGGCCCAGCACATCGATCGACCCGCGCAGCATTCCGCGCGAATTGAATGGCAACGCCAGCGTGCCGTCGCGCCCGACGACGATCACGCCGCCTTCGCCACCCATCCGCCGCAACTGCTCGTGGACCACGATGTCCGCGGCGTCACGCACGCTCTTGCCGGCGTAACGGATCAGCGACGCGATTTCGTGCGCGACCGTGGCGCGGATGAAGTATTCGCCGTGCCCCGTCGCCGACACGGCGCAGCAGTCGTTGGCCGCGTAGGTGCCGGCCCCGATCACCGGCGAATCGCCGACCCTGCCCCAGCGCTTGGCGGTCATGCCGCCCGTGGACGTCGCCGCAGCCAGGTCGCCTGCGGCGTCGAGCGCCACGGCGCCGACGGTTCCCATCAGGGATTCGCGGAAGCTGCCGGCACTCGCATCGAGCGCGGCCGCCAGCTCACGCTGCCGTCGCTCGGTGACGAAATAGCGGTTCGCCACGGGTTCGAGCCCCTGTTCGAGGGCGAACTCCTCCGCACCCTGGCCGGACAGCATCACGTGCGGCGACCTGTCCATCACCAGCCGGGCGAGGCCGATCGGACTCCTGACGTGACGCAGTCCCGTCACCGCACCTGCGCGCAGGTCGCGCCCGTCCATCAGCGACGCGTCGAGTTCGCAGATCCCGTCGGCGGCGATCACGGCACCGCGGCCGGCGTTGAAGAGCGGATCCTCCTCGAGCACCTGCACCGCGGCGACGACGGCGTCGAGGCTTGGGCCGCCCGCCGCGAGAATCCGCTGCCCGGCACGCAGTGCCTGCTCCAGTCCAGTGCGGTAGGCTGCTTCCCGTTCGGGCGTGAGCTCGGCGGCCGGGATGTCTCCCGCGCCCCCATGGACGGCGATCGCTGGCATGTCATTCCTTCGCGGCAGGTCGGTCGAAGGAAACCAACATACCAGAGCGCAGCGCCACGTATTATTTTGGGAGCGGCGCGCGGCCTGGCCGGACCCGGGCACGCGCTTGCCCCGCTGGCTCATCCCGACCGAGTGCCCCGACCCGATGCGTCACCACCGCAAGATCAGGACCCTGCTCGTCGCCAACCGCGGCGAGATCTCCATCCGCGTGATGCGGGCCGCGCACGAACTAGGGATCAGGACGGTATCGATCTACTCGCAGGAAGACCGGTTCTCGCTCCACCGCATGAAGGCGGACGAGAGCTACCTCGTCGGCGAGGGCCAGGGACCGGTCGAGGCCTACCTCGACATCGACGACATCGTGCGGGTGGCGCTCGAGTGCTGCGCCGATGCCGTTCACCCGGGCTACGGGTTCCTCTCCGAGAATCCGGCGTTTGCCGAAGCCTGTGCGAACGCGGGCCTCCTGTTCATCGGCCCGACCCCCGGGATCATGCGTCGCCTCGGCAACAAGGTGACCGCGCGCGATCTCGCGAGAGCGGCGGGTGTGCCCGTGATGCCGGCAACGCCGCCGCTGCCGCTCGACGCTGCGAAGGTGCTCGAGCTGGCCGCGGAGGTCGGGTACCCCGTCATGCTCAAGGCGAGCTGGGGTGGCGGTGGACGCGGCATGCGCGCAATCGACGACGCGTCGCAGCTGATCGAAATGGTTGCCACGGCACGGCGCGAGGCGAAGGCTGCGTTTGGCAACGACGAGGTCTACCTCGAAAAGCTGGTGCGGCGTGCACGCCACGTCGAGGTGCAGCTGCTCGGCGACACGCACGGCAATCTCGTGCACCTTTACGAGCGCGACTGCACGGTGCAGCGTCGCAACCAGAAGGTCGTCGAGCGCGCGCCGTCCGTCTTCCTGGACGACACGCAGCGGCTCGAGCTCTGCGAGCTGGGGCTCCGTATCGGGCGCGCCGTCGGCTATCTCAACGCGGGCACGGTCGAATTCCTGCAGGACGCGGACACCGGCCGGTTCTACTTCATCGAGGTGAATCCGCGCATCCAGGTCGAGCACACGGTGACCGAGGTCGTCACCGGCATCGACATCGTCAAGGCGCAGATCCGCATCGCGGAAGGCGCCGCCATCGGCACGCCG
>JAOUGW010000271.1 GCA_029865465.1 Gammaproteobacteria bacterium
CAGCGGCATGCCCTTCTCACGATTCAACTTGGCGAATTCGACGATCAGGATCGCGTTCTTCGCCGACAGGCCGATCAGTGTCACGAGGCCGATCTGTCCATAGACGTTGAAGTCGAGCCCGGCGAGCTTGATCCCGGCCAGTGCGCCGAGCAGGCCGAACGGCGTGGCCAGCAGTACCGCGAACGGCACCGCCCAGCTTTCATAGAGCGCGGCGAGGAACAGGAACACGACCACCACCGAAAGCCCCAGCACGATCGTGGCCATGTTGCCGGCCTGGATTTCCTGCAGGCTCTGGCCCGAAAACTCGTAGCCGAAGCCGGCTGGCAGCACCTGTGCCGCCGTTTCTTCGAGCGCGCGCAGCGCATCGCCCGAGCTCGCGCCCGGGGCAGGCGACCCGCTCAGTTCGGCGGTGCGGTAAAGGTTGTAGCGCTTGAGGAATCGTGCACCGGCACCCTCCCGGGCGGTCGTGAGCGTGTCGAGCGGAAGCATCTCCCCGCGGTCGTTGCGCACGAACAGCTTCGAGACATCGCGGATCTCGGTGCGGAACTCCGGCTCCGCCTGCATCGACACCTTGTAGTTGCGGCCGAAGCGCGTGAAGTCGTTGATCTCGTACCCGCCGAGGAACGTCTGCAGTGCTGCGAACACGTCGCTGATCGGCACGCCGAGTTTCTTCGCCTTTTCGCGGTCGACGTCCAGGTCGTAGCTCGGCGTGTTGGCCGAGAAGGTGGTGGTGACCCGCGAAATCTCCGGGCGGGCCTGTGCCGCGGCGATGAAATCACCGGTGACGCTGGCGAGTTCCTGGGGTGACTGACCGGCGCGAGCCTGCAGCATGAACGAGAAGCCCGATACGGCACCGAATCCGGGTAGCGCAGGCGGGTTGAAGGCCACCACGATCGCTTCGGGAACGTCGCGTGTGGCCGCTGCGAGCTTCTCCATGATGCCCTGGAATGAAAGTTCCTTGGTCTTGCGCTGCTCCCACGGCAGCAGGCGGATGATCAGGAATGCGCCGTTCGACGTGACCGTCCCCGAGATCATGTCGTAACCGGTGACCGCGACGACCTTCTCGACGCCCGCCTGCGCGCGCGCGATTTCCATGACCTTGCTTGCCACCGCGATAGTGCGCTCCTGCGACGCCGCGTCCGGCAACAGGACCTGCACGAACAGGCCGCGCTTGTCTTCGTCCGGCACGAATCCGCTCGGGGTGATGCGGAACATGCCGGCCGTTGCCAGGACGACGGCGCCGAGCACGCCGAGCGCCAGCAGCGTCCGGCGGACGCCGACCGCCGCCAGGGATCCGTAGCGATCGTTCAGCCAGTCGAAGCCGCGGTTGAAGGCTGCGAAAAAGCGGGCGAGGGGCCCGCGACGCTCGTCGCCCGCGGCGTGCGGCTTCAGCAGCATCACGCACAGCGCCGGCGTCAGCGTCAGCGCCACCAGTGCCGAGAACATCGTCGAGACGGCCACCGTGACCGCGAACTGCTTGTACAGCTGTCCGGTCACGCCCGGGATGAAAGCCATCGGCACGAACACGGCGGCCAGGATCAGGGCGATCGCGATGACCGGCCCCTCGACTTCGTCCATGGCCTTGCGGGTGGCCTCGAGCGGCGACAGGTGGTGCGCCGCCATGTTCTGCTCGACCGCCTCCACCACGACGATGGCGTCGTCGACGACGATGCCGATGGCCAGCACCATGCCGAACAGGGACAGGGTGTTGATGGTGAACCCGAGCAGCTGGAAAGCCGCCAGCGTCGCAATGATCGACACCGGCACGGCGAGCATCGGAATCAACGTGGATCGCCAGTTCTGCAGGAACAGGAACACCACGATCAGCACCAGCACCAGCGCCTCGACAAAGGTGTGCAGGACTTCCTTGATCGAGGCATTCACGAACTCGGACGAGTCGTACATCATGCCGATGCTCAGGCCTTCCGGCAGGGCCGCCCTGATGCGGTCGAGTTCGCCGTTCACGAGCTCGGCGGTCTCGAGCGCGTTGGCGCCCGGGGCCAGCTGGATCGCCATCATGACCGCCGGCTTGCCATCGAGTTGCGACTGGTAGGAATAGTTCTTGGCGCCCAGTTCCACGCGCGCCACGTCCCGCAGGCGCACGAACGAGCCGTCCGGCTTCGAACCGACGATCATGTCGGAGAATTCCTCGACCGTGACGAGGCGCCCGCGGACGCGGACCGAGTACTGGAAGCTCTGCCCGGCGCTGGCCGGTGGCTGGCCGACCTGTCCGGCCGGCGCCTGTACGTTCTGCTCGCGCACCACCTTCGCGATGTCGGACGCGGTGATGCCCAGGCTCGCCATGCGATCGGGCCTGAGCCAGATGCGCATGCCGAACTCGGAGCCGAACACCTGTACGTTGCCCACGCCCTTGAGGCGCTTCAACGAGTCGACGACGTTGACGAAGGCGTAGTTGTTGATGAACAGGCCGTCATAGGCGCTCTCCGGCGCGTACAAGGCGAAATACATCAGCGTGTCCGGAGACTGCTTCGCGGTCGTGACGCCCTGGGCGATCACCTCCTGCGGCAGCTGCGGCTGCGCCTGGGAAACCCGGTTCTGCACTTCGACCGTCGCGATGTCGGGATCGCGACCGAGGTTGAAGGTCACCTTGATGTCGGCCATGCCGCTGTCAGAACTGACCGAGCTGATGTACAGCATGTCGGTGACGCCGTTGATCTGCTGGTCAAGCGGCGTGGCGACGGCGGCTTCGACGACATCGGAGCTCGCGCCGAGGTAGCTGGCCGACACGGTGACGCTCGGCAGCGCGATCTCCGGGAACTCCCCGACCGGCAGGCTGAGGTAGGAGAGCGAGCCTGCCAGCAACAGGAACAGCGAGATGACGATCGCGAAGACCGGGCGGTCGATGAAAAAGCGCGACATGATTCTGGGAGTCCGGTCAGCTCGCGGCCGCGGGCGGGCTCTCGAACTCGGCCGGCGTCACCACCGTCACCTTGAGCGGTGTGCCGGGGCGCGCTTTCTGAATGCCTTCGACCACGATCCGGTCGCCGGCCGAGACGCCCTTGTCGATGACCACGCTGGTGCCGAGGCGGGGCCCCAGCGTCACCGGACGAAGCTCCGCCTTGTCCCCCTCTGCCACGACGGTCACGAAATAGCGCCCCAGTTGCTGCTGGACCGCCCGGTCAGGCACCACGATCACGTTGTCGCGTTTCTCGGCGACGACGCGGATCCTGGCGAAGAGCCCCGGACGGAGCAGGTGTTCCGAGTTGGGAAACTCGGCCCGCAGGCGATACGTACCGGTGCTCGGGTCGAGTGCCCGGTCACTGAAGTTGATCCGGCCCGGATGCGGGTAAACGGACCCGTCGCTCAACTGCAGGCGCACGTTGCGGGTCGCCGGGTCGACGTCCGCGACGTCGGACGATCCTTGCCGCCGCTCGTAGGCGAGGAGATCGGCCTCGCTGACGCTGAAGTACACCCAGGCTGGATCGTCGGAAGACACCGTCGCGAGCAGCGTCTGCCCTGCCGTAATGAGTGCCCCTTCGAAGACCATCGACGCGCCGATACGGCCCGTGAGCGGCGCCCGGACGTCGGCGTATTCCACGCCCAGCTTTGCTTCCGTGATGCCGGCACGGCTCGCTTCGACCCGCGCCTCAGCCTGCGCGGCGGCCGCCACGGCGGTGTCGTAGACCTGGCGACTGATCGCGTTTTCGCGCAGCAGTGGTTCGTAGCGTGCGACGTCCTGGCGCGCGCGCGTCAGGTCGGCCTGCGCCGATGCGAGCTGCGCCTCGGCGGTGGCGACCTGCGCCCGGTATTCGCGGGCATCGATCGTGTACAGGCGGTCGCCTTCCTTGACCAGGCTGCCGTCGGCGAAGTGCTTGCCGAGCAGGACGCCGCTGACCCGGGAGCGGATGTCCACTTCCCGCGAGCCGCGAACCTCGCCGACCAGTTCCCGGTAGATTTCCGTGGAGCGGGGTGCGGCCTCGATCACCTTGACGTCCAGCGCAGCGGACGCGGTCGCTGCTGGCTCGCGCCCACAGCCCCCCACGGCGATCAGCACGCTCGCGGCGAGCGCGCCGAGCGGGAGGAAACTCGATCGGGTTCTGGGCACTGCTCAACCTCGGTTTATTGATCGGCGCAGGTCAACCCGGACCCGCCGCCCGATCAGGGCGGCCAGTAGTCTAACCTCGATCCAGTTCCTTTCGCAGC
>JAOUGW010000272.1 GCA_029865465.1 Gammaproteobacteria bacterium
CGCTCGGCCATTTTCTCCAGCGACAGCGGCTTGATCTTCGACGCCTGGCCCGCGCAGCCGAACGCTTCGTAGCGCAGCTTGCAGATGCCCCGGGCGGCCGTTTGTGCGTCGGCCAGGAACTTGCGCGGATCGAACTCGGAGGGCTTCTCGGACAGGTGCCTGCGGATCGCGCCCGTCATCGCCAGGCGGATGTCGGTGTCGATGTTGATCTTGCGCACGCCGTGCCTGATGCCCGTCACGATCTCCTCGACCGGCACGCCGTAGGTCTCCTTCATCTGGCCGCCGTGCCTGCGGATGACCTCGAGCCACTCCTGCGGCACGCTCGACGAGCCGTGCATCACCAGGTGCGTGTTCGGGATGCGCGCATGGATCTGCTTGATGCGCTCGATGGCGAGGATGTCGCCCGTGGGCTTGCGCGTGAACTTGTAGGCGCCGTGCGAGGTGCCGATCGCAATCGCGAGCGCATCGCACTGCGTCTGCTTGACGAAGTCGGCGGCCTGGTCGGGGTCGGTCAGCAGGTCCTCGCGCGTCATGTGGCCTTCCGCGCCGTGGCCGTCTTCCTTGTCCGCCTTCATCGTCTCGAGCGAGCCGAGCACGCCGAGCTCGGCTTCGACCGTGATGCCGATCGAGTGCGCGAATTCGACGACCTTGCGCGAGGTCTCGACGTTGTATTCGTAGGAGGAGGGCGTCTTGCCGTCCTCCTTGAGCGATCCGTCCATCATCACGCTCGAGAAGCCCGAGCGGATGGCGCTCATGCACACGGCCGGCGACTGGCCGTGATCCTGGTGCATGACCACCGGGATGTGCGGATACGCCTCGATGGCCGCCTGGATCAGGTGGCGCAGGAACGCCTCGCCCGCGTACTTACGCGCGCCAGCCGAGCCCTGCATGATTACCGGGCTGTTGGTCTCATCGGCCGCTTCCATGATCGCGCGGACCTGCTCGAGGTTGTTGACGTTGAACGCCGGCAGGCCGTAGTGGTTTTCGGCAGCGTGGTCGAGCAGCTGGCGCATCGAGACGAGGGGCATGGCTTCGCTTCCTGTGGGGTGATCCGGTGCGGAAAGTTTAACCGGTTTGCCGTCGCCCCGGCCCTTGCGGCTGGCGCGACTTGAACGTGCAGGGACCGCGGAAGGCGCCGCTCCCGAGCGCCAGTTCGCCGCGGCCTTCGCGCAGGCTGCCGGTCCAGTTTGCTTCGGCTGTGCGTATCGCCATGGTTGTCACTCCCCATCCGCTTGCCCCTGACCCCTTCCTCACGCCGCCCAGTCCAGGATGACTTTGCCCGACTGCCCGCTGCGCATGATCTCGAAGCCGTCGCGGAACTCCGCGATCGGCAGCCGGTGCGTGATGATGGGCGAGATGTCGAGGCCGCTCTGCAGCATCGCCGACATCTTGTACCAGGTCTCGAACATCTCGCGCCCGTAGACGCCCTTGAGCACCAGCCCCTTGAAGATCACCTGGTTCCAGTCGATGGCGGTGTCTCCGGGAGGGATGCCGAGCAGGGCGACGCTGCCGCCGTGGTGCATCGTGCGCAGCAGGTCGCGGAACGCGGCGGGGTTGCCCGACATCTCGAGGCCGACGTCGAAGCCCTCGACCATGCCGAGGTCCGTCATCGTCTGGTCGAGCGTGTCGCGGCTGACGTTGACGGCTTTCGTCGCGCCCATCTTGCGCGCGAGATCGAGCCGGTAGTCGTTGACGTCGGTGATCACGATGTGGCGCGCGCCCACGTGGCGCGCGATCGCGACGGCCATGATGCCGATCGGGCCCGCGCCCGTGATCAGCACGTCCTCGCCGACGAGGCTGAACGAGAGCGCCGTGTGCGTCGCGTTGCCGAACGGATCGAGGATCGACGCCACGTCGTCCGTGATCGCGTCGCTGAGCTTGAACGCATTGAACGCGGGGATCACGAGGTACTCGGCGAAGCAGCCCTGGCGGTTCACGCCGACGCCGACCGTGTTGCGGCAGAGGTGGCGGCGCCCGGCACGGCAGTTGCGGCAGTGGCCACAGGTGATGTGGCCTTCGCCCGACACGCGATCGCCGACCTTGAAGCCCTGGACCTCGCTGCCCAGTTCGACGATCCTGCCGACGTACTCGTGGCCCACGGCCATCGGCACCGGGATCGTCTTCTGCGCCCACTGGTCCCAGAGGTAGATGTGCATGTCGGTGCCGCAGATCGCGGTCTTGCCGACCTTGATCAGCACGTCGTTGGGGCCGACCCTGGGCTCGGGGATTTCTTCCATCCAGATGCCGGGTTCGGCCTTTGCCTTGACCAGTGCCTTCATGCTGCGGCTCTCCAGCGGCGCGGGTCGCGCCTCGATCGGTGTATGCGCCGGCCGGGCATCAGCGGATGACGCCCAGTTCGCGGCCGACGGCGATGAAGCCCTCGATGGCCCGGTCCAGCTGCTGCAACGAGTGACCCGCGGTCATCTGCGTGCGGATGCGGGCCTTGCCCATGGGGACGACAGGGTACGAGAACCCGATGACGTAGACGCCGCGTGCCAGCAGTCTCTCGGCGAACTTCGCGGCAAGGCTTGCGTCGCCCAGCATCACCGGCGCGATCGGGTGCTCGCCCGGCACGATGGTGAATCCCGCCTCGTGCATGCGGCGGCGGAAATGCGCGGTGTTGCGCCGCAGGTTCGCGCGCAACTCGTCGCCATCCTCAATCAGGTCGAGCACCCGCAGCGTCGTGGCCGCGATCACGGGCGGGATGCTGTTCGAGAACAGGTACGGGCGCGAACGCTGGCGCAGCCAGCCGACGATTTCCCTGCGCGCCGCCGTGTAACCCCCGGCTGCGCCGCCGAGCGCCTTGCCCAGCGTGCCCGTGAGGATGTCGATGCGGCCCATCACGTCGCGGAACTCCGGCGTGCCGCGGCCACCCTGGCCGATGAAGCCGGTCGCGTGCGAGTCATCCACCATCACCAGCGCGCCGTAGCGGTCGGCGAGGTCGCAGATCTCCCGGAGACGCGCGATGACGCCGTCCATCGAGAACACGCCGTCGGTCGCAATGAGCTTCACCCGCGCGCCTGACGCTTCCTTGAGACGCGACTCGAGCTCGTCCATGTCGTCGTTGGCGTAACGCAGGCGCTGGGCCTTGCACAGGCGAATGCCGTCGATGATGCTCGCGTGATTGAGCGCGTCGCTGATCACCGCGTCCTGCTCGTCGAGCAGCGTCTCGAACAGGCCGCCGTTCGCGTCGAAGCACGACGAGTACAGGATCGTGTCGTCCATCCCGAGGAACGCACTCAGGCGCGCCTCGAGTTCCTTGTGCACGTCCTGCGTGCCGCAGATGAAGCGCACCGAGGCCATGCCGTACCCGTAGCGGTCGAGCGCGCGGTGCGCGGCTTCGCGGATCGACGGGTGGTTCGCGAGCGCGAGGTAATTGTTGGCGCAGAGGTTGATCAGTTCACGGCCATCGGCGAGCCTGACCACGGGTTGCTGCGGTGACGCCAGCACGCGCTCCGGCTTGAAGAGACCGGCGCCCTTCAGGTCTTCGGTCTGGGCGGCCAGTCGGTCGAGAAAGCCACGATCCATGGGGTAGGGTGCCTGCGGCTGCGGAGCACGGATTATAAGGGCCTTATAATCGGGTCGTGGCACCCCGCAGGAACGATCCGCCGCGCCGGCATGGCGACGACGATGAAAAGGACGGCCCCGGCGGCCGCGGTGGTTCGGCTGGCTCGCTGCGAGTCGACAAATGGCTCTGGTGTGCCCGGTTCTTCAGGACCCGCAGCCTCGCGCAGGAAGCCGTCGACGGCGGGCACGTGCAGGTGGACGGCGATCGCATAAAGGCATCGCGCCTGGTGAAGCCTGGCGACCGGCTGCAGATCACGCGGGAACGCGAGCGGTTCGTCGTCGACGTCGTGTCGATCCCCGTGCGACGCGGGCCGGCAGCCGAGGCACGCCAGCACTATCGCGAAACGGCCGAGAGCGAGGCTGGCCGGGCGCACATCCGCGAGTTGAACCGGCTGTCCGGGCCCGTCTCGACGGGGCGTCCCGACAAGCGGGAACGGCGCGACCTCATGCGCGTCGTAAAGGGCCGGGGCGGCCTGCCGGGCGACGACGACCCACCATAGGCCCTCGCCCGTCCCGGGTTCGTGACAGCGCGCACATTCACGGTCACGCGGGCAGGGTATTTTAGGGTCCTTCCTCGAGAGCCTGGACCATGAA
>JAOUGW010000050.1 GCA_029865465.1 Gammaproteobacteria bacterium
ACTATTCACTATTCACTAATCACGAATCACTAATCACCATTCACTATTCACTCGTCAGTAGCGCGCCCACCTCGAGCAGGCCCGGCCGTTCGACGATCGCGTTCTGGCCGAACGTCACGCCGTGCAGCGAGCTATCCCAGCGATACGTCTTCAACGTGCGCAGCGGTTCATCGCCCTGCGGCACGGCAGTGGCCTGGTCGGTCGTCGTGATGACGCAACGCGTGCACGGCTTCACGAGCCGCAGTCGCATCTGCTCGTTTTCGAGCCCGCGGATCCCGTCCTCGGCGTAAGGCCCGCAGCCATCCAGCAACACGTTGGGCCGGAAGCGATCGAGGGGCAGCGGTGACGGCAGGCGCGAATTGAGGTCGTCGAGCGAGGCGCGCGCCAGCACCAGCACCGGATAGCCGTCGGAAAAGGCGCTCGTGCCAGCAAGCCCCTGCGACCATGCGGCATCCGTCAGTCGCGGGCGCGCGTCGTCGAAACGCACGAGCCGCACGTCGCGACGCAGGTGCTCGCCGAGCCAGTTCCCGGCCGCAGGGCCCTCGTCGCAGGCCAGCACGCGGTCACGCCAGACGGTGACCTCGACGGACGCCGCGCGACCCGATTGCCGCAACGGCACGGCCAGTGGCGGCAGGCCCGGTGCAGAGAGCTCGAGGTGATCGTCGTGCAATGCCGTGCCGACCAGCGCCAGCCGCGGTGCTTCACGCTGCGTGAGGAAGCGGCCGTCGGGCGACGCCACCATCCACTCGCGGTCGTACTGCAGCCCGCGCGGCGTCAACCGTGCCTGCAGCTGCGCAATGCCGCGACAGGACTTGACGGGATAGACGAAAAGCGAGGCGATCGTAATCACGTCCGCCAGCATAACGCAGCAGCGAGGGTATTCCCGTCGTGGATCGCGACGCCCGGATGCGAGCGAAGCCGCCTGGCCCCTGCTGTCAGCTGGCCAGCAGCAGCGGCGCCGGACGTCCCACCTGGTAACCCTGGACGAAGTCGACGCCCATGCGGCGCGCTGAATCGAGCGCGCTCAGGTCCTCGACCTGCTCGGCAATCACCTTGAAATTGAGCGATCGCGCGAGCTTGACCATCGCGGTCACCATCGCCTGGTTCACGTTGTCGGAGGCCAGGTTGCGGATGAACGAGCCGTCGATCTTGAGGTAATCGAGCGACAGGTTCTTCAGGTTCGCGAACGAGCTCAGGCCGCGGCCGAAGTCGTCGAGCGCGAACTGGCACCCCATGCCATGCAGCACGCCGATGAAGCGGCGTGCGTGCTCGATGTTGGTGATCACCGAGTTCTCGGTGACTTCGAAGCAGACGCGGTTCGGCGCGACGCCGGTGCGATCGAGGCACTCGACCACGAACTCGAGGAAGGCGCCGTCGCCGAGCGTCTGCCCGGACAGGTTGATGCAGAGACTGCGGTCGGGCGCGAGGCGGATGGCCCCGCGTGCCAGCAACGTGAGCGAGGTCTGCACGACCCAGCGGTCCACGTGCGGCATCAGTCGATAGCGTTCAGCCGCGCGCATGAACTCGACGGGCGCGATCGACACCCCCTGGTCGTCCTTGAGCCGCAACAGGATCTCGAGGCCGGGACCGCCCTCCTGCATGTCCGGCGAGGCGTGCATGATCGGCTGCGCGTGCAGCTCGAAGCGGTCGTCCTTGAGTGCCGACTGCAGCAGCTGCAGCCACAGGATCTCGCCACGCTGGCGGGCATCGGCTTCGTCGCGCGCCGAGTACACATGGACGTGCCCGCCCTGCTTCTTTGCCACGTAGCAGGACGAATCGGCGGCGTGCAGCAGGTCTTCGATGGAGGTGCTCTCGACCGTCATTTCGACCAGGCCCACGCTCACGCCGATGCCGAAGATCTTGTCCTTCCAGACGAAGCGGTGATCGTTGACCGCGCGCACCACGTCATCGGCAATCTGGCGGGCTTTCTCTAGCGGGCAGCCCGCAAGCAGGATGGCGAACTCGTCGCCGCCGAGACGGCCGACGGTGTCCGAGTCGCGGACCGCGTCCTTGATGAGAGCCGCGACTTCCCGCAGCATGCTGTCGCCCGCGACGTGGCCGCATTCGTCGTTGACGGCCTTGAAACGGTCGAGGTCGAGGTAGCACAGCACGTGCCGCGCGCCACCACGCGTCGCCTCCAGTGCTTCGTCGAGCCGGCGCTCGAACTCGCGGCGGTTCACCAGCCCGGTGAGGGCGTCGTGGCTCGCCTGGTACGTCATCGCCCGCGTGAGGCCGCGCAGGTCGCTCACGTCACGCAGCGCGATGACGGCGCCGTCGACGCGACCGTTCGCGTCGCGCATGGGCGACACCGTCAGTTCGATCGAACGCTCGCCGTCGCCTGCGGCCGAGACGAGCATGCCGCGGCGACCGAGGCTGACGCGCGCTCCGGTCGTCAGGCTCTGCCGGACGGGGTCACTGGCCGCCTTGCGGTCGCCCTCTTCCACCAGCTCGATGACGTCGCCGAGCGTGCGGCCGAGGATCTCGCTGGCGGGCCTGCCGATCAGCTGCTCGCCGGACGTGTTGACATAGACGATGCGGCCGTCGACGTCGGTCGTGAGCACGCCCTCGGCGAGCGAATCCAGCGCTTCCCACGCGCTGCCGTGGCTGCGCAGGCTGGTCGTCGCGGCGGGCGCGTGCGGCGCCATTTCGACGCCGGTCACGATCACCGCCGGGCGGCGATCCAGCATCGTGCGCGCGAAACTGAGCTCGAGACGGTGCGGCTGGCCCGCGGCATCCGCCTGCAGTTCGACTTCGAGCCGTGCGGGCGCGGCTTCGCCCGCCGCATGGCGGCGCAGGTATTCGGTGACGAGTTCGGCGTAGTCGGCATGGACGAGGTCGGCCAGGCGGCGCCCGAAGAGCTTGCCGGGATTCGCCGCGCCCGCGAGTTCGGCGAAGCGTGCGTTCGCCAGCTGGATGCCGTCGCGTTCGACCAGCACCGCTTCGGTCATCGTCTCGAGCAGCCGCCGGTAGACGGACTCGCGTTCTTCGCGCGCCGAACTCTCGTCCTGCAGCCGTTCGATCAGGCGGTCGACGCCGCCGGCGATCTCGCGCGCACTGCCCGCGTCGGCATGGGGTGCAAGGCGCTCGGCCAGGTCGCCGCTGTCAGCCACGGCCTGCACGCGCTCGCCCAGCTCGCGCAAGCGACGGATCTCGCTCAGGCGCTGCAGCAGCGCCACGGCCAGCACGACCGCCACGGCACCCAGCAGGATCAGCGCGAACATCAAGGTGTGATTCTCCGGGCTGGCCATGTCCTTGTCGGCCGCGGACACCTGCGTTCCAGCAAGGTGTTGTAGTTGTTTTCCTGCATGTCCCAGGCTTGCGTGCGCAGCATATAGGAACGTGTCGCGCGCACCCTCTGGATTCACCATAATGCACAGGCCGTTCGGCTTGTCGCGCCGGTGCCGAGACCTTAACCTTCGCGCCGGCCGCGCCGCCGGACCCTTGTCTCCTCCGTCCTGGAATCACCCGCATGTTCGACGTCCAGTTTGCCCGTCGCCAGATGATCGAGCAGCAGGTCCGCGCCTGGGAGGTGCTGGACCTCAAGGTGCTCGATGCCCTGGGCCGGGTGCCCCGCGAGGAATACGCGCCGGCGGGCTATCGCGAGATCGCCTTTGCCGACGCCAACGTGCCGCTGGCGCATGGCCAGTGCATGCTGGCTCCGAAGGTCGAAGGCCGGATCCTGCAGTCGCTCGAAATCCAGCCGCATGAGCACGCACTCGAAGTCGGCACCGGCACCGGCTTCTTTGCAGCCTGCATCGGGCAGCTCGCCCGCAGCGTGCGCACCATCGACCTGTTCCCGGACTTCGTCGCCGGCGCCACGCAGGCATTCGCGCGCACGGGCATCCACAACGTCGTTGCGGCAACGGCCGACGCCATGCAGTTCGCGGAACGAGACGCCTACGACGTCATCGCCCTGACGGGCTCGCTGCCGGTCTACGATGCCCGGTTCGAACGCGGGCTCAAGGTCGGCGGCCGGCTGTTCGCGTGCATCGGCAGCGGTCCGATGCTCGAGGCAGTCCGGGTGACTCGCACCGGGCCTGCGGACTGGTCGCGCGAGAGCCTGTTCGAGACGGGGATGCCCGCTTTGCTGCATGCGCCAGGGCCGCCGCAGTTCGTTTTCTGAACCTGTGGACTGGGGGGCTAGCCAATCGCCCCGCAGGTGATATAGTCTAGTACAACACTAGTTGACCAATTGCGCGGCCTTGGCCGTCACGGTGTACTCATGACGACGAAATCGCTCCTTCTCGCCTGCAGCGTTGCCGCTGCCCTGCTGGGCACGGCCCCGGCCCGCGCCGAGAACCTGATCGAGGTCTACCAGGACGCCGTCCGCAGCGACCCGCTGGTGCGCGAAGCCGAGGCCCGGCGCGCGGCCGCGCTCGAACTCAAGCCGCAGGCCCGCGGCCTGCTGCTGCCCCAGATCAACGTCAACGGCCAGGTCGCGACCCGTGAGTCGGATGGCAACTCGACCTTCACGCAGCGGTTCGACACGGACAACGACCCGAACACGCCGGCCGTCATCGTGCCAGTGCCTAACACGCAGTCCACCAGCTCGGACTTCTGGAACTACCAGGCCGAGATCACGCAATCGCTGTTCCGCTGGGACCAGTGGCAGGCGCTGAAGCGCGCCGATGCGGAAGTGGCCGTGGCCGAGGCCACCTACCGCGCCGCGCAGCAGAACCTGCTGGTGCGCGTGAGCCAGGCCTATTTCGACGTGCTCGCGGCCGAAGACACGCTGGAAGCGGCGCAGGCCACGCTCGAAGCGTTCAGCCGGCAGCTCGAGCAGGCGGAGAAGCGTTTCGAGGTCGGCCTGATCGCCGTCACGGACGTGCAGGAATCGCGCGCCGCGCACGACAGCGCGACGGCCGGCGTCATTGCCGCCAAGCGCCTGCTCGCAACCTCCCAGGAAGTGCTGCGTGAGCTCACCGACAAGGACTACAAGTCGCTGGTGAAGCCGGCGGAACAGATGCCGCTCGACAAGCCGGACCCGGCGGACGAGCAGGCGTGGGTGGACCTTGCGCTCGCGAACAACCTCGACGTGATCGCGGCACGCCTGGGCAGCGAAGTGGCGAGCGCGAACGTCAAGGTTGCCGAGGCCGGGCACTACCCGACGGTGGAACTCTTCGCGCAGCGCAACGAGTTCGACTCGGACTCGACCCAGACCAACAACGGCCTCACGGGCCCGGCCGACGCGAGCCAGACGCAGGACACGATCGGCGTGCAGGTCGTCGTCCCGATCTTCAGCGGCGGCGTGACGCAGTCGCGCGTGCGCGAACAGGTGCAACTGCACCGCGCAGCCCGCGAGAAACTGGAGAGGACCATGCGTTCGGCCGAACGCGAGACGCGCGACGCGTACCTGGGCGTGCTCGCCGAAAAGGCGCGCGTGCAGGCGCTGCAGCAGTCCGTGAAGTCGAGCCAGACCGCGCTCGAAGCGACGGAAGCCGGCTTCGAAGTCGGCACGCGCACGACGGTGGACGTGCTCGATGCGCGTCGCCGCCTGTTCGAGGCGCAGCGCGAATACGCGCGCAGCCGCTACGACTACCTGATCAACATCGTGCGCCTCGAATCGGCCAGCGGCGGCCTGCAGCAGGACGACCTCGACGCGATCAACGGCTTCCTGACGCAGCCGACGACTCTGCCCGTGGTCAGGCCGAAATCCTGAGCAGAGGCTCGACCATCGCGACCAGGCGGTCGACCGCTCCACGGTTGGCCGTCACCGCCTCGCGCCCGCGGGCGCCCGCGGCATGCGCCCGCTGCGGGTCGCCGAACCACTCGAGCAGGCGATAGCCCAGCTCTTCCTGGCTGCGCACGATGCGCAGTGCGCCGGCTTGTTCGAACATGTCGGCGATGTCCTGCGAATTGTGCGTGTGCGGACCCGAAAGCATCGGCAGTCCGAGCACTGCGGGCTCGAGCAGGCTGTGCCCCCCGACCGGAACGAGACTGCCCGCGACGAAGGCGATGTCCGCGGCGGCGTAGAACATCTGCAGCTCGCCGAGCGTATCGATCAGGAACACCTGGTCGCCACGCGCGGGCAGCACGCCCGAACTGCGCTGCACGTACGGTATCCCGCGCTTGCGCAACAGCCCGCGCACCGAATCGAAGCGCTGCGGGTGCCGCGGCACCAGCAGCAGCAACGCGTCCGGATGGCGGGCACGCACTGCGGCGTGCGCAGCCAGCGCGGCCTCTTCTTCGCCTTCGTGCGTGCTGCCGGCGATCCACGCAGGGCGGCCTGCTCCCCATTGCTGTCGCAGCGCACCGCCCGCCGCGACCGTTGCGGCCGGAATCGCCAGGTCGTACTTGATGTTGCCCGTGACCTGCACGCGGCCGGGAGCGGCGCCGATGGCGCGAAAGCGCTCGGCGTCGGCCGGCGTCTGCGCACCGATCAGGATGCCGTGCGACAGCGTGTCGCGGAACAGCGAGGCCATGCGCCGGTAGCGATCGACGGAGCGGGTCGACACGCGCGCGCTGCCGAGCAGCAGCGGAATCTGCCGCTGGCCGAGCTGGTGGTACAGCGTGGGCCATATCTCGGTCTCGAGGATGATGACGACCTGCGGCTCGACCCGGTCGAGGAAGCGTCCGACCGATCCCGGCAGGTCGTACGGCAGGTAACTGATCTGCACGTCGTCCTTGAACAACGACTTCGCCCGCTGCGCGCCGGTCGGCGTCACCGTGGTGAGCACGATCGACAGCGCCGGATGGCGCCGGCGCAACTCGGCGATGAGCCCGGCCGCGGCCTGTACCTCGCCTACCGACACCGCATGAATCCACACGGACCCCGGTCGACCCGGCCGCTGCACGAAGCCAAGTCGTTGCCGCAGGCGGCCGCGGTACTGCGGGTTGAACAGGGACTTCCACGCTTCGTGCGCGAGCACGACGGGCGCGACGAGGTAAATCAGCAGGACGTAGAGCAGTCGCATCGCGTGGGTTCAGCCTGCCCCGGCACCGGCCAGCACGGCCTGCCAGTGCACCCCGGTAAAGCGGTCGGCCGGCAGGCCCCGGGTCACTTTCAGCAGCGAGCGCCGCAGCCGCGCGAGCACGGCTCGTTCCCACGCCCCACGCGCACGGATTTGGCCGCGATCGAAGTCGAGCACGTAGATGTCGTTGCCCGCGCCAACGAGCAGGTTGTGCGCGTTCAGGTCCGCGTGCTGCACGCCGCGCGCGTGCAGCGATCCGACGCACCGGCCGATGGCATGCCATGCCTGGATCGGCAACGGCGCTTGCTGCAGCGCCTCGGTCAGCGTGCGGCGCACTGGTAATTCTGCGGTGAGCAGGTCGGCGCGGTAGCAGAGCCCGGCGCGCTGGTACCTGGCCGCCACGGGCGCGGGTACGGGCAGTCCCCACGCGCGCAATTGACGCAGCAGGCGCCACTCCCTGAACGCGCGCGTGCGATCGGCGCCGGTCCACACGTAGAGGTCGTCCGAGAGGTGGGCCATGAGTCCGCCACGGCGATAGTGGCGCAGCACCCAGCGCTGGTCCCGGCTCGCGCGCACGAACGCGACCGTGCCGCGGCCACCGCGCGTCGTCTCGAGCGCGCCCTGCGCCTGCCAGTGCGACGGATCGAACACGGCTGTGTCTGGATGGTGGAGACAGGAGGCATCGTATAGCATCGCGCCGCCCGCCCCGCGCGCGAGCGCCTCCTCCCCGGCGGCGGCTGCTTCGTTCATCGGTGCGGATTGTTCACGATCCCGACGCCGCTGCCTACCGTTTCCAGCCGCAGATGAAGCAGCCCCTCTTCACCACACCGCCGTCGTCCGTCTGCATCCTGCGCCTGTCGGCGCTGGGCGACGTGTGCCACGTGCTGCCGGTCGTCCGCACGCTGCAGGACACCTGGCCGTCGACGCAGATCACGTGGATCCTGGGCACGCTCGAACACAAGCTGCTCGGCCACATCCCCGGCATCGAATTCATCGTGTTCGACAAGAATGCCGGCGCCCGGGGCTACTGCGACCTGCGCTCGCGGCTGCGCGGCCGGCGGTTCGATGCATTGCTGCACATGCAGCTGGCCCTGCGCGCGAGCATCGCGTCGCTGATGGTGCCGGCCCGGCACCGGATCGGGTTCGACCGAGCCCGGGCGCGCGAAGGACAGTGGCTCTTCACCAACGCCGAGATTGCGGCGCGGACCCGCGAGCACGTGCTCGACAGCCTGTTCGGGTTCGCCGAGCGGCTCGGTGTCACCACGCGTTCGATGCGCTGGGACATTCCGCTGCCCGAATCCGCGCTGGCCTATGCGCAAGCGGCGATCCCCGACGCCGCCCGACCCACGCTCGTGCTCAGCCCGTGCTCGAGCCACGAACTGCGCAACTGGAGCGTCGCTCGCTATGCCGCACTCGCCGATCACGCCGTGCAGCGCCACGGCATGGAAGTATTGCTGTGCGGTGGTCGCAGCCCGCTCGAACTCGAATACGGCACGCGGATCGAGCAGGAAATGCGGCAGCCTTGCCGCAACCTGATCGGGCGCGACACCCTGCTCGAGCTGCTGGCGACGCTGCAGCGGGCGACCGCGCTGGTGTCGCCCGATTCGGGCCCGGCGCACATGGCTACGGCGGTCGGCACGCCGGTGATCGGGCTGTATGCCCCGACGAATCCGGAGCGCAGCGGCCCGTACTACAGCCGCCGCTGGTGCGTGGATCGCTACGATCGCGCCGCAAGCCGCTTCCTGAACCGGTCTGCCGAGCACCTGCCCTGGACCGAGAAGATCGAGATGCCGGGCGTGATGGACCTGATCGAGGTCGACGATGCGATCGAGAAGCTCGACGAACTGATGCTGGCGGGCGCGCCTCGCACGCCCACTGCGTAGCGCGCGTGGGGGAAGCTGCGCGATAATGCGCACCCGGACCGGGCCGGCCCGTTTCTCACTTCGACGCAAAGGCAGCCTCACCGTGACGGCAGTACGCAGCGACAAGCTCATCCAGCCGAACGCCCAGCACCATTACGAGGTGACCGCGGCCGACCTGCCGCTCGCCTGCCCGATGCCGGGCATGCACCTGTGGAACTCGCATCCCCGCGTGTACCTGGCCGTCGAGAAGACCGGCTCGGCAAAGTGCCCGTATTGCTCAGCTGAGTTCACGCTGAGGAAGTAGGGGAAGTAGACGAAGGGCAGGAAGGGCAGGAAGGACAGGAAGGACAGGAAGGACAGGAAGGGGTTAGTCGGAACCCGTCCTCACCGCTCCCGCTCTCGGCAGTGCGGCGAGAACCAGCCAGACTCGCGCCGAAACTCGACATAACGTCATCGGAATTCCCGGTCGACCGGCCTGACCGCGTCGTCGCGAGGTGGCTGGTGCCGTTCCGTCTCCCGATCTGTGACGTGGCACAAGGTTGGGAAATACTCCTTATCTACACTCGTGTGTGCGAAAGCCCTCGCGCCAGGCGCGCCGGCTCGGCGACCCGACAGGAGTGTTCCCTTGGCCGCGATACCTGCGCCCGCTCAGGCGCACCCGACCCCCGAACTGGCTGGCGAGCCACGCATCGCGCGCGCGCCGCGGGTTGACGTCATCGCCCTGACCAATGATGACGCGCTGCTCGAGCAGATCGGCCAGGCCCTGGATGGCGAGGCCAGTCTTCGACACGTTGAGTCGGCCGCTGCGGCCCGTGAATTCATCCGGCCATTGCGGCCCTGCGTGCTGCTGCTGGATGCGCGAGGCCAACAGGATCTTGCGGCGACCGTCGCAGGCATGCAGTCGCCCGACGGCACCTGCGTCGTCGTCGTGCTTGCGACGCCCGACGAGAGCGCAACGGTCGCGCATGCCCTCAAGGGATCGGCGACCTTTGCAATCTTGTCGATTCCCTTCGCACCGAGCCAGACGAGCGCCGTCCTCGACGGCGCACGCGAGGAGGCACTGGCTCGACTCACCCTGGCCGCGCAGCCGATCACCGAGCCGGCCGCCACCGATTCCGCGCCGATCGTTGTCGCTCCCGTGTCGCCGCGGGCAATGGCCCGGCACGCCAGCGATGTGCGTCAATCGCGTGCAGCAGCGATCGGCTCTGCCGGTCCGGCGGGCGGCAGCACGCTGCGAACATGGGCCCCCATCGTCGCCGGCGTTGTAATCATCGCGATCGCTGCGGCGTGGTTCACGCTGCGTGCGCCGGACACAGACGATCGCGCTCCGGCGAGCGTCGCCCCTGCAGGCCAGCCTGCCGAGCCCGCCATTGCGGCCCCGGCGATCGACGCTGCAGACGTCGAGGCTGGCTCGAGCGAGGAGCTGCTGGAGCGGGCGCGCACTGCCATGAGCGCCCGTCGCTACACCGATCCCGCAAGCGACAATGCGCTCGCCTACTTCCGAGCGGTGCTCGCGCAGGACCCGGACAACGACGAAGCGACGGAAGGCCTGCAACGAATCGGTGCCCTGCTCGACGAGCGACTGCAGTCGGAACTTGCGCAGCGCAGGCTCAACGACGCCGCGAACACGCTCGCCCAGCTCAAGCTCATTCGTCCGGATGATCCCGGGTTGGCGCAGGCCGCCGCGAGACTGGCGGACGCGCAGAGCGCGGCGGCAGAAGAAATCAGCCGCCGGCAGGGTGAAGCGCGTGCGCAGCGGCTGGCGCAACTGGTCTCGACGCGAATCCGCGATGGCAAGCTGGTCGACCCGGCCACGGACAGCGCGAAGACCTACCTGGTCCAGCTGCGCAGGGTGCCAGCGGAACCCAAGGGGCTGGTCGATGCGGCGACGGCCGAACTGACGCAGGCGATCCTGCTCAAGATTCGCGAAGCTGCGGCACAGCCGCAACGCGACGAGCTGGAACGCTGGCTCGCAGAAGCGCGCGCCCTCGGCGTGAGCCCCACGCGCGTCGCCGCCGCGATACGCGCCGCGCCACCTGCAGGCACCGCGCAACCGCCCGCGACGCAGAGCGAACGACTCACGCCACGGGCGGCGGATCGCATCGGTGACGGCCGCCTGCTCGAGCCGTCGCAGGACAGTGCCCTTGCGAGGCTGAAGGTTCCGCACCAGCTGTCGCCGAGCGAAGTGAAGCGCACGAGGTACGTGCCGCCGGAGTACCCGAAAGACGCCCTGAAACGGGGCATCGGCGGCGAAGTGCGAGTGCGCATTACCCTGGGCGCGGACGGCAAGGTCAAGTCCGCGGAGATCCTGAATTCTAGCCCGGTCGACGTATTCGACCGGGTGGCGCTCGATGCCGTCCGACGGTGGCGCTTCAAGCCGCTCGCGGTCGGCAACCCGGAATACGAGGCGACCGTCGTGACCAATATTCTCTTCCGGCCCGACGACGCAACCGCGCCATGAGCAGCAGGGACCGCTCGCCGGCGGCACAGCAGGGCAGCATGACCACACACTCGTCAGCACGCACGCGCGACCGGGCCGCGACCGCCGGCTTCCTCGTCCTGCTCGTCGCATTCATCGGGCTGGTGCTGGTGCCCGGGTACCGCGTTGCCGATCAACTGTCGGCCGACACTGCAGTGCTCAAGCTGGCGAGCGAGCAGCGTGGCCAGCCAGCCGCGATCGCCAAGTCGCTCGTCACGATCCGCGACCGCCTCGGGTCGCGGGACTTCGTCGGCCAGGCGGTCAAGGACCTGGGCGGCTCAGTGCAGGGCTTCGACCAGTCGCTGGCGCAACTCAAGCTGTCGGCGGCCGGCAACTCCACTGAACTGCGCGCAATAGAGAGTCTCTGGTCCGACTACCGCAAGGCCCTGGATCCCGTCGCGGGGTTCAAAGGCCTGCCCTACCGCGATTCCTATTCCTCCGGCACGCAGCTCAACTCGAGCGGCCGCCAGCTGCAGAAGGACGTGCGCCAGGCCATCAAGTCCAGTCGTGGCGCGACGGATCGCCTCGACTCGGCCCTTGCGGCGGTCGGCGCGAGCCTCGAGCGGCAGGTGGTCACGGCGTCTGCAACCCTGCGCAAGCTGATGCTCACCGGCGTCGCCTTCGCCTGCCTGCTGGTGGCACTGCTGGCGTACTTCCAGTGGCTGAAGGTCCGCCATGAGCGGCTCGCTGTCGAGGCCCAGAACCAGACGCGCGACATCCTGGGCACGGTCAAGGACGGGCTGTTCCTGCTCGATGCCGACTTCCGCATCGGCAAGGCTTGCTCCGCCTCGCTGTCCGCGCTGTTCCGCCGCGATGACTTCAGCGGAATGACGCTCGAGGACCTGCTCCGCGACACCGTGACCGAGAAGACGCTGGCCACGGCGATGAAGTACGTGAAGCTGCTCTGGGGCGAACGCGCCAACGAGAACCTGATCCGCAGCATCAACCCGCTCGCGGAGGTCGAGGTTCATTTCGATCGCGGGGACGGCAGCCGCGATCTGCGCTACCTGGAATTCGATTTCCATCGCGTGAAGGGCGACCGCGGCGTGCGTCACATCCTGGTGTCCGTGACCGACGTGACATCCCGGGTGATGCTGGCGCGCGAACTGAAGGTGTCCCAGGCCAATGCCCAGGTACAGATGGACATGCTGCTCGGCCTGCTGCAGGTCGACCCCGACCAACTGGTTTCGTTTCTCGATGACACGAGCGCGGCGCTGGCCCAGGTCAACAGCGTCCTCAAGGTCCCGGCGCGCGGCGACGGCGATTTCCGCGCCAAGATCGACCAGATCTTCCGCGAGATGCATCGCATCAAGGGCGACGCCGCGACACTGGGCCTGGCTTCGGTCGAGAGCCGCACACATGCGTTCGAGGACCTGCTGCAGGACCTGCGGCAACGCTCGCAGCTGTCCGGCAACGACTTCCTGCCGCTGGTCGTGAATCTCGACGAAATCCTCGGCCACCTGCAATCGATCCGTGAACTGGCCAACCGCGCCGATGCCCTGCGGACGAACGCGCTGTTGACTGCCGCTCCGACCGCGCGCGCCGCGACTGCGACGCCACACGATGCCGGCGAACACGGCATGACGGCCCCCCTGGACGCGCTGGCCCAGCGCGTCGCCACGGATGCCGGCAAGAAAGTCCGGCTGGTCACCACCGGCCTCGACGAGGTGCCCGGCGACTTGCGCAAGACGGTGCGTGACATCGCGATCCAGCTCGTGCGCAACGCGGTGGTGCACGGCATCGAGGATGCCGGCACCCGGCGCGGACTCGGCAAGGACGAGGCCGGGCTGCTGCAGATTCAGTTCATGCCCGGCGAGCGGGGTTCCGAGCTGGCGTTCCAGGACGACGGGTGCGGCATCGTCCCGGAGCGGCTGCGCGAAGCGGCCGTGCGGCGCGGCGACCTGAGCGCGAGTGAAGCCCAGCAACTCGACACCAAGGCGAGCCTCGCACTGATCTTCAAACCCGGCTTTTCGACCCACGACGGCAATGGCCGGGACGCCGGACGCGGCGTAGGCCTGGACTTCGTGCTGAAAGCCATCCAGTCGATCGGCGGCAGGATCAGCATCTCGACTGCGCCCGGCAGGTACACCCGGTTCACCATCTCGCTGCCCGCGCAAAGTGGCCAGCAAGAAGCCGTCGCCTGACGTTCACCCCCGCAGGAATCCCCGCGATGGCCGCCAACGCTCCAGCCCTGGCCACGCAGCTCAAGCTGCTCATCGTCGATGACTCCAATGTCATCCGCCGGCGCATCGAGCGCTGCCAGCAGATCGAGCACCTGCAGGTCGTGGGGCTGGCGTCGAACGGCGTCGAGGCCATCGAGGTCTTCCGCCAGACCGACCCGGACGTCGTCACGATGGACATCACGATGCCCGAGATGGACGGCATCGAGTGCGTCGAACAGCTGGTCGCCATCAAGCCGGATGTCCTGATCCTGATCATCTCCGCCCTGGCCGACAAGGCCACGGCCGTCGAAGCCATGGAGAAGGGCGCCAACGGCTTCCTCAACAAGCCGTTCTCGGACCGCCAGCTCAACGAAGCTCTGGCCGAGCTGATCGGCGGCGCCTGACACACCCATGCTCGAAGAACAGGACATCCGCGCGTTCGTCCACGGCACGACCCGCTATTTCGAGGTCGCCGCGCAGCAGGCGGCCTCCGTCGGCTCGCCGTACCTGGTCACCGAGGGCGCGCCCGAGATCCACGACTACAACGGCGTCATCGCGGTGTCGGGCCGTCGCAACGGCATCGTCTACTTCTCCGCGCCCCGCGGCATGCTCACCGTGCTGCTGATGAAGATGAACGAAAGCAACGTCTCGCACGAGTACCTGTGCGACCTCGTCGGCGAGGTCGCGAATACCATCGCCGGCAACGTCCGACGCGACCTGGGCAAGGACTTCGCGATCTCCGTGCCGAGCGTCGTCACCGGCGCAGGTAACAGCGTCGACTTGCCGGCCGGCGGCCGGCCCGTGGTGATCCCGATCCACTGGCGCAGCCACGTGGCCAAACTGGTCGTGTGCCTGCAATAGCCCCTGCCCCCTTCCTGCCCTTCCTGCCCTTCCTGCCCTTCCTGTCCTTCCCCTACTTCCGGTATTCCTTGTAGCTCTTCTCTTCCACGAGGCTCGACCCCAGCCTGGTGTTGATGCGGCGCTTGATGGCCGCCCGCTCGTCGTTCGTCACGTACACCGCGCGCGCGAGCTCGATGAACTCGGCGTCGAACCGGCCGTCGCGTTCCTTGTCACGGATGCGGTCCTCGATGTCCCACAGCTGTCCGTTGACCTCACGCAGCCCGGTCCATTCCGCGGTGATGTCCACTGCCGAATAAGCCGAGGCGCGCCAGGTTCCGTTGAGCAGCGTCAGTTCCGTGCGCACGTTGTGCAGCTTGGCCGCGTCGGTCATGCGCGCCGACTTGATCTCGAGGATCGTGATCTTGTCGATGAGTTCGCCGGGCGAGATCGGGACGAGGAGTTCGGCCATGAGAGGGATGCCCCGGTTTAGTGAATAGGGAATAGTGAATAGTGAGTAGTGAGTAGTGAGTAGTGACCAGTCACTAGTCACTAGTCACTACTCACTACTCACTACTCACTTCTGGCTGGATTATAGGTCCGGCCCCATGGTTTGCCGCCAGATCGCCGTGACCGCGGCGCGGATCGACTCGAACCCGGCCGCCGGCGCGACGTTTTCACCGCCCTCGAGCGACAGGTGGTGCAGCCGTTGCCGGTAGGTCCGGTAGGCGGCAGTCAGCACGTCGACGGTTGCCTGCGGCACCAGGCAGATCGAGGCCAGGCTTTCGAGCTGGCGGATGTTGTCGGAGTAGGTCACCAGCTCCGCGTAGCGGGGCGACCACAGCAGCGTCCAGTACTGGGCCAGGAATTCGACGTCGGTGATGCCGCCCTCGTCCTGCTTCAGATCGAACTCACCGGCCTTCGACTTCGACAGCTCCGACCGCATCCGTTCGCGCATCGCGCGCACGTCCTCGCGCAGGGTCTGACGGCGCACCGCCGTGCGCAGCAACTCGATTCGCAGCGACTCGTAGCGGTTCTTCAATTCCGCGCCGCCGGCGACGGCCCGTGAGCGCAGCAATGCCTGGTGCTCCCACGTCCACGCGTCCGTGCGCTGGTAGTCCGCGAAGCCCTCGATGCTCTGCACCAGCAAGCCGCCCTTGCCACTCGGGCGCAGGCGGGTGTCGACCTCGTAGAGACGACCGGCCGCCGAATGCACGGTGAGCAGGTGCACGAGCCGCTGCACGAGCCGCAGGAAGAACACGCCGTTGTCGACCACGTGCGGGCCGGCGGTGCGCTGCACTTCCCCGCTCGAATCGTGCAGGAACACCAAGTCGAGGTCGGATCCGTAGCCGAGCTCGATGCCGCCGAACTTGCCGTACGCGACGACCACCACCCCGGCCTGCCGCAGCGCATCGTCCGCCGGTCCGCACAACGGCACGCCGTGCCGTGCAACGATCTGCTGCCAGGCGAGGTCGAGCGTCTCCTGCACCAGCAGCTCCGCCAGGTCCGTCAGGCGGTCACTCACCTTCATGAGCGGCAGGCGGCCCGTGAGGTCCGGGACGGCGATGCGGAACATCGCGGTGCGCTGGAACTGCCGCAGGGCTTCGACCTGCTGCTCGGTGTCGTCGACCGCGCAGTTCGCCATCCGATTGCGCAGCTCGACGGCCAGCTCGGCCCGGGTCGGCGTCGCGTCGAACAACCGCTCGTCGAGCAACTCGTCGAGCAGCAACGGGAACGCCGCGATCTGGTCGGAAAGGAACTGCGAATGCGCGCACAGCTCGAACAACCGTTCGCGCGCCACTGCGTTTTCGTTGAGCAGCGCGAGGTACACCGTGCGGCCGCCGATGCGCTCGATCACGTGCAGCACGCGCGACAACGCGGCCTCCGCGTTCGGGACACGCGCTACTGCCCGCAGCAGGCGCGGCAACAGCACCTGCAGGCGGCGGCGGCCGGTCTCGTCGAGGCGCCGGTAATAGGCACCCTCGCGCAACTGGTCGAGCTGCCGCAGGACCGGCTCGACCAGGGCGGGTGCCTGCAGCACGGCCAGCCGCTCGCGCCGGCGCGCGTCGTCGAGTTCGGGATCGAGGATGTGCTCGAGCCCGGCACTCGCCTCGTCTTCCGCAGTCGTGGCACCTGGTGCAAACACCGCGCGGTGAAAATGTGCACTGACTCGACCCCGATGATGGTCGAGTTCACGCGCGAGCTCCGGCCAGCCGGGCAGTCCCATTGCGAGCGCGAGCCGCGCACGGGCGTGATCATCGACGGGCAGCTCGTGCGTCTGCTCGTCGTTCCATTCCTGCAGGC
>JAOUGW010000273.1 GCA_029865465.1 Gammaproteobacteria bacterium
ACCCGAAGCGCCCGAAGCACCCGAAGCACCCGAAGCGCCATTCAAGGCCGCGGCGCTACCTGACTGCGATGCAGTGCTGTCCCCTTGGATCGTCGCGCCGCCGCCGTCAGCGCGGAAACGCTTGGCCGGGACGATCGTGCCCGACGCGTCTTCGCTGGCGGGCGGGTAGTCAAGGGCAATCATGCCCACTACGCCGATGACGGCGATAGCGCCGCCAGCAACCCAGAACTTCCGCGAATTCCCTTGATTGGCCATGAGTCTCTTCCCCTGCATTGGCCCGGCAGCCCGGGCGTTGATTGTTGAGCTACAACTTCAATTACCGCGCTCGCCGTCCAAAGTTGGCGGCAGCCGAAAAAATCGTTCCCGATCAGTATCAGTGCGCTGATCCGGGGCCGATGCGAAGATTGCCGCGCTGCAGCACGGTGGCGGTCACATCGTCGACGACCTGGACTTCAACCCGGCCGTCTTCATGCAAGTGCGTGACGATCGAAACCGGCCGAGTGGACTCCAGCGACGTCACGACCTGCGGCGCTTCGGCCGCACCTGTCAGCGTGATCGAGCCACGAACCTGGTCGAGGTTCACGATCATCCGCGCCTCGGCATGCGTGGCAGCGGCGATCGTGCCGGCAAGCTGGCCTGCGCCGAACTCCGTCGAGTCGAGTCTGCCGAGCTGGAAAGCCAGCGCGCTGACCAGCAGGCCGCCGCCGAAGGCAGCGGCATAACGCAGCAGCGGACGGCTGGTGAACGAACGGTGGCGAAGCCCATGTGACCTTGGCGCAGCCACGGGCAAACCCGTCACGATGGCTTCGTGCAGGCCCGCAGGGATTTCCTCCCGCGGCATCTCGTCGAGTGCGCGGCACGTGCGCGCCAGGCCGTCGCGCAGCGCGCGCACGGACGGGTCGGCGAGCAGCAGGCGGTTGAGCTCGGCCCGCTGCGGACCGGTGAGCGCGCCGTCGATTTCGGCGTTGATCAGCTCGAGCGTGGTGTCCTGACCGGTCATTCCGACGCCCATCCCCTGGTTTCCATCGCAGTCTTGAGCAGCTGGCGGGCGCTGAACAGGCGCGACTTGACGGTTTTTTCGGGCAGTTCGAGGATGGCGGCCATGTCCTCGTAGCTGCAGTCCATGAAGTGCCGCAGCACGATGACGGCACGGTATTCGGTACGGAGACTCATGATCGCAGCCGCCATGCCGTCGCTGAGCTGGCGCCGGTCGAGGACGCCCTCAGGACCCGGAGTGCCATCGGGCGTCTCGAAATCGAGGGCCGCGGTGGGCTTCCGGCGCTGCAGGGACTTGATCGATTCATTGAGCGCAATCCGGTAGATCCAGCTGTAGAACTTGTGCGACGGGTCATATTCGCCGAGGTGCTCGTACACCTTGAGAAATACCGTCTGGGAGACGTCCCGGGCTTCTTCGCGGTCGTGCAGCATGCGCAACGCCGCGTTGAAGACTGTCTTTTCGTGCCGCCGTACCAGGGTTTCGAAGGCCCGTGGCTCCCCGCTGCACGTACGTCTGACCAGTGCTCCGTCGCTCTCGTCGTTCATAAATACCGGCGGACGCCCCGAAAGTTGGTCAGGAAACCCGTCCATCGGCAGCTAGCTGCCGGCCGGGACGATTTCGAAGATCCGGTCGAACCCCGCGTACTTGAAGATGTCGCGGATGTGCTTGTTGGCGTTGACCAGCCGCAGGCCCTGCCCCGACGCCATCACGCGCTTCTGCGTCTTGAGCAGCACGCCCAGTCCAGCGCTGGAGACATAGTCGAGCCCGGTCAGGTCGACAACGCGCGGGGCAGCGATGCCATCCATGAACTGCAGCGCCTTGTCGCACTGGGCCGCGTCCAGCCGCCCGGTCATGATGACTTCGCCCTGCTCGCCCAATCGAATCTCAAACATCCGGTCTCACCCTGCCTCGAGCAACTTGGTAAACGTGATCGTACTGCGGCGCTCCGAATACTCGTACTGGAGCGTGTCCGCCATCTGCTGCACCAGGTGCAGTCCGAGCCCGCCCGCCTGGCGCTCCGAAAGCGGCTTGGTCGTATCCACCGTGGGTGCGTGGGTGACATCGAACGAGTTCACGTCGAAAGCGGTGATCCGCACGGTGAGCTGCTCGGGCGTGTGGCCGAGGCTCAAGGAAATGTCGTGCGTGCTCTCCGCGTTGTACTTCATGAAATTCGTGAACAACTCCTCGATGATGAAGCAGACCGGCATGTGCAGTTCCGCGTCAAGCGAGCGCGCCGAGATGAAATCGCCGACGAACCGGAAGATGCCCTCGAGCGAATCGAGCGAGCGGGGGAAATAGCGCTGGACCGTGGTACGGCCGGCGGTCTCGTCGCGGCGCGCGAGCAGCACGATCGTGATGTCGTCCCCCTGCGGATGGCCATCGGCAAAAACGTGCACGGCCTGCAGCAACCGCGCGAGCAGGTCGGACATCGAGCCTTCGTGGCGCGTGCGCAGCACCTGCTCGACGCCTTCCGTGCCGAACATCTTGCCTGCCGGATCCTCGCGCTCGAACACGCCGTCCGTGATCAGGCCGAGGATGTCGCCCGGCGCGAGATCGATCCGTTGCTGCAGACCGACCTCGGGAAACTTCATGAACCCGAGCGGAAATGTCGTCGGCGACAGCCAGCGGCAGGCGCCGGTCGCGGCCTGGAAATGCAGCAGCGGCCCCTGGCCCGCCGCGTGGTAATCAACCCTGTGCGCAACCGTGTCGAGCACGCCGAAGAACGCCGTGACGAAGTGCTCTTCCGGCAGGTCCTCGACCAGCTGGTTGTTGACCTGGGCGAAGATCGCGTCGAGATCGGCGCCGAGCCGCAGGGCGACGCGCAGCATGCCCGTCATCTGCGTTGCGCTGAGGGCCGGGCCGATGCCGTGGCCGCTCGCGTCGCCGAGCAGGAGAAAGAGCCGCCGCTCGTCGAGCGGCACGAGGTCGAAGGTGTCGCCGCCGGTCTCGTCTGCCGGGCAGAACTGGCCAGCCATGTCGTAATCCGCCAGTCGCGGCATTTCCGACGGCAGCGTACTCATCTGGATCTCGCGCGCGAGCTTGATCTCACGGTCGAGTTTTTCGGCCTGCGCCAGGGAGCGCGACATGCGCTCGCGCTGGATGAAGACGACGCACTGCGTGGCGAGCGTCTCGGCTATGCGCTCGTCTTCCGTCGAAAACGCGCCTCTTTCGCTGTCTACGACCTGCAGCACGCCGACGAGCTGGGAACGCTCGACGAGCGGCACCGACAGCATGCAGCGAACGTCGTTGTCGATGTCGAGGTCGACGGCCGGATCGAAGAGCGGCTCCAGCTTGCAGTCGGTGACGTTGATGACCTGGCGTGAGCGGGCAGTCAGCCCGAGCACACCTTGCGAGAGATTGGCGCGGATGGGCGGGGCGCCCGGCGGCCCACCGGTGAGAACGAGGACGCCCTGCTCGGGCTCGAACAGCCAGACGGTGGCCCGCTCGCCGCGCAACACGCTGCGGGCCGCCTCGCCGATTTCGGCCAGCACTTCAGCCAGCTCGAAAGGTGCGGCGAGCTTGCGCGTGACCTCGAGGATCTGCAGCAGCGCTTCCGCACCCAGTCCGACAGACGTCGTGGTCTCTGGGCGCACCGGCTCCCCTCTTTGTTCCCCAAGCCTGTTACCCGAGGCCGGAGTTTGCCTGCGATGAATTCAGTCTGCACGTTTATGGCGCTGCAGCACGTGCGGTGCCGGTGCCGAATCGCACGGCACCAAAGAAAAACCCCCGGCAGGTTGCCCTGTCGGGGGTTCTGTTTGAGAGCCTGGCAGTGACCTACTCTTGCATGGTCGAGGACCAAACTACCATCGGCGCTGAGCGTTTTCACTTCCGAGTTCGGAAAGGGATCGGGTGGTTCCCGCTCGCTATGGCCGCCAGGCAAACCGGTTCATGCACCTCGCTCGCGCGAGGGCACGGAATTCGAATCGGGGTATGACAAGCGTGTCGCCTTGTAAGCGATACACAGCTGTGAATTTACAGTCACACGCCAACGGTACGGAACCAGGTTCCAGACCGATTGGGTGTTATATGGTCAAGCCGCACGGGCAATTAGTACTGGTTAGCTAAATGCATTGCTGCACGTACACACCCAGCCTATCAACGTCGTAGTCTTCGACGGCCCTTCAGA
>JAOUGW010000274.1 GCA_029865465.1 Gammaproteobacteria bacterium
CGCGGCAGGGCCCCGGGGGCCGTGCTGGAAGGTGGCGCAATTTACTGGCGGCCCCCCGGACTGTCAATGTAAGGAACGATGCGTAGAGACAGAAACAGGCGCGGCTCGGCCAAGGCCCCGCGCGACAACGCGACGCAACCGCGCAGCCGTGCTGCCGCGCGCGCGCCCCAATCTCCTGAATCCGCCGTCATCAACGTCCTGCGCAAGGCGGCCCGGCCGCTGCGTCTCGACGAAGTCACGGCGGAGTTTGGTCCGTCCGGCGCGGTGCAGGCCGAGCAGGAACTGGCGCAACTGGTGAAGCGCGGCGAGGTGATGCTCAATCGGCGCGGCCAGTACTGCCTGCGCGAACAGATCGCGGGCATGGTCGTGGGCACGGTGCAGGGCGCGCGCAATGGCGATGGCCAGTTGCTGCCCGACGACGGCTCCGCAGCCATCTACCTGCCCGCGGTACAGATGCGCGAAATCATGCACGGTGACCGGCTCGCCGTGCGCATCGAGGCGACGCGCTTCCGCGGCAAAGCACAGGGCACGATCGTCGAAGTGCTCGAGCGCCGTACCAAGGAAGTGGTGGGCCGCCTGCACATCGAAGCGGGCGTGGCCTACCTCACTCCTGACAACCCGCGCATCCCGCATCGCGTGCTGGTCCCGAGCCAGCAGCTCGGCGCGGCCGTGGACGGCCAGATCGTGATGGTCGAGCTCATCCATCAACCTTCGCGCACGTCCGGCCCGGTCGGGCGCGTGTCCAGGATTCTCGGCGACCACGGCGCGCCCGGCATGGAAACCGAGATCGCCATTCACTCCCACAGCCTGCCCTGCGAATTCCCGGCGGCCGTAGTGGCCGAGGCCGAGGCGTTCGGCACGCTCATTCCGCAGGATGCCATTGCCGGTCGCGAGGACCTGCGCCACATGGAGCTCGTCACGATCGACGGCGAGGACGCGCGGGACTTCGACGACGCCGTCTGGTGCGAACGCAGGAACGGCGGCTGGCGGGTGATCGTCGCCATCGCGGACGTCGCCCATTACGTGCGGCCGGGCAACCCGCTCGACGTCGAAGCGCGCGAGCGCGGCACGTCCGTGTACTTCCCGAACCGCGTCCTGCCGATGCTGCCTGAAGTGCTGTCGAACGGGCTGTGCTCGCTCAAGCCCGACGAAGACCGGCTGTGCCTCTGCTGCGAGCTGCGCGTCGGCGAGGACGGTCGCATCACACGCTCGCGCTTCTTCGAGGGCGTGATGCGCTCCGTGGCGCGACTCACGTACCGCGACGTGGGCGAATTCCTCGATAAGCCGTCCGCGAGGCATGCGCCGAAGTTCGAGCGGCTGCGCGAACGGCTGCTGGCCTTGCACGGCGTCTACAAGTCGTTCATCCGCGCGCGGTCTGGACGTGGCGCGCTCGAACTCGACACGCCCGAGCTCAAGCTCAAGTTCGACGAGCAGGGCAAGGTCGCGGCGCTGGTCGAATACCCGCGCAACGACGCGCACCGCCTGATCGAGGAATGCATGATCGCGGCGAACGTTGCGGCTGCGCGGTTCCTCGACCGCTACAAGGTGCCGACCCTCTACCGCGTGCACGGCTTGCCTGAGATCGACCGGCTTGAAACCCTGCGCACGTTCCTGCGCGAGTTCGGGCTCTGGCTGCCGGCCCCTGCCGAGGTCACGCCGGACCACCTGCGCGACCTGCTGCAGAAGATCGGCGACCGGCCCGACGCCGGACTCATCTCGACGGCCGTGATCCGCACGATGCCGCAGGCCGTGTACCAGCCCGGCAACATCGGTCACTTCGGGCTCGCGCTCGAGCACTATGCGCACTTCACCTCGCCGATCCGTCGCTACCCGGACCTCGTGGTCCACCGCGGCATCCGCCAGGTGTTGCGCGAGCGTGATCCGCAGGAACTCATCGAGTGGCACGGCCAGTTCCCGGTGCTCGGCCAGGATTGCTCGTTCCGCGAACGTCGCGCCGACGAGGCCACCCGCAGTGCCGTGGCCTGGCTCAAGTGCTTCTACATGCAGGACCGTATCGGTGAGGAATTCGACGGCATCGTCTCCGGCGTCGTCGACTTCGGCTTGTTCGTGCAGCTCGAAGGCCTGCAGGTCGACGGCTTGTTGCACGTCTCCGCCCTGGGCGCGGACTACTTTGGCCGCGACAGTTCGGGCTTCCGCATGATCGGCCGCAGCTCGGGCAAGATCTTCAAGCTGGGTGATCGCCTGCGCGTGCGCGTGACGAACGTCTCGCTCGACGATCGACGCGTCGACTTCGAGCTCGCCGGCGAGATGGAGGCGCCGCGCCGGCCGGCGGCAGGGCGCTTCCAGCGCCAGGGCGGCGGCCGGAGGCGTCGCTGATGCCGCGCCGGCACGATGCGCACCGTTCAGCGTCGGGCGCGCAGTCCGCGGCCAGCGTCGCGTACGGCATCCACGCGGTGCGTGTCCTGCTGCAACGTTCACCGCAACGCGTGCACCAGCTGTGGCTCGCGCCGGCACGTGATTCCGCGCCGCGCCTGCAGGAACTGCGCGCGCTGGCCGGGCAGGCGGGGATCACCGTCGTCGATGCCGACGACGCGCAGCTCGACAAGCTCGCCGGCGGCGAGCGGCACCAGGGCGCGCTCGTCGAAATCGTGCCGCGCGCGAGCGATCCCGAGACGCAGCTCGAAGAGGCGCTCGAGCCGCTGGGCGACACGCCCCCTTTGCTGCTCGTCCTCGACGGCGTCACCGACCCGCACAATCTCGGCGCGTGCCTGCGCAGTGCCGACGCCGCCGGCGCAGCAGCCGTGATCGTGCCGCGTGATCGAGCGGCCGGGCTGACGCCCGTCGTGCGCAAGGTGGCTGCGGGTGCCGCCGAAACCGTCCCGCTGGTGCAGGTAGTGAACCTGGCCCGCACGTTGCGTGAGCTCCGGGAGCGGGGCATCTGGCTCGTCGGCCTGTCCGATGACGCTGCCCGCACGCTCTACGACCTCGACCTCAGCGGTCCCACCGCGCTGGTCCTGGGGTCCGAGGGGGACGGCATGCGGCGCCTCACCCGCGAGGCGTGCGACGAACTGGTGTCGATCCCGATGTCCGGCGCCGTCGAAAGCCTCAATGTGTCGGTGGCGACGGGGGTCGCGCTCTTCGAGGCAGTGCGGCAACGCCGCAGGGGTTAGGGGATAGGGGTTGGGGGATAGTCGGAGGAGCAACCGCAGCATCCGGTTCAACTGCAACTCCGACTATCCCCCAACCCCTATCCCCTAACCACTTCCTCGGCTACAATGCGCGGCTCCGTGCTGCCCTCCGGGTGCGCGGTTGTTCCAACTCCTTGTCGCACCTGCTTTTTCTGGTACCAGGGCGACATCTTTCCGCAAGGAGACTCGAGTCCATGCGTCATTACGAAATCGTTTTCCTGGTCCACCCGGATCAGAGCGAGCAGGTCCCGGCCATGGTCGAACGCTATCGCGGGATCATCACCGCGGCCGGCGGCGCGATCCACCGCTTCGAGGACTGGGGCCGCCGCCAGCTCGCGTACCCGATCGCCAAGGTGCACAAGGCGCACTACGTCCTCATGAACGTCGAGTGCGACAAGGCCACGCTCGACGAACTGACGGGCAGCTTCCGCTTCAGCGATGCCGTCATCCGCAACATGGTCATCGCCATGCCGGGTGCCGTGACGGAGCCGTCGCCGATGGCTCGCGCCGAAGAAGAGGGCGCGCCCCGCAGCGACGAAGGCCCTATCGGCACCGGTGACAGCGAAGAGTCGATCGGCGCGGGCTGAGCCCCGCCGCTTGTTCGTCGCGCGCCGCTGCTGCACTGACCAACACACACACCGGGTGACATTTCATGGCACGTTTCTTCCGTCGCCGTAAGTTCTGCAAGTTCACGGCCGAAGGCATCGAGCGGATCGATTACAAGGATCTCGCCACGCTGAAGGGCTACATCACCGAGACGGGCAAGATCGTCCCGAGCCGCATCACCGGCACGCGGTCGAACTACCAGCGCCAGCTGTCGCTCGCGGTGAAGCGGGCCCGTTTCCTCGCGCTGCTCCCGTACACGGACCAGCACTGAGCCGGCATTTCGTGGGTGGTCAGGGCGTTCCCGCAGGCGGGCCGTCCCTGGAGCGCACACAATG
>JAOUGW010000275.1 GCA_029865465.1 Gammaproteobacteria bacterium
CGGCACCGGGACGCGAGACGGAATAGATGTGCTTCACGCCGGAGATCTCGGCGAGGACCTTCTCCATCGGCGTGGCCACCAGGGTCTCGACCTGGTTGGCGCTTGCCCCGGGGGCAGGCACGATGACGTTCGCCATCGTGACGTTGATCTGCGGTTCTTCCTCGCGGGGCGTGACCATCACGGCGAAGAGGCCAAGCAGCAGCGCCGAAAGCCCAAGCAGGGGCGTCAACTGGTTGTCGAGGAAGAACGCGGCGAGCCGGCCGCTGATGCCGAGCTTTTCAGTCATGCTTCGGTGCCGGTTGTCGTGCCCGGATGCCTGCAGCAGTCGGGTCGACCGCGACGCGATCGCCCGCGGCGAGACCGGCCAGGATCTCGATCCGGTCGCCGGTCGTGTGACCGAGCCTCACCTGCCGCAGCGATACCCGGCCGTCCGCAGCGACGACGTAGACGGCACGCATCTCGCTGCGTTCGACGATCGCGGACCGCGGCACCAGCAACCGCTGCAACTCGCCGGTGACGAACCCGACCTTGACGAACATGCCGGGCGCGAGGCCCTGCAGGTCCTTCGGCAACTCGATCCGGGCGCGGAACGTGTTCGTCTGCGGCTCAGCGGACGGGTAGAACGTGATGGCAGTGGATTCGATGCGCCGGCCATCGACGTATACGGCAGCCTTGTTCTGCACGCGCACCTGGTCGACGATGCTCTGCGGAATCTCGACGATCACCCTCAGCGCATCGAGGGATGCCCCGGCGATCAATGGCGTGCCCGGCGCGACCGTCTCACCGACCTGCACGAACTTCTGCGTCACGACGCCCGCGTATGGCGCACGGATCTCGGTATAGGACACGCCTTCCCGGGCCGCATCGAGTCCGGCCCGCGCCGCCGCCAGCCGGGCCGCAGCGGCGTCCCGCGCAGCTGTCGCCTCGTCGAGCGTGGCCTTGGCGACGACCTGGCGCGAATACATGTCGCGGATCCGCTCATAGCGGGTCTGCGCCTCGCTCTCGCGGGCAGTGGCCTCCTTGAGCGCCGCCTGTGCCTGGCTGAGTCCCGCCACCTGCTCGGTGCTGCGCAGTCGCATCACGATGGCGCCGGCAGGCACGTAGTCGTTCACGTCCACCCTGATCTCGGTGACGCGGCCGGCAGTCTGCGCAGCAATGGTCGCCTGGTGGACCGCCTCGACCGTGCCGTCGAGCATCCGCTCCACCATGCCGGGCTCCTCGCCGACCGTGACCGTCGCGAGCTGCGGCGCAGCGATACCCGGTGCGCTCGGGATGGACAGGAGAAGCAATGCCGTCATCGTCGCCGCAGGATCCGACCATCTCATTGCGTTCTCCGCCAGTAATCAGAATGCGGCGCCGGACTTGACGCCGGCCTTGCGCAGGATCAGTGCCAGGGGGCAGAAGCCGGTGACCGCCGACTGCAGCAGGTTGGCGCCGACGAAGGCGGTGAACCAGAACCAGTACGGGCTCACGTAGTGACCGAGCAGCAGGCTCACCAGCACCATTGCACCGGCGAAGGCCAGGACGAATCTGTCGATGCTCATGATCGGGGACTCCTGCCTGTCAACGGCGGCCGTCGTCGACGACGCGACCGGTCTGGAGGTCGATGCGGATGGTCGGCAGTCCCGCCGCCTTCCACGCCTGGATGCCGCCCGCGAGGTGCGTGAGGTGGCCGAATCCGGCCGCCTGCAGCTTGTGCGCAGCCATCAGCGAGCGCTTGCCCGAGCCGCACTGCAGGACCAGCTTGCGACCCTCCAGCGGGATGGCCTTCGGGTCGAAGGTCGAAAGCGGATAGAGCAGCGCTCCGTGGATGCGCTCGGCGGCGTACTCGTTAACTTCACGGACGTCGACGAGCAGGATCTCGCCGGCCTCGAACCAGGCGCGGACCTGTTCCGGCGTGGCATCGGTGACGTGGGTGGCGTGGTGAGTCATGGGAATCCTCGGGGCAAGTGACCGATGATCGATGATGGCGTCAGAGCGGGCGGCCGACGACGTTGAGCGGCACGCGCAGGTAGCTCACGCCATCCGCATCGGGGGGCGGCAGCCGGCCGGCACGGATGTTGACCTGCACGGCGGGAATCAGCAGGTTGGGCACGTCGAGCGTCGCGTCACGCGTGCGGCGCATCTGCACGAAGGCGTCCTCGGCGACCCCGTCGCGAATGTGAATGTTGGCAGCGGACTGTTCCGCAACGGAGCTCTCGCAGCGCGGTTCGCGACCGCCGGGGGAGTAGTCGTGGCACACGAACACCCGCGTCGCCGGCGGCAGCCGATAGAGACGCTGCACGGAGCGATACAGCTCGGTGGCGTCTCCACCGGGGAAGTCGCAGCGCGCGGTGCCGCCGTCCGGCATGAAGATCGTGTCGCCGACGAATACCGCATCGCCGACCAGGTACGCGACGCTGTCGTTCGTGTGACCCGGGACCGGGATCACCTGGATCTCCTGCTGGCCGAGCGGCAACCGCTCGTCGTCCGCCAGCAGCCGGTCGAAATCGGTGCCGTCCGCGGCAAAGCCGGCACCGAGGCCGAAGACGCGCTTGAACGTCCGCTGCACGTCCAGCACGCCGCGGCCGATGGCGACACTGCCACCCAATGTCGCGCGCAGGTGCTGCGCCGCGGAAAGGTGATCCGCGTGGGCGTGCGTCTCGAGGATCCAGAGCAGGCCGGCGCCTGCGGCGCGGCAATGCGCCACGACCTGGTCCGCACTCGAGGTGCCCGTGCGCCCGGAGCGCCAGTCGTAGTCGAGCACCGGGTCGATCACGGCGGCCGCGCGCGTGGCGGAGTCCATCACGACGTAGGTCCAGGACCCCGTGGGCTGGTGGTGGAACGCGTTGACGGCGGGCTGCATGGGCGGGATTCCTTGCGAGGGCATCACAATATTAGCAATTGCTAAATTAGTCAAGCCTGTAGTATCATTCGCCACGGCCAACCGGAGACTGTCAACATGCCGAGCGCCGCCCGACGCCCAGTGGCCCCAGGGGGGACACCCGATCTTTCGCGCATCGACGAGATGCAACGGCACGCGGGCGAAGCGGCGCGCGTGCTCAAGGCGATCGGCAACGAGCAGCGACTGCTGATCCTGTGCAACCTCCTCGGCCAGCCACTCTCCGTAGGCGAACTTAACGCGCGACTGGAGCTGAGCCAATCCGCGCTTTCCCAGCATCTGGCACTGCTGCGCGAATCCGGCCTGGTCGTTACCCGCCGCGAGGCGCAATCCATCTTCTACTCGCTGCCGGCGGGCCCCGTGACCCGCATCATGGCGTTGCTGCAGGACATCTACTGCAGCGTCCCGCCGGAGCCGGAGGACCGCGATCCGGCACCGCCCGCGCGCTGCCAGCGATGATCACGGCATCGCCGCTCCCTGCACGACGTCATCCCCGTTGCTAGCCGCGCTGCTCGGGGCTCTTGCGATCGGCCTGAGCCTCGGCCTCCTCGGGTCGGGCGGCTCGATCCTCACGGTGCCGGTGCTGCACTACCTGCTGCACCAGCCGGAACAGGTGGCCATCGGCGGCTCGCTGCTGGTAGTCGGGCTGATCGCCGCCGCAGCCTGCGTCCCTTACGCGATGGCCCGGCAGGTGGACTGGCGCAACATGCTGTGGTTCGGCCTGCCCGGCATGCTCGGCGCGTGGCTCGGCGCGTCGCTGGCGCGCTGGATTCCCGGCCCGGCGCAACTCGTGCTGTTCGCGGTCGTGATGCTCGTAGCCGCGTGGCGCATGCTGCGCGCCGCTCCGGTCGCCGCCGGCGATGACAGACCGCGCCGCTTCGCCATCGTCGCCGGCGGCACGGCCGTCGGGGCACTGAGCGGCCTGGTGGGTGTGGGCGGCGGATTCCTGATCGTGCCCGCCCTGGTGCTGCTGGCCGGCGTGCCAATGTCGAGCGCGGTCGGCACCAGCCTCGCGGTCATCGCCATGAATTCGTTCACCGGCTTCGGCAAGTACCAGCAGGTGCTGGAAGCCAGGGGACTCACGCTCGACTGGCACGCATTGCTGTTGATGGCCGCGATCGGGGTGCTCGGCAGCCTCGCAGGCAGGCGCCTCGGTCGACGGCTGCCGCAATCCTCATTGCGCAGGTTGTTTGGAATCTTTCTCGTCG
>JAOUGW010000051.1 GCA_029865465.1 Gammaproteobacteria bacterium
CAGCGACGCCTGGCAGCTCTTCGATGCAGCCAGCAAAGCGAAGTTTCGCCAGGCCACGCTGGCCGTTTTCGCCGACGTGCGCCGACGGGTCGGATCGTAACGGGATGGCAGCGATGAAATGCGGGATCGGAATGGCCCGAACCGTCTGGCGCATAGCCGCCGTTGCCCTGCTGCTGTCGGCCTGCACCGAGCGCGAGCCGGTCGCAGGAATCGTCGTCGAGGATCGGGCCGACCTGCTCTCCGCAGCCGAGGAGACGAACGTCACCCGCTGGCACACGGCGCTCCTTGACCAGTACGACATCGACTACCGGGTGCTGACGGTCGACGAGACCGGGGACTTGAACCGGCTCGCGCTGCGCCGCTTCGAGCAAGCAGGTGTCGGCAGCCTCTCGGGCACGGGTCGCGGGCTGCTGCTGGTCGTCGACGCGAAGCGCGAACGAGTGCGGCTGGAGGTCGCCCGCGAATTGGAGAGCGTGTTCGTCGATTCGTTCGTGGCGTTCGTCGAGCGTGAGCAGATGGCGCCTTTCTTCGCGGCTGGGCGCGTCGGCGATGGCATCGTGGCAGCCAGCGAACTCTTTGCCAGCCGGGCCGAACAGGCCGTCGAGACGTCGGAGCTGGACGAGCGCGAGGCCGCCGCCAGCACCGCAGGTGCCGGCGCCGAGAGCGCGGCGGCGGTCGGGCACGGCTATGACCGGCCGACGGCACGCGCTGCGACCGACACGACCGCGACGGGCTCGCCGCTCGCGACAGTCACGGCCTACCTTGCGGCCATGGCGGCCCACGACGCATCGTCCGATCTCGACCTGTATACGCCCGAGACCCGCGCCATGATGGCCGGCCACGTCGTCACGCGCGGACAGATGGACAGCCTCGCGCGCTCCTACCAGGACTGTCCGCAGGCGCGCCTGCGCGAAGAGGGCGACTTCGCAGTCGTGGACTACCCCGGCGATCCCGGCCGCTGCGCGCCCTGGTTCCTGGCGCGCGGCCCGGATGGCAAGTGGCGGCTCGACTTGCTGACCATGCAGCGGGCAGTCCGCTTCGATACGCGCAACCGGTGGCGCATTGCCGTGCCGGAGGCGCTCGGCGAGTACGCTTTCGCCTTCGATCCCTGAGGTTACTCCGGGAGGCTTTCGCACGACCTCAGGCGCGCGATCTGAACCCGCCCGCCGCCACCCCCGCCCCTCAACGGCCTGCCCTGCCGGCACTTCGCTCAGCGCGAGCGATCCGCAGCACTGAAGTCGGCAACTCCCGTACGTCGCCGCGACGTCAAATCGCGATCGCCGCGACCTCGTCCTGACCGTCACCGCTTCGCGCCGCAGCCAGCGCTTTGTGACCGATGTCCCGGATTCCGCTCTATTTCGCCGCCATTTCCGGCCTCCGCGCTTCAGTTTCCTTCCGCTTCGGCCGCAACCCGAGCCGAGGGATCAACGTCCTTCGCGGATGCGCAAATGGATGCCACCCGCTGCCATGGGGTCAGAACGCTTCACAAGTGTTGAGCAAGCTGCGTGCAAGCCGATCGTATTGATAGTCGTGGATCGTAGCGTGACACCGCCGTCACCAGCGCCGCCGCTGACCAACCGTCTGCCAAGACCACCGCCGTGATACGCGTACGCGCCGCGATCCGTGCCGGCCTCGCCGCCGCCGTGATGCTGGCGACCTCGGCCTGCTCCATGCCGAACGACGACAGCCTCGCCCTGCCGGTCACGGCGCGCCCCGATCCCTGGCAAACCTGGTGGGCTTATCTCGGGTACGCCGCCGTGGGACTGCTGCTGCTGGCCGCAGTCCACAGAAGCCAGGCCCTGTGGCTGCGGCGGACGCAGCCGCACGCACAGCAGCCGGACATCGAACTGAAGTCCGAGGCCTTCGATCTCGAGCAGCTGATCGACGATTGCGTCGGGCTGCTCGCGCCGCAGGCCAGCAAGAAAGGCATCGCGCTGGTGGTGGCAGTGTCGCCGGCGATTCCGCGCACGCTGGTGGGCGATACACTGCGAATTCGCCAGCTGCTGGTCAACCTGCTCGGCAACGCGCTGAAGTTCACCCCGCAAGGCGAGGTGGTCGTCCGTGCGGAACTCAAGCAGCGCAGCGGTGAGCAGGCGCTCGTACGGATGGAGGTGAACGACACCGGTGTCGGCATGGACGAGCCGACACTGCAGCGGGTCCTGGAGACGTTCCGCCACACCGCGGCGAGTACGACGCGCCGATCCGGCGGCACCGGACTCGGCCTGTCGATCTGCAAGTCACTGGTCGAGAAGATGGGTGGCGAGATCGGCGCGAGCAGCCAGCCGGCCGTGGGTTCGACGTTCTGGTGCGAGATCCCGTTCGGCGTCGCGCCACAGGCTGAATGATCCTGGCGGCGGCGGCCTGAGAGGCTTGCCTGGCCGCGGGCCTGGACGGCCGCCTGGGCAAGCCTGCGCTTACTGCGCGTGCTGCAGGTGCTTCTGGACCAGGCCCGACAGGATCCGGAAGTCGAGGTCGAGAGTCTTCTGCACGCGACGAGCGTTCGCCGGAGCCGCCGCCAGTCGCTGCCGATCGCGCACAGCGGGCCCCGCGAAGACGACCATGTTGCCGCCCCACCCCACGGTGACGGGAATGACGGGTTCGCCGAATACGTGGCGGACTCGCTCGACCTGCATCGCACTGGCAGATTCGTGGGCAGCGAGGTTCATCACGAACACCCCTGTGTCGCGAAGGATGCGGCGGGAGTGCTCCAGGAACTCGTACTCTGCGATCGACGGTGAAATCCCGTTGCGATCGTAGGCGTCGACGAGCAGCACATCCGGGAATTGCGTGACATCGACGAGATCCGCGACGTAGCGGGCGCCGTCGCCGTGGACGACACGCAGGTCCTTGCCATCCGGCGGAATCCTGAAATGCTCTCGCAGTGCGATGACGTTCGCATCGATCTCGACCGCCGTGACGTGCGTCGACGGCAGGCGGCGACTGCAGAACTTGACCAGCGACCCGCCGCCGAGACCAATCATCAGGATGCGGCGCGGTTCCGGGCAGAACAGCAGGAATCCCATCATCTTGCGCGTGTAGTCGTTTACGAGCGCATCGGGGTCGTCGATCCGCATCTCGCTCTGCACGCTGCCGTCGATCGTGAAGCACAACGCGCGACGCTTGCCGTCTTCGACCAGGAAAGGCTTGTCATAGGTGCCCGACATCAGTCGCTGGCACAACACGGCCGACGCGGCTTCAGTGGGCTCCGGCACGCGCACCAGCGTGCCAGGGTCGATCGTGAGTCCACCCAGCGACAGCAGGCCTTCATTGCTCTGGCTCATCGGTCCCCATCCCTGCGGCTGCGAAGAAATCGCGTCCATACGCTGCTTGCGCTTGCGCCGTGGCGAGCGCTCATGATTACCGTGCCTGGTCGTCACTGCCGGAGGTCCTGTATCACCTGCTCGGCCAGGGCCTGCGCCGAACTGCGAATGCCAGCAAGGATGTCGACGCCCGACTCCTGCGTGGTGATCCAGAAGCGGAGGTCGGGCAGCAGGTCCGGAAGCGCGAGGTAGGAGTCGAGGACGGCCTGGGCCTCAGCGTCGCTGATCGGAGATTCGCAATCGAGCAGCGTCTCGAGCTGGGCGCCGGCCGACGGAGAAAAACAGTGGGTCCATATGTAGCGCGATACCCGGGAGGGCGTGTGGCCACGCACGTTCGTCCGGTACTCCGGCACCAGTTGCAGGATGTAGTAGTTGCTGGGCCCGACGCCGGTGACGTAGTACTTGGCCAGCGCGTCACGCAGTTCTTCATTTCGTATCAATCCCAGGTCGCCGGCATTCAGCAACTCACGGTAAGTCGTGTCTTCCGAGCGGTACGGTGCCACCTGGCTCGCCTGGTAGAACGCGAGCACCGTCTGCCAGCGCGATCCCTGGCTGAGCTTCCCATCTTCGGCGTAGGCGATGGCCGCATGGCCATATCCCACGACCTTGTTCCAGTAGGCCACGCGGCGCTCGGCCGCCTGGATATCGGACCCGAGATCGGCCTTGATCCGGGCCAGGTAGCCGTGCGCGCGTTGCGCCGCGAGCCGGCTTTCGTTCCAGTTGTTTACCTGCATGCCGACGAAGACGCCGAGCACGACGATGACAAAGTCGATGGCGATGGCGGCCCAGCTCTGGTCGCGGACGTGCTTGATGACCTTGCGCAACAGCATGGTTCAGCCGCGCGTCGGCAGCGGATACTGCAATTGGGCGTTCATGGGCACGGACCCTGTTGGTATTGTTCGACAGTCAGGCTAGCACACGGTACACGACGGATTTTTGCAGGAGACAAGGCATGCCGCGAATCGATTTGCTGACAGCCCCGTCCGGATCCGGATCCAGCTATCCATCGCCGTTCGACGAACCCTGTCGCGGCCGCAGTTGGCACCGCCTCGGGATCGCGGCCGGACTGACGCACCTCGGCGTGAACCTCGTCCGACTTGCCCCGGGCGCATGGTCGAGCCAGCGACACTGGCACACGCACGAGGATGAGATCGTCTACGTGCTGTCCGGGGAACTCGTGCTGGTGACCGATGACGGCGAGGAAGTACTGGTCGCCGGCGACAGCGCCGGCTTTCCCGCCGGGGTGAGGAACGGACACTGCCTGCAGAACCGTTCGACGCAGGACGCCACGTTCCTGGTCGCCAGCAACCGCAGCAACGAGGACGGCGGCGAATACCCCGACATCGACATGGCCTTCAAGGCCGGGCGCTACACGGGCGGTGGCGGGTATTTCCACAAGGATGGGAGTCCGTACTGACCGGCGCCGGTCAAGGCAGGGACGCGTGAGCGAACCCGAAGTTGAACGGTGTGGCCAGTGGCCGCGTCACGATGCCGGGTGGTGCGGCACACACGATGGGTATCGCATTGATGACGGTGCCGGCCACGGCAATCTGTTCGGCCGATGTCGGTGACGTGTCCCCTGCCCGCTTCTCCATGTCGAGCGCGATGCGCACACCGGGCTGCCCCTGCACATGGATGCGCCACAAGGGTGGGTGCGGATCGTCGAGGTGTGCCGTCTCCATGTACCAGTGAATGGACATGGTGAGACGCGGCGAACCCCGCACGATTCCGCGCCACCGCCAGTTGAAGTGGCTCACGCGCCCCCGCGGGATGGTCCCTGCTCCAATCTGCAGGTCTGTCGACGCCGGAAAGACCCGGTGCTCGGTATCCACGCCCTCGAGCGGCATCCCCAGGCGCTCCGCCATGGTGGACAGCACTTCCGCATACATCCCGTTGAGCGAGGACGAAGGTCCCCAGGCAGGATCGTTCGGGTCGACGGCGTCCGGCTCCGAACCGAACCCGAGGATCCTGAAAACGTAGTCCGGGCTGCGAACGCCGCGACAATCGACGCTTTCGATGACTTCGATGTGATCGACTTCGGTGCAGACACCCGTCGCCACCACGGCCAGTTGCTCGCCGGCATAGCCCGGGTTCAGGCCCGCGCCGATCAGCGACGATCCGCCTTTTCTGCACGCCGCCTCCAGCGCCGCAACTCGCTCGCCACCCCAATACTGTGGCCGGCTGTAGCCGTTGATGCTGATGACGTTCTTGCCTGCAGCCAGCAGGCGCAGGATGTCCGCATCGTGCGAACCGTAGGGCGGTGCGAGCCGCGCCGCGTGAATGACGACGTCCGCGTCCAGCGCGAGGATTTCATCGACGTCGCGCGTCGCGTGGATTCCAGTGGGCTCGCGTCGCGCGATGGTGCCCGCGTCCTTGCCTTCCTTGTCGGCGCCGTAGACGTAGACGCCCGCGAGTTCCAGCGCCGGGTGATCGATGACGGCGCGCAGGCAGTTCCTGCCCATGCCGCCGGTGGCCCACTGAATCACCCTGTACTTCTTCATGGTCGCTCCGTGTGGCCAGGTTGACGCAAGTGCGCCGCATCCACCGGATCGGGCGGCGACAGCGCTGCCAGGAAAACGCGGTCGGTTTGCCGATCCGCTCCGACCAGGTAGTGAGTGAAACCGATCTCGTCGAATCCGGCCTTGCGATAGAAGGCCATGGCGCGGGCGTTGCGCTCCCAGACGCCGAGCCACGCATACCGGCCGCCGAGTTCGCGCGCCGCATCGAGCGCGTGCTGCATCAGCCGCATCGTGAGTCCTGTCCCGCGCAGCGAGCGGTCCGCGTAGAAGCGCTGCAGCTCGACCGCTGCGGGCAGCGTGATGCACTCTGGCGGCGTTTCGTTCCGACGGACCTGCGCATAGGCGACGATCCGTGAGTCCTGCAGCGCCAGCAACGTTATCACCGCCGGGTCCGCCAGTTCACGCGCCTGCACGTCGGGCCGATAGGTTGCCGCGAGGTGGGCCTGCATGTCGTCCGGACCTGTTTCGTCACCGAAAGCCTCGGCAAACGTTCGTGCGGCAAACGCTGCGAGCCCGGCAGCGTCGCTGACCGTACCGCGCCGGATCGTCGTGTTGGACGTCTCTCGAATCGACAAATTGATCCCCCTGCGCCGTGTCGATACCAGATCAGGTTGCCAGCGCAGCCTCGCGTGCACGCTTGGCGCGTTCGTAATCGCGCAGCGCTTCGGCCGCAGCCTGCTCGTTGCCGAGGGCCTTGTAGGTCCAGTGCAGCACGTCGAACGGGCCTTCGTAGAGCCCGGGCAGGTGCCGGAAGCCGATGCGCTCGAACTGCGCGCCACGGCCCTGGAACAGCCCGTTGGCGAGGGCCATGTGCGACCAGGCAATGGCATCGTCATAGCGCTGGGACTTGTAAGCCGCGAAACCCGCGAGCCACGCGAGCTCGGCCGTGGCAGGGCGAATCCCCAGTCCCGCGGCGCAGAACTGCACCGCGTCGTGCCATCGCTGCAGGCTGCAACAGCATTCCGCGGCACCGTAGCACGCCCACGCCCCCTCCTCTTCCCAGCCACGCAATTCGGCGCAGGTGCGAAACGCGTCGATCGCGGCGGCGAACTCGCCGAGGCTCTGGTGCGAGGCCCCGAGGTAATAGAACCACCGCGCCTGCTTCGCATGCTGTTTCGTGTAGCGCTTGAGGATCGCCACGTCGCGCTCGAACTTGCGACGGACACCGGCGGGGTCCTTCGGCAACTCGTGGAACCGGACCCCTCGCAGGGTCAGCGTCCCGGCGGTCGTGCGTCCCACGAGGCACTCGTGCGTCGGGCCCTCCCACCGCACTTTCGCCGGCAGGCGCACGATGCGTTCCTTCGAATAGCCGCCGCGGTCGTCGGTCACCATGCAGACCTGCGCCTGCGTTCCGGCCAGGGTGCGAGCCAGGTCGAAGTCCCGATCGAACAGCAGTCGCTCGTCCGTGTCGAGCGTGACGGCCCAGGTCGCGCCTGCCGCCGCCGCGGCATCGAGCGCGAAATTCCTCGCTGCCGCGAAGTCGTTCTTCCAGGGAAACTCGCGCAACAGCAGCTTGTCGCCCGCCACCCGGCGCGCGACCACGACGGTGTCGTCCTGCGCACCCGTGTCGATCACGATGCAACGGTCGACCTGCTGCAGCACGGAAGCCAGTGCGTCACCGATGATGTCGGCATTGCTGCCCGTCAGTGTCGTGGAAACGATCATCGCTGCGGCTCACCCGTGCGCTTGTCCTGGACCAGGTCTGCCGGGTGGCGCGCGGCCGGCAAGTCCGTACTTTTCGCGCCGCATCAAAGTGTCTGCATGTCGACGACGAAGCGGTAACGGACGTCCCCTTTCTCCATGCGTTCGAAAGCTGCGTTGATCTGCGGCATCGTGGTCATCTCGCACTCGGCAACGATGCCCTTCTGCGCGCAGAAATCGAGCAGTTCCTGCGTCTCGGCAATGCCGCCGATGGCCGAACCGGACAGCGTCTTGCGTCCGCCGATGAGGAGGCGGCTGCTGAAGGACGGGATCGTATCGATGACACCGACCAGCACCAGTGCGCCGTGGGTGCGGACCAGGCGCAGGTACGGATCGAGTTCGTGCACGACGGGAATCGTGTCGAGGACGAAATCGAACGTGCCGGTCGCACGCTTCATCGCGTCGGGGTCGGACGAAAGCAGCACGTGGTGCGCGCCCAGTGCCGTCGCCTCGCCGGCCTTGGCCGTGGAACGCGTGAGCACCGTCACCTCCGCGCCCAGGGCGTTGGCAAGCTTGACACCCATGTGACCGAGGCCGCCGAGACCGGCCACCGCAACCTTCGAGCCTGGGCCCACCTGCCAGTGCCTGAGCGGTGAATACGTGGTGATGCCGGCGCAGAGCAGCGGAGCCGCACGCGCGGGATCGAGGCCGTCGGGCATGCGCAGCACGAATTCCTCGCGCACGACGACGTGCGACGAATAGCCGCCGAGCGTGATTTCGCCCGTCGGGCGATCCTTGCCGTTGTACGTGAGCGTGGGGCCCTTCTGGCAGAACACTTCACGGCCCGCATTGCATTCGCTGCATTCCCTGCAGCTGTCGACCAGGCAGCCGACTGCCACCCAGTCGCCCGCCTTGTAGCGCTTCGCCGCTGAGCCGACGGCCGCGACCTGCCCGACGATTTCGTGGCCGGGGACGCAGGGATAGACGGTGTTGCGCCAGTCGTTGCGTGCCTGGTGCAGGTCCGAGTGACAGACGCCGCAGTAGCGTATGTCGATGCGCACGTCGTTGGCCCGCAGCGCCCGGCGCTTGAAAGAGTACGGGGCGAGCGGGCTGGTGGCGTCAGTCGCGGCGTAGCCTCGGCAAGGGGTCGATTCAGCGGCGGCGTTCGTCATTTGTCGTCCTGCGGGGCTCGGGCGGGGCGCGACCCAGGTGTTGCCCGAATCGAGCGCTGGATCGTGTCCACTGCTTACGATTATAGACAGGCGGGCAGCCGCTGCCTGAAGCATCGGCAGTGGCCGGCCCAGCTGCGTTAGCATTTCAGTCCTGCCCACCCTGATGGATTCCGTATGCGCCCGATGCGTCGCCGCCTCCTGCTTGGCCTCGTTGTTCTGCTGTCCGCTTGTGCGGTCAGCCCCACGCAGCAACCAGCAACAGCGCCGAGGGCCGAGTCGGCCGGTGCGGGCGGCACAGTCGCGATGCCGGACTCGTACAGTGCCGACGTTGCCGCGCGCATCCTGTCAGTCGGGGGCAACGCCGTCGACGCAGCCGTGGCAGGCGCCTTCGTCCTGGCCGTGACCTACCCCGAAGCCGGCAACCTTGGCGGCGGCGGCTTCATGCTGACCTATGTCGATGGCGCCGCGCAGTTCCTCGACTACCGCGAGACGGCGCCCGCGGCCGCGACGCGCGACATGTACCTCGACTCCAGCGGCGAGGTGATCGAAGGCATGAGCCTGACCGGACACCGCGCCGTTGGAGTGCCCGGCACCGTCGCGGGGCTCTGGGAAGCGCATCAGCGTTACGGCAAGCTCCCCTGGCGCGACGTGATCGAGCCCGCGGTGCAACTGGCGCGGCGCGGGTTCCAGGTGCCACCGCTGCTGGCCGCGCGAGCGACGGCGGAAGAGCCGCGCTTCGAGCGCACAAACTTTGGACGGTATTTTGCTTCGCTGCGCAACGGCGCGACGTTCCGGCAGCCCGAACTCGCCGCAGCCCTCGAGCGCATTCAGACCTCCGGTCCTGCCGGCTTTTACCAGGGTGAGACGGCCGACCTGATCGTCCGCGAGATGCAGCGGGGGGGCGGGTTGATCACGTCGCAGGATCTGCGCACGTACCACGCGGCCTGGCGCGCACCGCTGCGCGGCACCTGGCGCGGCCAGACCTTGCTTTCCTCGCCGCCACCGAGTTCGGGCGGCTTCGCCTTGCTGCAGTTCCTGGGGATGAAGGATGCGCGAGCCGCCGACTTCGCGGGCGTGGCGCACAACTCGCCGCAGTACGTGCACCTCGCGGCCGAGATCGCCAAGCGCGTCTATGCCGACCGCGCGGAGTACGCGGGCGACGCCGATTTCGTCGACGTGCCGATCGCCCGGCTGGTGGACCCGACGTATCTGCGCGAACGCGCAGCAGGCGTGAACCCCGGCGCGATTTCGCCCGCGCAGAGCGTCGGACCAGGACTGGCCGAACCTCGCCACACGACGCACTTCTCGATCGTCGACCGCTGGGGCAACGCCGTCGCCAATACCTACACGTTGAACTCGGACTTCGGCAGCGGCGTGGTCGTTGCTGGCGCGGGCTTCCTGCTCAACAACGAGATGGACGACTTCAGCGCCAAGGCAGGCGTGCAGAACGTGTACGGACTGCTTGGCGGGGACGCGAACGCGATCCAGCCCGGCAAGCGCATGCTGTCGTCGATGTCGCCGACGATGCTGCTCGACCGCGACGGCCGGGTCACGCTGGTGGTGGGATCGATGGGTGGCTCGACGATCATCACCGGCGTGTTCCAGGTTCTGGTCGACGTGGTCGACTTCCGCATGGCCGCGCAGCAGGCCGTGTCCGAACCGCGGTTCCATCACCAGGGTATGCCGATCGATCTACTGACGTATGACGGTGCCTTCCCGCCGATCACCCTCGAGGCCCTGCGCCAGCGGGGCTACAAAGTCGAACCGCACGAATGGCCGCTGGGGGACGTGCAACTCATCGTTCGTACTCCGGCTGGCTGGGATGTCGCGGCCGACCCGCGCGGCCGCGGCGAGGTGCGCGTGATACCGTGACCAAGGCGACATTTTCGACGCGCACAGGCTGCTAGGCTCTTGACTGTTGCGGATCTAATGCATTGGCGTATATTCAGGCCGTAGACGGCTGATTCTCCAAGCTTTTTACATATCGCTGTGATTTGTAAGTTTAGCATGAAGAGTCAGTTCTAATAGACTGAATAACAACAGTTTTTTTGTATGTCAGGGGCGTGCGATGACGGCACATTCGGACGATTTTCACGCGGCGCTGCAGGTGCTCGTTGGCGCGGGCGCAGTCAAGCAGCGACTGGTCGATGCCTACCGGCGCCACCTCGCTTCTCTGCGCGTGGAGGACCTGCCCGAGGCTGTACGCGACCGCTTCGCGACGCTGCGGACATCGATGCATGAAGCACCTGCCGCCGGTGGGATGTCCGCACCCGAAGCCTCCGCGCGCAAGATGTCCGAAAAGGACGCAGCGGGACACGCCGCTGCAATTCTGGAAATCTTCGCCGTGCTGTCGACGCTGAACGACAGTGAAAGCGCGCCACGCCTGCGCATCGTCGCGACCGACGACGACACGCTCACCCACGACCTGTTCGAAGTGCCGGCCTTCCTCAGTCGAGCTTGAATTCGATCGTGTCGAAGCGCGTCGTTTCTTCGTGACGCGCCTCCCGCTTGATCGCATCGACCAGCTGGCGCTTGTCCCAGGGCACGATGTCGTCCGCCAGCTCCTGCACCGCAGGGGCGATCGTGTCCGTGGCGCCGAACGGCTCCAGCACGATGATCGGCTTGTCGTACGCCTTGGCGCAGTGCAGCTGGAACTCGACCCAGTCCACGTTGCGCCGGTACAGCGCGGCCGGCACGATCACCACCTCGGCCTCGCTGATCTGGCTGCGCAGGGACTCCCGCAACGCCTCTTTGTCACCCGACGGACGCGCGTCCGGGGCACTGGTGTTGAGATAGAAGAAGTTGGGACTGCTTTCGGCGTATTCGAAAATGCGGTAGTAATCGTCGTCCTTTGCCCACACGTGGCAGACGAACAGTCGGATCGGGTTCTTCTGGGTAACGCTGCTCACGAAGCCTCCGTCGACATCCTTGGTACCGGGCAAGCCCTGCTATTCTAGCCTAGCGCATTCCGTTCCGGATCGCCGCCCAGACCCGTAGAATTGGGGCCTGATGCGCTTTCTGCTCTACAACATCCGCTACGCCACGGGCACAGGCGCCGCCTTCCACCTCCCCGTCCCGGGGGCCGGCTACCTCCGCAGCGACAAACGCGTGCTGGCCGGGATCACCCGCTTCATCAAGGGGCAGGACCCGGACATCGTCGGACTGATCGAAGTCGACACCGGCTCGATCCGCACCGGCAAGGTCAACCAGGCCGAGGTGATCGCCGACTCGCTCGGGCATTACTCGATTTACCAGTGCAAGTACGGCACGAACTCGTTCAACACGTTCATGCCGATCCTGAACAAGCAGTCCAACGCCTTCCTGGCAGCGCCGCGGGTCGAGGGGGAACGCTTCCACTACTTCGACACCGGCATCAAGCGCCTGATCATCGAGCTCGAACTCGACGATGTGTGCGTCTTCCTGGTCCACCTCTCGGTCAAGTTCCGGCACCGGCACGCACAGCTGCGCCAGGTGTTCGAACTCGTGAAGCACTCGACCAAGCCCGTGATCGTCGCCGGCGACTTCAACACGTTCTGGGGCGAGCACGAGATGGCGCTGTTCATGGAAGCGAGTGGACTGCGCAGCGCGAATGTCGCCAGCCTGCCGTCGTACCCTGCGCGCAAGCCGCGCCTGGAACTGGACTTCATCCTGTTTTCGAAGGGCATCGAGGTCGACGCGTTCGTGATCCCCGAAGTCACGTTTTCCGACCACCGGCCGCTCATCTGCGATTTCCACGTCACGGGCTGACTGCGGTCCGCGCGGTTCATGGAGGATGGAGGATCGATGAACAACTCCGCGACTGCCGCGACGGCGCGCCAGTGGACGCTCGAGCTCGATGCCGATCGCGTCGCCTGGCTCACCTTCGACAAGCCCGGCGCCAGTGCCAACTCGCTGTCGCGGGCTGCAATGGAAGAGCTCGACGAGCGCCTGCGCGAGGCCGAGCAGCAGCGGCCGGCCGGCCTGGTCATCCGTTCCGGCAAGAATGGCTTCATCGCGGGCGCCGACGTGTCCGAGTTCGGCCAGGTGAGCGAGCCGTCTGCAGCGGTGCCATCGATCCGTGCGGCGCACGGCGTGCTGCAGCGACTCGAAGACCTGCCCTTCCCCGCCGTCGCCGCCATCAACGGCTACTGCCTGGGCGGCGGACTCGAACTCGCCATGGCCTGCCGTCACCGGGTCTGTGCCGACGATCCGAAGGTCACGCTGGGTCTGCCGGAGGTGATGCTCGGCATTCACCCTGGTTTCGGCGGCACCGTGCGCGCCGTGCAGCTGGTGGGCGTTGCGACGGCGATGGACCTGATGCTCACGGGCAGGAACCTGCGCCCGGACAAGGCGCTGCAGGCGGGACTGGTCGACGCGGTCGTTCCAGCTGCACAGTTGCGTGATGCTGCGAAAGCGCTGGCGCTGCACCCGCGCATGCGGCGCAAGGCGCCGCTGCGTCAACGGGTGCTGAACCTGCCTCTCGTGCGCGGCCTGGTGGCCGACAGGATCGAGAACCAGGTTCGCCGGCGGGCGCGCAAGGAACACTACCCCGCGCCGTACGCGATCGTGGATCTCTGGCGGCGCCACGGCGCGGATCCGCGTACGGGCTACGAAGCCGAAGCCCAGTCGGTTGCGCGGCTCGTCTGTACGCCCACGTCACGCAACCTCGTGCGGGTGTTCTTCCTGCAGGAGAGGCTGAAGGGATTGGGCGGCAAGGAGCTGCCAGCGGGCGGCCATGTGCACGTCGTCGGCGCAGGCGTCATGGGCGGCGACATTGCCGCGTGGTGCGCGCTCCGCGGCTTCACCGTGACGCTGCAGGACCGCGGTGCGGAGTTCGTGCAGCCCGCGCTTGACCGCGCGCGAGCCTTCTTCGAGAAACGCAGTCGGGTGCCCGGCAGGGCCGCCGAGCAGCTGGCGCGACTGCAGGCGGACGTGGCAGGCAGCGGCGTCGATCGGGCCGATGTGGTGCTGGAGGCCATCTACGAAAACGTCGAGGCGAAGCGCGAACTGTACGCACGCATCGAGCCCCGGTTGAAGCCCGGCGCGCTCCTCGCCACCAATACGTCGAGCCTGATGCTCGAGCCACTCGCAGAACGTCTCGCGGTGCCGGGCCGGCTCGTCGGTCTGCACTTCTTCAACCCGGTCGCGCAGATGCCCCTGGTCGAGGTCGTCGAGTCGGCCGCGACCGAGCCGCGGGCCCGCGCCGCCGCCCTCGCCTTCACGCGAGCCATCGACAAGCTGCCGTTGCCCTGTCGCAGCGCCCCCGGCTTCCTGGTAAACCGGGTGCTGATGCCGTACATGACAGAGGCGATGCTCGCCGCCGGCGCCGGCGTGCCACTCGCCACGATCGACGCAGCGGCCGTGAAATTCGGCATGCCGATGGGTCCCATCGAGCTCGCGGACACCGTGGGCCTCGACGTCTGCCTGCACGTCGGCCGCATCCTGTCGGCGGCCTTCGGCAGGCCCGCTCCTGACGCCCTGGCTCCGCTGGTCGCAGCCGGCAAGCTCGGCAGGAAGACGGGCCATGGCCTTTACGAGTGGCGCGAAGGCAAGGCGGTGAAGCCGCCGGTGGTTTCCTCGGCGCCGCCCGCCGATGACCTCGAAGATCGCCTCATCCTGGCCATGGTCAACGAGGCCATGGCGGTGCTGCGGGAAGGCGTGGTGGCAGACGAAGACCTGATCGATGCCGGTGTGATCTTCGGGTCGGGCTTTGCCCCGTTCCGCGGCGGGCCATTGCGCTACGCGCGGGAGCGGGGCGTGGGGAACGTCGTGGCACGACTCGAGGCGCTGGCCCTGCAACACGGCGAACGGTTCCGGCCGGATCCTGGCTGGTCAGGCTTCGGTGGCCTCGGCGCGCCATGATACCATCCTGCACCTTTTGCAGCGGGCCGTCATGAGCAGCGATCCGACCACCGTCGAACTCAGTGTCCTCCGCGCGTTTTCACCGCTCGACGGGCTCAAGAACGAGAACCTTCGGGCCCTCGCGCGCAAGACCGTCATCCGTGAGATGGCGCAGGGCCGCCTCCTGTTCAAGGAGGGGGACACCGAGAAGCGAACGTACTACCTCGCGAGCGGGGTGGTCGAGCTGCTGTCGAACGGTCGCATCATCGGCACGGTTCGCGGGGGCACGACGGACGCACGCCACCCACTCGCGCCGATCCTGCCCCGCCACTGCACCGCGCGGGTAGCCTCCGACAAGATCGAATACCTGTCCATCGACAGCGACATGCTCGACGTCCTGATCACCTGGGACCAGACGGGCATCTACGAAGTCGGCGAACTCGGCGCGGGCGAGCAGTCGTCGGACGACTGGATGACCATGCTGCTGCAGAGCCGGGCTTTCCACCGCGTTCCGCCGGCGAACCTGCAAGCCGTGTTCATGCGTCTGCAGCGGATGGATTACTCGGCTGGCGACGTGGTGATCCGCCAGGGCGACGAAGGCGACTACTTCTACGTGATCGTCGCGGGCCGGTGCGCGGTCAGTCGCGAGACGCCGCTCAACCGCGAAGGCATCCGCCTCGCGGAACTGGGCATCGGCGAGACCTTCGGTGAGGAAGCGCTCATCTCCGGCGCCAAGCGCAATGCCACGGTCACGATGCTGACCGATGGCGTGCTGATGCGGCTCGCCAAGGACGACTTCAACACCCTCCTCAACGAGCCGATGCTGCAGTGGGTCGACCACGAGCAAGCCCTCGAGATCGTCGCGAAGGGCGGCATGTGGCTCGACGTGCGCCTGCCGAGCGAATACGAGCACTGGCACATCGAGCCGTCTCTCAACGTGCCGCTCTACTTCATCCGACTGAAGATCAAGACGCTCGACCCGACGATCCGCTACGTTGCGGTCTGTGACAACGGCCGTCGCAGCTCTGCCGCCGCTTACATCCTGAGCGAACGCGGTTTCGAGGTGTACGTGCTGCGCGGCGGGATCGCCGAGACCGGTCTCGCCGATACGCTGATCGGCACGAAGCTGTAATTGCTGACCAGCGGCCGGTGCTGCGCCAGGGCAGCAAGGCAGGCGGCGCTGGCGTCCCTGCTCTTGTAGGTGGTCACCAATCGCCAGCGCGCGGCCAGCCGCTGCACGCGCTGCGCCGCCGTCGATCCTACTGTGAAATCGAGTAACTCTTCTGCTTGCCCGTGAGTTCCTGCCGCAGCCCGTCGCGCTGACGCACGGATTCCTCGTACTGGGCTGCCGTCATGCAGACTTCCGTCGGAAAGCGCGAGCCGAGCGGAGTGCTCTTGCGGCAATAGACGGTCTCGCCGCCGAGTTCCCTGGCTTTATAGCCGTAGGGAACACGCGCGGCTGCCGTTTCCTGGCTGTCCCCGGGCTTCACCGTCGCGGTGTCAGCCGGCCTGGCACTCTGAACTGACGGAGCGACGGGAGCAGCAGCAGTATCGGGAACTGCGGCGGGTGCCGTTGCTGCGGCCGGCTTGGCCACGGCCTGCCCGGGTTCTGCGGCGGACGCAGGCAGGCAACTGCCGAGGGCCACAAGGACGAACAGGGGACGAATCCGGGTATTCATGGGTTCCCTCCAACCGGGTGCGCTGATCATAGCCCGATGGCTCGGCGCCGTCCGCAGCTACATCGTGTGGGTAGGCTTGTCGCCGCCAAGCGCGCCCGCGAGGTACGACTCGATCTTGCGCTGGGTGTTG
>JAOUGW010000276.1 GCA_029865465.1 Gammaproteobacteria bacterium
TTCCGGCACGATCACATCGACAAAGGTGCCGCCCGCCAGCTCCTGGTGCAGCCGCGTCGTGGTGAAGTACATGTTGCCGGGCACGTAGTCGCCGGGCTTGATCAGGATGCGCGAGAGGAGATTTTCGGCGCCGCGGCCCTGGTGGGTCGGGACGATGTAGCGGTAGCCGTAGTGCTTCCGGATCGCCGCTTCGAGGTTGTAGAAGTTGCGGCTGCCGGCATAGGCCTCGTCGCCCATCATCATGCCGGCCCACTGCCAGTCGCTCATCGCGCTGGTGCCGCTGTCGGTCAGCAGGTCGATGTAGACGTCCTCGGAGCGCAGCAGGAAGGTGTTGTAACCCGCCGCGGTGATGGATCGCGTGCGCTCGGCGCGGGTCATCATCTTGATGGGCTCGACCACCTTGACCTTCCAGGGTTCGGCCCACGAGCGGTGCGCGGGGCGGCGGTGACGGGTTTCGGGCGAGTCGGTCATGACGACGCAAGCTCCTCTGGACGTGCGGCAGCCACGGTGCTGCTGTTCGGGATCATGAAAGTGGCAAGGATGTTGCCCCGGTCCGCGTCGAGGAAGCCGTGTATGTACGGATCCGCCTGGATGACCAGGCGCGCGATGGGGAGCTGCCGGGGTGATTTCGAGGGATGCTGAGTACATATTCAGCTGTCCGTGCCATGCCTTGTCAACGAAAGATGGGTGATTGCGTGATAGTTGTCACTTGACAATTCGCTTTCGCGGCACTAGTTTCGTCAGGACATTCCGCGTGGCCCGGAACAGGCACCCCAGCAAGGACATTGAGGCTGCCCTCCGGCACGCGGAAAGCGCGGGCTGGCGCGTCGAGGTGGGCGGCAGCCATGCGTGGGGAAAGATCTTCTGTCCCTACAACGATGGTGGTTGTCGGTGCGGCGAGTTCTGCATCACGAGCATCTGGAGCACGCCGAAGAACCCCGGCAACTTTGCGCGAAAGATCATGCGCGTAGTGGATAACTGCACGACGCGTAGAAGGCGAACGGCTGCGCACGACGAACCGCAACCAGAGTGATCCATGGAATACGAGTTCACATTGAAGTACCGGCTCGCGGCTGCTGACAGCGATGCCGACGAACTCGTGGAACGTCTCGGTGCCGCGGGCTGCGATGACGCACTGCTTGGCATCGGCCAGCCGGGGCGGATCGCGCTGGACTTCTCCCGCGAAGCCCGCTCGGCGACGGCTGCCGTGATCAGCGCCATGAAGGCCGTGAAGAAAGCCATTCCGACCGCGAGGCTTGTCGAGGTCAGCCCCGACTCCGTCGGCCTGACCGACATCGCTGAGCTGGTCGGGGTGAGTCGCCAGAACATGCGGCAGTTATCTCTCGTGCACGCGAAGAACTTTCCGGCACCCTTCCATTCAGGCAATGTAGAGCTGTGGCACCTGGCGCACGTGCTTGAGTGGCTCAAGGCGCGTGGTACCTACCGTATCGAGCAGCCCTTGCTCGACGTCGCACTCGTGGCCATGCAGATCAATCTCGTCAAGGAATCCAACTTGATCCAGGGCGAGGTTCGGCGCGAAGTGCGCAACCTGGTTGCCTGAAAATTGTTCATCAAGGGCAAGCGTGGTGTCACCGCGGACGCCGCCCTGGACCTGGCCGACGTGCTCGGGACGTCACCGCGCCTGTGGATGAATCTCCAGTCGACGTACGACCTGGCCGAGGCGACAAGGCGACGCAGCGCCGCATGATTCCGCGCCTTCAGTCCCGGTCCGGCGCTCCCAGCGGAAAGTAGCCTCGAAACGGCCTCGCCTCGTCGACGGCCCGCGCGAATGCAGGCCAGGCGAGCAGACGCGATCGGTACGCCCGCACTGCTGGATAGGCATCCGCGATTTCGTGCACCCAGTCGGCGTAGAAGAGCGATGGTGCCGCCGCGCAATCGGCGAGGCTCAAGTTCTCGCCGGCTGCCCAGGTTCGTCCCTGCAGACGCTGCTCCAGCCAGCCATAGGCCAGGTCGAGTGCACGCCGGGCTTCCACCATCGCTTCGTCTTTGCGCGCAGTGTCCTGCTTGATCGCCGCGAAGACGGGCTTCGACATCGCCGCCATCACGTCGTTGTCGAAGAAGCGGTCGAGGAAGCGAACCTCGAGTGCTGCGACCGGGTCCTCGGGCAGCCAGCGAACCCGGCCGCCGTGCCTGAGCATCAGGTGCTCGATGATGATGGTCGACTCCACGACCGTCTGCCCATCGTCGACCAGGACCGGAAAACGCGCGAACGGCCAGCGCACCCTCAGTTCCTCCATCGCCGACGGGTCCTCGAGCGTTCGGTACTCGAACTCGACGTCGTTCTCGTACAGGGCAACGAGCACCTTCTGGCAATACGACGAGAAGGGGTGGGAGTAGAGCGTGAGCGACATGAGGCACCTGTACGTGTTGCGCCGCGCGTTGTCAGCAACGGGCGGTCCGGGTGGCGCGGGCGGAGAGGCCGTCGAGCCATCGCGTCCGGGGCTGCGACCGACGTTTCAGCTGAAACTCTCAATCTTGAGTTTACGATGAGTCCGCTGCGCGCGTCGCCGAAGCGCTGCACGATAATGCTCCGACCCTGGGCTCCAAGGCCGAGGAGCGATTCCCCTCCACCGAGTATTTCCGGACCATGCGCACGCGGCCCGACCGGTGAACAGACAAAGCCGGTTGCCGATGCTCCGGCCGCTTCGTAGACTCGTTCCGTCGACCGCTGGAGCACGCAGTATGTTCATGAACCCGATTCGACGACGCGCAGCGTGGGCACTGACAGCCGCACTGCTCGTCGTGCCCCCGGCCTGGGTGCACGCCAGCAACGGCATCACGGACACGGCACGCGAATACCCTGCGGTGGCGGGCTATTACGAGTTCTTCGTCTACCTCGCGGCGGGCCAGCCCCCGGAGGTCGCTTACGCCGAGCAATCCTGCTCCGGCACGTTGATCGCGCCGCAGGTGCTGCTCACCGCCGCGCACTGCACGGCCTTCAACTACACCGAAGACATCGGCGTCGCCGGTTATTCCAGCGAGGTGTGGGTCAGCTTCGACGTCACGGCGACGACCAACGATTTCCGCTGCTTCCTGGCCGAGTCGGGCGCGCGCTACGCCGAGTACCTGAGCGGCGACTATGCCTGCGACGCGACGCAGCGGACGCTTCCGGCGCCCACGTTCCGGCGAGCCGTGACGGCGGGGCGCAGCGACGGCGTGTCGATCGCGCACGGGCTCACGCACCCCGACTACCTGCGTCCAGCCCTGCGCAAGGACGGCCGCGCAGAGCGGGCCGAGCGCAACCTGCAGAACGCGCCGGACGTCGGTGCGCTGTTGCTCGAGGCGCCGGTCACGGACATCGCGCCGATGCCGCTGCGGGCGGTCGGAGAGTTGAGCACGGCTGAACTGATCGGAACGCCAGTGGTCGGCGTGGGCTACGGGCTCAACTGGGGCAAGGCGACCGGCAAGCAGCCGACGGCCGGACTCGGGCCGATGACCGACCTGGGCGGCGGCAGCGGCGTGCGTCGTATCGCGCAGCTGGGGCCCATCGAAGTCGTCAAGGCCAACTCGCTGTGGCCGCGGCAGAGCGTGCAGAAGGGCGACGACACCGTCTGCTTCGGCGATTCCGGTTCGCCGCTGTTCCTGCAGCGTGACGGCAGCGTCGAGCCGGTCGTCTCCGGCGTGCTCTCGGGCGCGACCAACTGGTGCCAGGGCTCCAAGGATCCGTACTACCGCATCGACCAGCCGGCGGCGCGGGATTTCATCCAGTGCGTCGTGACGCGCCAGGACGACGTCGCAACCGCCTGCCGTGAATGCGGCGCCGAGGCATATTTCGGCTTGTGCGAGGAACTGTAGCCGGCGTCATCGGGCGCGCTTGCCCAGGCACGCGTCGATGTCCTCGAGCAAGTGCAGGGCGCGCTGCTGCTGTTGATTGACGGTGCTCAGGTAGACCGCCGCCCATTCGCGGCTGGTGCGCAGGTAAGCGGAATACGACGGACTGCCGTGGACGATGGCGATCACGGGTCTTCTGCATGCCGCCCGCGCCGAGCAGCGCCTCGAAGCCCGTTCGATTGCCCGCGGTGGAGCGAACCAGGCTGGCGCGCTCATTCGCCAGTCC
>JAOUGW010000277.1 GCA_029865465.1 Gammaproteobacteria bacterium
CGATGAGGCACAACGGTGTGTCCGGCAGTTCCGCCCGGAGTTCGCGGAGCGTAAGCACGCTGTACGAACGGCCTGCGCGCCGGACCTCGCGATCATCGACGACGAATCCCGGCTGGTCCGCTATGGCTGCGCGCACGAACTCGAGGCGCCGGGCGGCGTCGACCAGCGGCGGATCGCGATGTGGTGGATCACCGGCAGGAACGAAGCGCACTGCCTGCAGGCGCGCCGCCTGCAGAACCTCGAACGCGGTGCGCAGGTGACCGAAGTGGATCGGGTCGAACGTGCCGCCGAAGACGCCGAGCGGTGCGCTGGAAGATCCTGCCGTCATGCGGCCACGAGCTTCACGCCGGCGATGCGCGCGACCAGTCCGGTGATCTCTACCCAGGGTTCGCCGCGCAGGCTGCCCTTGGCGACGCGATCCGCGCGCGCGGCTGCGGTGAGCAGCGCGTCGATGTCGGCGCGGCGCAATCGCTTGAGGGCGACCCTGATCGGTCCCTGCCGGCTGCCCCAGACCTGCTCCGCGCGGAAGATGCCGTCGACGTTGCGGTCGTTCGGTTCACGCTGCAGCACCCGCGACACGGCGCGCAGGTCGTTGAGCAAGGCCCAGAGGATGAGCGGCGGCTCGCGGCCTTCGCTGCGCAGACCGTCGAGGATCCGCAGCGCACGGGGCGCGTTGCCGAGAAACGCGGCAGTCGACAGCTCAAACACGTCGTAGCGGGCGTTGTCGGCGACCAGCTCCGCAACGGCGTCGGCATCGAGCGTCGAACCGGGTTTCAGCAAGGCGATGCGCTCGATCTCCTGCTGCGCGGCGAGCAGGTTGCCTTCGACCCGGTCAGCGAGCAGCTGCGCGGCTTCCGGCTCGAGCACGACGCCGTGCTTCTGCAGCCGGTGCGTGATCCATTCAGGCAGTCGCTCGCGTGTCATCGGCGGCGCGACCACGACGGTGCCCTGGCGCTCGAACTCGTTGACCCATGCCGACTTCTGCTGCTTGGGCTCGAGTTCGCCGGTGACGAGCAGCACGGTCTCAGCGGGTGGTGCCGCAACCAGCTTGAGCAGGTTCTTCGATGCGCCGGCGTCCGGGGCACTGCGCAGCTTGAGTTCGATCAGCCGCAGGTTGGCGAAGAGCGAGAGGCTGTTCGCATCCATGAGCAGCGCGTCCCAGTCGAACCCGCGCTCGATGAAATGAACCTCGCGGTCGCCGTAACCGGCTGTACGAGCCCTGGCGCGCAGCGCCGTCGCGGCTTCGTCGATCAGCAGGGGTTCGACGCCCGTGATGAGGCACACGCGCGGCAGCGGACCTCTGGCCAGCGCTGCCTGGAAGGAATCGGGGGTCGTCCTCACGTGACGGATGGGCTTGCGGCGCGGCTCCGCGGTCGTCGGGGTGCCTGGGTGTGGCTCGGCATGTGCGCGGGATTATAAAGGGGATAGGGGTTAGGGGTTAGGGGTTAGTCGGCATCGCGCTGCGCGCGGAGAACGATTCCCGCGCGAATGCGCATCCGACTAACCCCTAACCCCTATCCCCTAACCCCTTCCTCACTCAGCTATATTCCCCGCTCTGTCCGCTTTCACGGAATCCACCCATGGCCTCCTCCGCCCGCCGCACCCTGTATCCCGCCATCAGGCCATACCGCAGCGGCTGGCTGCGCGTCTCGCCGGAGCACGAGATCTACTGGGAGGAATGCGGCAATCCGCGGGGGAAGCCGGCGGTGTTCGTACACGGCGGACCGGGGGCCGGTGCCGGCGAGACCTCCCGCCGCTTCTTCGACCCGCGCAAGTACCGGATCGTGCTGTTCGACCAGCGCGGCTGCGGTCGCAGCAAGCCCCACGCGAGCCTGGTGGACAACACCACGCAGCACCTGGTCGCGGACATGGAAGCACTGCGCAAGCACCTGGGCGTCGAGCGCTGGCTCGTGTTCGGCGGCTCGTGGGGCTCGACGCTGTCGCTCGCCTACGCGCAGTCACACCCGAAACGCGTGACCGAACTCGTGTTGCGCGGCATCTTCATGCTGCGCGACTGGGAGATTCACTGGTTCTACCAGCACGGCGCGAGCGCGATCTTCCCGGATCACTGGGCCAACTACATTGCGGCGATTCCGCCGGCGGAACGGGGCGACCTGGTCGGCGCCTTCTACAAGCGCCTGACCAGCCGCAGTCGCGCGGTGCAGCTCAAGGCCGCGAAGGCGTGGGCCGAGTGGGAGGCCGCGACGAGTTACCTGCTGGTCAACCAGGAGAACATCGCCGCCTGGAATTCCGATGATTTCGCGATCGCGGTCGCGCGCATCGAGTGCCACTACTTCATCAACCACGGGTTCTTCGAGCGCGAGGACCAGCTGCTGCGGGGCGTGCGCAGGATCCGCAACATCCCGGCCGTGATCGTGCAGGGCCGCTACGATGTCGTGTGCCCGATGCGCAGCGCATGGGACCTGCACAAGGCCTGGCCGGAAGCCGACTTCCGCGTGGTCCCCGACGCGGGGCATTCGGCGCTCGAGGCCGGCAACACGCACGAGCTCGTGTCGGCGACAGACCGCTTCGCGAAGTGAGCCAGGTTACCTAGAGCGACTCGAGCCGGCGCGTCACCAGCATAGCGAGGTCCTTCGCCATCGAATCGCGAATGACGACCTCCTCGCGGTCCTTCGCCAGCAGCTGCGTTTCGTCGAAGCTCAGGTTGCGGATCATCTCGAGCGGCTGCGGCTCGAGCACTTCCCTGCCGCCGCGATCCACCGAGTACTCGACCGAATAGAAGATCTCGTATTCCTGCGGCGTGTTGCGCGCGGAAACCGAGAGCACGCGCCGCCCGCTGCGGTCGCGCCGGATCCGCACGACCATTTCCGCTTGCGCCGTCGTGCCCGTGAGCTCGCCGCCTGCACGCTCGATGGCACGGCGCAGCTCCACCGCAAAGGGCGTGACTTCGTCGGCCGTGATCACGCAGACCTTGCGAGCGCCGTCGGGCAGCGAGCCGTTGCCCTGCAGGTGGAAGCCGCAGCCCGCCAGCAGGAACGCCGCGACGGGGAGCGCCAGCAGCGCGCGCACGGCGTTCATACGACCACGTTCGCGAGCTTGCCGCGCACGTAGACGAACTTGCGGATGGGCTTGCCATCGATGTACCTGAGCACGCCCTCGTCGGCCAGGGCCGCCTCGCGCACGGCCGCCTCGTCGGCGCTCGCCGGCACCGTGACGCGCCCGCGCAACCTGCCGTTCACCTGCACGACGACTTCGATGGCATCGCGCACCAGCGCGTCGGCATCGACCTGCGGCCAGCGCTCGTCGACGACCGCACCCGCGTGACCCAGCTCGTGCCACAGGGCGTGGCAGGCGTGCGGCACGACCGGCGCCAGGCCCAGCACCACGATTTCCAGCGCTTCCTGCAGCACCGCGCGGCCCTGCGCGCTGCGGTCGTCGAACCTGGCGAGCGCATTCATGAGTTCCATCACCGCGGCGATCGCGGTGTTGAACGTGCGGCGGGTGCCGATGTCGTGCGAGATCTTGCGCAGGGTCTCGTGCACCTGGCGGCGGATGTCGCGTTGCGCAGGCGACAGTGCCGTCTTGTCGAGGGCCGCATCGAGCGGACCACCCTGCACGTGCTGATGCACGGCTTTCCACAACCGCTTCATGAAGCGGAACGCGCCTTCGACGCCCTCGTCGCTCCACTCGAGCGACTGCTCGGGCGGCGCCGCGAACATCATGAACAGCCGCGCGGTATCGGCCCCGTACGTGTCGACCAGCGATTGCGGATCGACGCCGTTGTTCTTCGACTTCGACATCGTGCCGATGCCGGACGTCTCGACCGGCTGGCCGTCGGCACGCAGCACGGCACTGATCGGCGCGCCCTTGTCGTCGAGCCGCACGTCGACGTCCGCCGGATTGAAGTAGACGATGCGGCCTTCCGCCGGCTTGCGGAAGTAGATCTGGTTCAGAACCATTCCCTGCGTGAGCAGGTTGGCGAACGGTTCCCCGACCTGCGTCAGGCCGAGGTCGCGCATCACGCGCGTCCAGAAGCGCGAATACAGCAGGTGCAGGATCGCGTGCTCGATGCCGCCGATGTACTGGTCGACCGGCATCCAGTACTGCGCGC
>JAOUGW010000052.1 GCA_029865465.1 Gammaproteobacteria bacterium
CGGTCTACCTCGGACGCAGAGCCGGGCCGGGCCATCCGGCAGGCGGTCTCGGCCCTCGAACCTGCCGCCTGGCTGTGCTTTGTCTCCCGACGCTAAACCGGTGTGCTTCTCTCCGTAACGCCGCTTGAGTTCGAGAGGTCGACCGCCAGGCGCCGTGCGCCCTTTTCCGGCTCTGCGGGAAAGGGCGCCGCGTATCACAAGCGATTGATCCGAGACCTTCCCCCGAGCGCGTGTCTGCCTTTCCAAGCTCGGGGGAAGGTCTCGGATCGGTCGCCTGCAACCAGGGCGTGTGAACCTTTCCAAGCGCGACAGGACATGTCGGATTGGATGCCAGGACCCTCGCCCGGCCTTGCGGCCGACCTCTCCCGCAGATGCGGAAGAGGAAGCCTCAATCCCCGGCGATCGTCATCTCTTCGATGAGAATCGAGCCGGTGCGGATGCCGCCGCGCACGTCGATGTCGGAGCCGACGTCGACGATCTTCGTGTACATGTCCTTGAGATTCCCGGCGATCGTGACTTCGTGTACCGGGTACTGGATGCGGCCATTCTCCACCCAGAAACCGCTCGCGCCGCGCGAGTAATCGCCCGTCACGCCGTTCACGCCCTGCCCCATCAGTTCCGTGACGTACAGGCCGCGGTCCATCAGCCGCAGCATCTGGTCGAAATCACGGCCGCGACCGTGCACGAGCAGGTTGTGCGTGCCGCCCGCATTGCCGGTGGTGCGCAACCCGAGCTTGCGCGCCGAGTACGTGCTGAGCACGTAACCCAGCAATACGCCAGCCTCCACGAGTTCCCGATCGCGCGTCGCGACGCCCTCGTGATCGAACGGCGCGCTGGCCAGCGCCTTCAACAGGTGCGGCCGCTCCGAGAGCGCGAACCAGTCGGGAAACACGCGCTGGCCGGCGGCTTCGAGCAGGAACGACGCGCGGCGGTACTGGCTGCCGCCACGGATCGCGCCAATGAAGTGCCCGATGAGTCCGCGCGCGACGTCCGGCGCATACAGCACCGGCGCCTTCATGGTCGCCAGCTTGCGCGCACCGAGCCGGCCGACGGTGCGTTCACCCGCCCGGCGGCCGACGCTTTCCGCCGATTCCAGTTCGCGCCAGTCGCGCAGCGTGCTGTACCAGTAGTCACGCTCCATCTGCTCGCCTTCGGTGCCGAGCACCGAACAGCTGATGCTGTGCACCGTGCCGGGATACGCCGCGAGAAAGCCGAGCGAGTTGCCGTAGGCGCGCAGGCCGCGATGCGTGCTGACCGCAGCGCCTTCCGAATTGGTGATACGCCGGGTGTCGACCGCCATCGCGGCGGCTTCGCACCCGATCGCCACTTCGCAGGCGCGCTCCGGCGATATCTCCCACGGGTGCGAGAGATCGAGCCCGGGCACATCCCGCGCTAGGTCTGCCGGATCGGGCAGGCCCGCGCACGGATCCTCGGCCGTGTATTTCGCGATCGTGCAGGCCTTGGCCACGGTCTCGCGCAGCGCGGCCGCACCGAGGTCCCCCGTGCTCGCGCTGCCCTTGCGCGTGCCGAAGTACACGGTGACGCCCATGCCGCGGTCACGCTGGTACTCGATCGTCTCGACCACGCCGAGGCGCGCACTGACGCTCAGGCCCACATCCATGCTGATGGCCGCTTCGGCCTGGCTCGCTCCCAGGGTGCGGGCTTCGGCCAGCGCGAGCTCGACGAGCGCGAGCAGGTCGGCGCCGTCGGCAGTCAGCATCGGTGAATGGTCCTTGGGGGCGACAGTCGTGCTCATCGTGCGGCAGCGTCCGTGATCGGGGCCAGGTGGCAGTCCGGCGATTCTAGCAGCGGTCCGGCCCTGCGCCCTGCGTGCTAGCATTCGCGAAAGGGCGGATTCATGGCGCGCAAGCAGGCATTTCCGGGCAGATACGACGGCCAGCAGGACGACGAGGCCGTTCACGAAGGCTTCGACGAGGGCCCAAGCAAGAGCGCGCTCAAGCGGCAGGACCAGGAACTGCGCGCCATCGGCGTCGAACTGGTCGAGTTGCCGCTGGCCGAGCTCGAGGCCATGAACCTGCCAGAGAGCCTCTACGACGCGGTCATGGCCTGCCGCAGGATCACGGCCCACGGCGCCCGTCTCCGCCAGGAGATGTTCATTGCCAAGCTCATGCGTGGAGTGGATGTCGAACCCATCCGCGCCACGCTCGAACGCCGCAGCGAAATCGACCGCCAGCGGGTCCGCCGCGAGCACGCGCTCGAAACGTGGCGCGAGCGCCTGATCGCAGACGAACCCGCCGCCTGGACCGAACTCGCCGCCCGGATCGATCCGACGGGCCTGCAGCAGATCCGCGCACTGGCCCGGCAGGCACGGGCCGAGCAGGCCAACGCCCGCCCCGCCGCCGCCGCACGACAATTGTTCCGCCGCCTGCGGGATGCGTTCGAAAAGCCTGCGATTTAGCGTTTTTCGCCGCCGTCTGTACAATGTCCCGGTGAAACCGCGCGTTGGCATCATCATGGGGTCCGCCTCCGACTGGGACACCCTGAAACACGCCGCCGAGATGCTCGAGCGTCTGGGCGTCCTGCACGAGGTGCGAGTCGTATCCGCGCACCGCACGCCCGATCTCCTCTTCGACTACGCCTCCACCGCGCGCGACCGTGGCCTCAAGGTCATCATCGCGGGCGCCGGCGGCGCTGCACACCTGCCGGGCATGTGCGCGGCCAAGACCTCGCTGCCGGTGCTCGGCGTGCCGGTTCAGTCCAGGACGCTGAACGGGCTCGACTCGCTGCTCTCGATCGTGCAGATGCCGGCCGGCGTTCCGGTCGCGACGCTCGCAATCGGCGTGGCCGGCGCGACCAACGCCGCGATCCTCGCCGCATCGATCCTGGCCAACGAGGACGAGCAGGTTCGCGCGGCCGTCGAGGCTTTCCGCGCGGCGCAGACGGACAAGGTCCTCGCCCAGCCCGACCCTCGCAACCCGACGATCGCCACGTGAAGATCGGCATCATCGGTGCGGGCCAGCTCGGACGCATGCTGGCCCTCGCGGGCTATCCGCTGGCACAGCGGTTCCTCTTTCTCGACACCAGCGCGGATTCGCCCGGCGGCCAGGTCGCGCCGATCATCACGGGCGCGTTCGACGATCCGCACAGCCTCGAACGTCTGGCGGCCGCCGTCGACCTGGTCACCTACGAATTCGAAAACGTCCCGGTAGCGGCACTGCAGCAGGTGGCGGCAACGCATCCCGTGTGGCCGCCCGTCGAGGCACTGCGCGTTTCGCAGGATCGCCTGCTCGAAAAGCAGTTGTTCGCGCAGCTCAGGATTCCGACACCGCCCTTCCGCGCCGTGGACTCGCTCGGAGAACTGCGCAGTGCGGTCAAGGAGCTTGGCCTGCCCTGCGTGCTCAAGACGCGCCGGCTGGGCTACGACGGCAAGGGCCAGCGCTACCTGCGCAAACCCGCCGATCTCGAGCCCGCCTGGAACGCGATCGGCGACGTGCCGCTGATCCTCGAGGGCTACGTCGACTTCGAGCGCGAAGTCTCGATCGTCGGCGTGCGCAGCACGGCGGGCGAAGTGCGCGCGTATCCGATCGTCGCCAATACGCACAAGAACGGCATCCTGCGCGTGACGCTGGCGCCGCACCGTCATCCCGTCCTGCAGAAGGCGGCGGAAATCTACCTCAAGCGCGTGCTGCGGCACTTCGCTTACGCCGGCGTGCTGACGATCGAATTCTTCGTGCGCAAGGGCAGGCTGGTTGCCAACGAGATGGCGCCGCGCGTGCACAACTCCGGGCACTGGACCATCGAGGGCGCGGCCACGTCGCAGTTCGAAAACCACCTGCGCGCGATCCTCGGGCTGCCGCTCGGCGACACGAGCCCGACCGGCCATTGCGCAATGATCAATTTCATCGGTACGCTGCCGGGGCGTGACGCCATCCTGGCCCTGCCCGGAGTGCACTGGCACGACTACGGCAAGGAGCCGCGTCCGGGCCGCAAGATCGGCCACTGCACGGTCGTCGCGGCCAGCGCGGTCGAGCGCGACCGGCTGGTGCGCAAGGTCCTGCGGCAGATGCCGCCACGCTGAAGGCAGGCTTCCCGGCCCCGCTGCAACGGCTGGCCGGGGTAATGTGACGGATCGCACAGTTTGAGCCCGGGCCGGCTCCCGTATACTGGCCAGAGGGGAATCGAGCGCACGATGTACCTGGAACACTTCAAGCTCAAGGAACTGCCGTTCCGGCTCAGCCCGGACCCGGCGTTCCTCTTCCTGAGCCAGATCCACTCCCGCGCCAAGGCGTACATGGAGTCCACGATCTGGTTCACGGACGGGTTTGTCGTGATCACGGGCGAGATCGGCTCGGGCAAGACCACGCTGATCGAGTCGTTCCTCAAGGACATCGACCAGGACGTCGTCGTCGCGCAGATCAACCAGACGCAGATCTCGCCGATCGAGTTCCTGCAGGGCCTGCTCGCGCAGTTCGGCTTCAGCCCGTTCCGCATGCGCAAGGCCGAGCTGCTCGACACGCTCAACCACTTCCTGATCGAGCAGCACGCGAGCGGCCGCAAGGTGCTGCTGATCATCGACGAGGCGCAGAACCTCAGCAACAAGGTGCTGGAGGAAGTCCGCCTGCTCTCCGGCGTCGAAACGACCAAGGAGAAGGTGCTGCGCATCATTCTCGCGGGCCAGCCCGAACTGCACGCAAAGCTCGATTCGGACGAGCTCGTCCAGTTGCGCCAGCGCGTGCGGCTGCGCTTCCACCTGACGGCGCTGACCGAATCGGAGATGGGCGCCTACGTCCTGCATCGCCTCGCGGTGGCCGGCGCCGGGGACCGCGAGATCTTCGAGCCGGACACCTTCCCGCTGATCTTCCGCTACACGGGCGGCATCCCCCGCCTCACCAACACGCTTTGCGACACGTGCCTGCTCTCCGCCTTTGGCAGCAACGTGGACAAGGTCGACGTCGGGATCGTTCGGCAGGTGATCGACGAACTGCAGTGGCAGGAATACGCCGGGTCCACGCACACCGACCTGCCGGCGACCCGCATCGACGACACCTCACCGCAACCTTGCCCGCCGGTGGGGCGCGTCGTGCTGTCCAAGAGGGGCGTCACGCTCGACCACGCGCTGCTCGTGCCTGGTCGCTTCATCATCGGCCGCACGACCGACAATGACATGCAGATCGACAGCAAGTTCGTGAGCCGCCACCACATGCAGCTCATCACCACCGTCGACAGCTGCTACGTGGAAGACCTGAACAGCACCAATGGCGTCTTCCTGAACGGCAAGCGCGTGCGCCGGCACAAGCTGCAACCGGGCGACGTGATCAAGCTGGGGATGCACGAAGTCACGTATGCGCGGCTGGACCAGCGCATCGAGCCGGGCGACGAACTGCGCGCGACGCGGACGGCCGTGCTGCAGGATTCCGATCTGGATTCCGAGCTGGATGCCGACGACGAGGAGTCGGATGCCGACGACGAAGAGCGGGACGAGTCGTCCTATTCGTCGACGGCGCGCGGGTCGTAACCCGACTGCGTGGCGCGGTAATCGCGCCGCTTCATCCAGAGCAACGCCCCCACGGTGACCAGCGCTCCGCCTGCGATGAACAGCAGGCTGTGAGGCGCACGCTCGACCCACCACGCCACCGCGAAGCACCCGAGCCCGGCGCCGGCCGTCAGGTAAGGCATGGCTTCGTACACCGGACGCGGCAGCCACATGGCGGGATCAGCCCGTGCCGCCGACCGTGAGCGCGTCCACGCGCAGGGTGGGCTGGCCGACGCCCACCGGAACTTCCTGCCCTTCCTTGCCGCAGGTGCCTACGCCGTCGTCGAGCTTGAGGTCGTTGCCGATCATCGAGACGCGCGTCATGACTTCGGGGCCGCTGCCGATCAACGTGGCGCCCTTCACCGGGCGCGTGATCCTGCCGTTCTCGATCAGGTAGGCCTCGCTCGCCGAGAACACGAACTTGCCCGACGTGATGTCGACCTGGCCGCCGCCGAAATTGCGGCAGTAGAGGCCCTTGTCGACCGAGGCGATGATCTCTTCGGGCGCATGCTGGCCGGGCAGCATGTAGGTGTTGGTCATGCGCGGCAGGGTGAGCGCGGCAAAACTCTCGCGACGGCCGTTGCCCGTGGGCTGCACGCCCATGAGGCGCGCGTTGAGCTTGTCCTGCAGGTAGCCGCGCAGGATGCCGTCCTCGATCAGGGTGGTGCACTGCGTGGGCGTGCCCTCGTCGTCGACGTTGAGCGAGCCGCGGCGGGCCGCGAGGGTGCCGTCGTCGACGATCGTGACTCCCGGGGCCGCGACCTGCTGCCCGATGCGTCCGCTGAACGCGGACGTGCCCTTGCGGTTGAAGTCGCCCTCGAGACCGTGGCCCACGGCTTCGTGCAGCAGCACGCCGGGCCAGCCTGCGCCGAGCACGACCGTCATGGTTCCCGCCGGGGCCGGCACCGCTTCGAGATTGACCTGTGCGGTGCGCACGGCTTCCTTGACGAGCGCGCGCCACCGCTCGGACGCGAGGAACTCGGTATAGGCGAAACGGCCGCCGCCGCCGGCGTAGCCCTGCTCGCGCCGACCGTCCTGTTCGATGATGACGCTGACGTTGAGCCGCACCAGCGGCCGCACGTCGCCGGCGAGCGTGCCGTCGCTCGCCATGACCAGCACGATGTCGTGCGACGCCGACAGGCTCGCCATCACCTGCGTGATGCGCGAATCGAGTGCGCGCGCCTCGTGATCGATCTGCTCGAGCAGCTTGACCTTGTCGTCGTCGGCCATGGATTCGACCGGATCGACGGCAGAGTACAGGCGCCGAGCGCCCGTGGCATGCCAGGCCTGCACGCTGCCGCCCGAGCCGGAGCGGGAGATCGCGCGCGCGGCGTGCGCGGCTTCGAGCAGCGCGGGCAGCATCACTTCGTCGGAATAGGCGAAGCCCGTCTTCTCACCGGCCAGCGCGCGCACACCCACGCCCTGCTCGATGCTGTGGGCGCCGTCCTTGACGATGCCGTCCTCGAGCGCCCAGGACTCCTCGCGCGTGAGCTGGAAATAGATGTCCGTATAGTCGACTGCGTGACCCATCACGTCGCCGAGCACGTTCGCGACGCGGTTCTCGTCGAGTTCGGCCGGCCCGAGCAGGGCGGCGCGGGCGACGTCGAGCGGATCGCGCACGGCGATGCCGGCAGCAAGCGCAGCGGGCTGGGGAGCGAAGAGGCTCGGCGGGATGTGCGGTTTCATGATTCCTGTCGGGGCGCTGCAACGGCGAGCCGGCGGTGCTGGACGGAAGGGAAATCCTGCCGCAACCGGCGCTGCCGGGCGAGGTCCAATTCTGCCGTGATCACACCGGTTCCGCGCGGCAATCGCGCCACGACCCGGCCCCACGGTTCGACGATCATCGAGTCGCCGTGGGTTTCGCGCCCGTTCTCATGGAATCCGGATTGCGCCGGCGCAACCAGGTAACAGAGGTTTTCGACGGCGCGCGCGCGCAGCAGCAGTTCCCAGTGGGCGCGGCCCGTGGGCACCGTGAAAGCGGACGGCAACGTGAACCACTCGGCTCCCTGCTGCAGCAGCTCGCGGAAGAGTTCGGGAAAACGGACGTCGTAGCAGATGGCGAGGCCAAGCCGGCCCGCGGGGGTGTCGACCGTGACGACCTGCGTGCCGGGTCGCACGGCCGTCGATTCACGGTGGCTCTCGAGCTTGCCCGGCACGTCCACGTCGAACAGGTGGATCTTGTCGTAGCGCGCGACCTCGCGACCCGCGTCGTCGAAGACCAGGCACGCCGCAGCAACGCGCGGCTCCCCGGGCACCTTGAGCAGCAGCGTGCCGCCGACGATCCAGAGGCCGTGCAGGCGCGCCTGGTCGGCCAGGAACGCCTGGATCGGGCCGGCCCCGTGCGTCTCGGCGACCGCGAGCTTGTCGGCTTCGCCACGTCCCATGAACGCGAAATTCTCCGGCAGCACGGCGACCGCCGCACCCTGCGCCCTGGCCTGCCGGAGCAGTTCGCCGGCGACGGCGAGATTGCGCGCCACGTCGGCGCAAGAAGTCATCTGGATGGCGGCAACGCTCGTCACGGCAAGTCTTCCTTCTGCTTTTCGACCGCCCCGGCTGACGCTTCGTCACCGGCAGGCGCGGCGATTCGCTGCACGACCGGAGCGGCCCAGGGACCCGTCACATGGTAATAGGCTCGCGTGAGTCCTTGCAGCTGATCCTTGAAGAGCTGTGACAGCACCAGCACGCCGGCGCCGATCACCGGTCCCGCCGCGAGTGCGCCGGCCACGGCCAGCGGTCCGCTGGGATTGCCGCTCACGACGATCGTCTGGTCGTAATCCTCGGTCGCCAGGCCGGTGCGCCCGACGATTCCCATGTCGATCGCGGGGCCCTTGAGCAACAGGTTCTGCGTGAACGCATTGCCCGCGCGCAGCTCGAAATCGCCCCGCACGCTGTTGAAAGCCAGGCCCTCGTCGGTGACATCGCGGAAATCGAGCGCGAGTCGTCGCGGCAACTGCGCCACGCTCAACAACCCTAGCATACGGCCCGCACCCGGCTCGATCTCGCGCAAGCGGCCGTCTGCCAGCGACACATGGAGCGTGCCATTGAGGGTCGCGAGCACGTCCGTCGACGGACCGCCGGGCCACCAGAGACTCGCAGCGAACTTTGCCTTGCTGGCGTCGATCGCGTCACGGAAGGCGAGCGCCTTTGACGCCGCGCGAAAATCGGTACTGGTCAGCAGCACCTCGAGGCGCGTGCGTGGCGCTTCCTGCTCCATCCACCAGCTGCCGCTGGCGAGGACATCGAAGGCCGGTGACGTCGTCGCGATCGAATCGATGGTGAGTCCGCGCGGCTCCCGCGAGATCGCAGCGACCAGGCGGCCGAATTGCCGCGACTGCCAGGTGAAGTCCTCGGCGCGAGCGCTGATGGCAGGCAGCGTGCGCGGATCGATCTGCGCACTGGCCGCCGCTGTCGCAGCCCCAGCCGCGCTCGATTCCTCACGGGTCAGCTGCAGTCGTTTCATGTCGAGCACGATCGGCCGGCCGCGCGTGAGGTCGTCGGGCACGGTCACCTGCCCTTCGGCCTGCGGTCCCGTCACCGCGATCCGCCAGAGTTCGCCCTCGCCGCGCAGCTTCGCGACGACGTCGCGGAACTCGAAGCCGAAGACCGTCGCACGATCGAGATGGACGTCGACCGGACCGAGCCAGTCCATCAGGCGCTGGCCGCCGATGCGCGTCGATCCGCCGGCCGATGTGTTCGAGAGCGCAAGCCACTCGCCGAGATCGAACTGCGGCCACTCGCCGCCCACCAGCAGGCCGGGCTGCGACGGCAGCGCCACGGGTTGTGCATCGAAGCGAGCCGCGCCGCGATCGAGACGCCAGGTGCCGTCCCTCGCGGCAAAACGCAACCTTGCACGCGCGCTGCCTGACTCGAGCGTCACGTCGTTGACGCGCGGCACGGGAATCTCGAACCGCACGCGCGTCAGCCTTGTCTCGGGCGCGGCCTTGGCGAAAGGCCGGGGCGCCTGGATGACGAGTCCGTCGAGGTCGCTCACGACGTCGAACCGCATGGGCCAGGCACCGCCGGCTCGACGCTTCTCGATGTGGCCAGTCAGCACCCAGTCCGTCGCACCGCTCATCGCGATGGTCGACGGCAGGCCGATGAATGCGGGTAGCCTGGCGCCACCGGCCCGGCCTTGCGCCGTGAGTTCCACTGCGGCTTCGACCTCGCGCGACGTGCGGCCGGGGTTCGCAGACAGTTCGAACGGACCGTCGAGCATCGTCCCGCGCAGCCCCGCGACCTGCACGTCGTAGTTGTGCAGTTCGAAGGTGCCCTTGACGCGCTGGGCGGGCGCCCGCAGCGCAGGCAACGCGACGGTGACGCCGTCGAGCATGACGCGCACGGTGTAGTCGCGCGGCGGCGGCGGCGCCGGCATCGCGTCCAGCGCTGTTGCGGAGATCACTGGCAACGACAGCCGGACCTGGTACTGGGCGGGGCCACTGCCGGTGAGGCCCATGAACTGCTCGCCGATGATCGGCCCCAGCGGACTCGCCTGCACATAGGCGAGCGCCTTCTGCAGGTCGCCGCCAGCCTTGCCGTCGATCTCGAGGATCGGCGCCTTGTAATCGGCCATCAGGAACCGGGTCTGCGCCAGTTTCAACCCGCCGAGTTCGCCGCTCGCGATGTCCGCCGCGATCGACTGGTTGTGAAATCTCACCGTGCCCGAGGCATTCGTGAGCGGTGCGAACCCTGGATAGTAGTCGAGCGTCGCGTTCGTCACGTCGGCCGCAGCGGTGAAGTCGCCTTCGCCGTCGCGGAACGGAAACCTGCGCACCGGCCCGCGGTAACTCAGCCGGCCCGCGGTCGCCTTGCCGCGGACGAAGGCGCGCTCGAGCCAGGCAATCGTGCGCTCGCGCAGACGGCCGACAGGCACGAATTGCGGCACGAGCGAGATGTCGACCTCGGGTACTTCGGCCGTCAGAGCCAGGGTCGGCGAGACACCCGGTCGCTCGAAGCTGAACTCGGCATCCACCTTCGCACGGCCCTGGCGGTGCAGGAGCTGCGCGCCCCTGGCGCTCACGGTCCAGCCGGCACCATCACGACGCCAGCCGCCATCCGCCGTGACGCGCAAGAGCGCAAGCGGATCGCGGAACAGCCTTGGCCACTCGAACACGGGACTGTCGGCTCGCAGTTGCAGCTCGCCCCGCTGGTCGTTGCCATCGAGCTTGAGCGAGACGCCCGACACGCCGGGGAGGCGTCCGCTGGGCTGGACACCGATGCCGACCAGATCCGCCTGCACCGTGAACGTCGGCTGGATGCCCGCGCGCTCGCGCTGCGCGCTGGCCCGCAGCGACTCCACCCGTCCGCGCGGGGCGAATCCGGCAAGACGATCGAACGAAGCGGGCGCGAATGCGAGCGCCAGCGGCCAGGTCGAAGTCAGGTCGAGCCCGTCCACGTTCAGCTCGAGCCCGAAGCGCGTCAGCAGTTTCCCGGTCCATCGTCCCCAGACCTGCGTCTCGTCCGCCGCGCGCGACGTACCGGCCTGTGCGCGCAGGTCCTGAATCCGGAAGACCCAGGCGTCGGCTTCGCGTCGCACGCGCACATCGCCTTCGAGGGCGCCATAGCGAGCCTCTGCCGGCAACGGCAGCGGTGCACGATCGACCATCGCCTTGGTCACGGTCGGGAATCGGATCCTGCCACCCGCTGCGAGCTCGAGCCGCGGATCGGTGATCCGCACGGCCTCGATCGGCGGCACGGCACGGCGCGGCAATTGCAGCGCCACGTTGCGCAGCTCGAAGCCGAGGCGCAGGCTGGAAATCCTGCCCTGCTCGACGACGAAGACGCCACGCATGTGACCGGAGCCGGCGAGCGGTTTCGCAACTCGCGCTGGCAGGAAGTCCCCGAGGCCGGCCAGCCGCACGGTGTCCGCATCGATCTCGACCCGCGCGTCGAGGTGCTCACGCTCGTCGAGCGTGCCCTTCAGTCGAACGTTGAAGTCCGCCTTCGTGCCGAGTTCGCCAGGCAACATGGCGTTGCCCTCCATCACGACGAAGTCACGGTCACGGCTCAGCTGGGCGTCGAGGCCGGTGAGTTCGAGCGGCGCGCTACCCGTCTTCAGGTCGCGGTAGACGACCGTCGCATCGTCGATGACGACGCGTCCCGCCGGGAGGCGGTCGAAATCGAATGGCGGGCGATCGGCCGGGCGCTCGCGCAGGCCCAGCAGCCGGATGCGACCGTCGGCAAGACGCACGATGGTGACGCGCGGCTCCAGCACGCGGACCCGGCCGGCCACGAACTGGCCCGTGCGCAGGAAATTCCAGAGGTTGAGGCCGATGCTGCCTTCGCGCGTGGCAAACAGCGTCTGCGAGCCGTCCTCGTCCACCACGTGCAGATCGTGCAGCACCACTTCCGGCCCATACCAGCGCAACCGCGCGTCGAGCCGCGAGTACTCGAACTTCAGGTGCGTCTGGCGTTCGATCCACGTGCGCAGCTTCTGCTCTTTCTGCGGCACGTAGGCGATCGCGATGCGCAGCGCAGTCAGCAGCAGCGCGACCACGACGAGCAGTCCGGCCGCGGTGCCTGCGACCAGGCGCCACCACCGGGTGGAAGTCACATGAGCACCACGTCGTACTGGTCGTGCAGGTAGAGCGCCTCGGTCTGCAGGCGGATCGGCTTGCCGACCAGCACTTCGAGCTCGCCGAGCGCGGCAGACTCCTCGTCGAGCAGGCGCTCGATGACGTCCGAGTGCGCCAGCACCATGAGCTGCTGGAAGTCGAACTGGCCCGCCTGGCGCAGCACTTCACGGAAGATCTCGTAGCAGACGGTCTCGGGCGTCTTCACGAAACCGCGGCCTTCGCAGGCCGGGCACTGCGTGCACAGCTGGTGCGCGAGGCTTTCGCGCGTGCGCTTGCGCGTCATCTCGACCAGGCCGAGCGGCGACACCGCCGACACGTGCGTCTTCGCATGATCCTTCGCCAGCGCCTTCTCGAGTGCCTGCAGCACCTGCTTGCGGTGCTCCTCCTCTTCCATGTCGATGAAGTCGATGATGATGATGCCGCCGAGATTGCGCAGCCGCAGCTGCCGCGCGATCGCAACCGCGGCCTCGAGGTTGGTGCGGTAAATCGTCTCCTCGAGGTTGCGGTGCCCGACGTACGCGCCCGTGTTGACGTCGATGGTCGTGAGCGCCTCGGTCTGGTCGATGATCAGGTAGCCGCCCGACTTGAGCGGCACCTTGCGCTCGAGCGAGCGCTGGACCTCTTCCTCGACGCCGTGCAGGTCGAAGAGCGGCCGGTTGCCGGTGTAGCGTTCGACGCGGGCGCCGTGCGCGGGCATGAACGTCGTCGCGAATTCCTGCATGCGCTCGCAGGTGCGCTCGTGATCGACCAGCACGCGGTCCACGCCTTCGCCGACCAGGTCACGCATCAGGCGCAGCGGCAACGGCAGGTCTTCGTGCACGAGCATGCCTGCGCGCGTGCCCGCGGCCTTGGCCGAGAGCACCTCCCAGAGCTTGCGCAGGAACAGCATGTCGGCGCGCAACGCCTCGGCCGCCGCGCCTTCCGCAGCGGTGCGCACGATATAGCCACCCGCCGCGTCGGACGTCACGAACGACTGCATCAGCTCGCGCAGCCGCAGTCGCTCTTCCTCCGTCTCGATGCGCGCGGAGATGCCGACACCGTGGCCGAATGGCATGTAGACGAGGTAACGCGAAGGTATCGTGATGAACGTGGTGAGGCGCGCACCCTTGGTGCCGAGCGGGTCTTTCAGCACCTGCACCAGGATGTCGCCGCCCTCGTTCACCAGCTCACGGATGTTTTCGGTCCGCGTTTCTTCGCCGGAGCCTTCGGCGTCGGCCGGCTGCACGATGTCGGACACGTGCAGGAACGCCGTGCGCTCGAGGCCGATGTCGATGAAGGCCGCCTGCATGCCTGGCAGGACCCGCGACACGCGCCCCTTGTACAGGTTGCCCGTGAGGCCCATGCGGCTCGCCCGCTCGACGAAGAGCTCCTGCAGCACTCCGTTCTCGAGCAGGGCCGCGCGGGTCTCGCGCGGACTGACGTTGACGATCATTTCCGTGGTCATGGTGCCTGGGTGTTCCATCCGGTCAGACCGAGCGCCGGAGCCAGCAGTTCCCAGGTCTCGTAGAGTGGCAGTCCCATCACGCCGGAATAACTGCCGGCGAGGTGGCGAATGAAAATGGCGGCATGGCCCTGCACGCCATACGCGCCAGCCTTGTCGGCCGGCTCGCCGGTGCGCCAGTACCAGTCGATCTCCGCGCGCGTGAGCGGGCGGAACTCGACCGTGCTGGTGCTGACGCGGGCGTTCGCACCGCCTGCATGCAGCACCGCGACGGCCGTGTGCACCTCGTGTGCCCGTCCGGACAGCCGGCCGAGGATACGGACCGCGTCCTCGTGGTCGGCGGGTTTACCGAGGATTTCGTCACCGAGCGCCACGGTCGTGTCGGCCGCGAGCACCGGGCGGCGTTCTGCGACCGGCAGGAGTTCCCACAGCGCGCGCGCCTTCTCCTCGGCAAGCCGCAATGCATAGTGCGCAGGTTTCTCGCCGTGCCGCGCCGACTCGTCGATGTCCACCGGGCGCACTTCGTGCGTCACGTCGATCTGCCGCAGCAGCTCACTGCGCCGCGGCGAAGCGGACGCCAGGTAAATGGCGGGTACGTCGCCAGCCATCGGGACTCAACCCGCGACGACGGTCGGTTCGAGGCGACGCTGCGCCACCAGTGAGTTGCTGACCAGACAGACGTGCTCGGCCTTCGCCATCAGCTTGGCCGCGCGATCCTGGTCCGTGCCGGCTGGCACTCGCAGCGTCGCGTGCACGACGAACTCGGTGAAAAACGTCCGGCCGTCGACGCGGTCGAGCTTGCCCTCGACGCGGGCGTCGAGCGCAGTCCAATCGAGCTTGGAGGCGCGGGCCACCGCGCGGAAGCTCAGGACGAAACAGTCGGCCACTGCGGCGCAGAGCAGCGTTTCGGGCGACCAGCGGCCACCCGGGCCGTCGAACTCGACGGGCGGCGCGGTCGCGAGGGTGGGCAGTCCGGCAGAGTCGAGCGGAACGTCACCCGTCGGTTCGGCGTTGACGTGGACGGTGTACTGGTGCGGATAGGGGTGCATGGGGTTGCCTCGCGGGCGTAAGTCCGGATGTCAAAAGGAGAATTGAATCGTGCCGGGAGGCCCGTGTCCATCGAGGGGATCGCCGATGCCTCAAGCCCGGTGATACGGCAAGCCCTTGATCAGGCTGACGGCCCGGTAGAGGGCTTCCACGACGACCACCCGGGCCAGGCCGTGGGGCAGCGTCAGGGCCGACAGGGACCAGCGCAGCCGGGCCTGGGAGTCAATTTCAGGGGCCAGGCCGTCCGGCCCCCCGATGCAGAAGAACGGGGAATCCCCCTCCTGCGCCCGGTCCTCGAGCCAGCGCGCAAGCTGCTCGGTGGTCAGGGCCTTGCCGCCCACCTGCAGGGCGACGAGGTAGGGCCTTGCTCCCGCCGCCGCCAGCATGCGCCTGCCCTCGGCCTCGACGGCCCGGCGCACGTCGCCGCTGCCGCGGTTGCCCAGCGGGATTTCGATCAGCTCGATGCGGTAATCGCCCCGCAGGCGCGTGGCGTAGTCGCTGCAGCCTGCATCGACCCACTCCGGCATCCGGGTGCCCGCGGCCAGCAGTCGCATGCGCATGCGGGGACTCCAGCGGCCCGGGACCAGGTCCGGGCCTCGCGTTCTCAGGCGCGCCTGGCGGCGCCGTGTTCCCAGAGCTTCTCGAGTGCGTAGAACTCACGCACGCGCGGCAGCATCACGTGCACCACGACGTCGTTGAGGTCGAGCAGCACCCACTCGCCATCCCGCTCGCCTTCGATGCCGAACGGCCGGTAGCCGGCTTCCTTGCAGCGCTGGACGACGCGGTCCGCAATCGATTTCACGTGCCGGTCCGACGTGCCGCTCGCCACGACCATCATATCGGTGATGTCGGTGATGCCGCGGACATCCAGCGCCTTGACGTTCACGGCCTTCATGTCTTCGAGGGCAGCGAGCACGACCTGCGCCAGCGCCGGCGGTGCCTTGGCCTTCACCGGCTTCATCGCCGCGGGCCTGGTGCCGGCCACAACCTTGCGCGGCATCTTCGCCGGAGCCTTGCCAGGAGCCTTGGCGGCAGTCTTCACGGGCACCTTGGCCTTCGCGGCAGGAGCGCGGCGGATGCCTGCAGCCCTGGCCGGGGACTTGACTGGCCCCTTGGCGGCGCGGGCGGCGGGACGGGCGGAAGATGCGGAAGACGGTCGCGACGGGCGCTTGGCTGCCATGCTCACCTCGTGGGTTGGGAAACGGAATAGCTGTGCGTCGCGCGGATCAGCGCGCGTACGGGATCGGGAACCAGGTAGCGGGGATCGCGGCCGGCGGCGAGCAGGTCGCGCAATTCCGTGGATGAAATTTCAAGTTGCGTCACTGGCTGGATCAGGATGCGCCCCGCGAGCGAGTTGTGCAAAGTCCCGGCCGCAGCGGTGCCGTGTCTGGCCAGCAGGTCTCCCAGCATGCCTGAGTTCGGCACCATACACCCCGGGCGCGGCGCGACGACGATGTGCGCGAGTTCGAGCAGTTCCGTCCACCGGTGCCAGGTCGGCAACCCGAGGAACGCATCCATGCCGACGATGAGGCACAACGGCGTGTCCGGCAGTTCCGCCCGGAGTTCGCGGAGCGTAAGCACGCTGTACGAACGGCCTGCGCGCCGGACCTCGCGATCATCGACGACGAATCCCGGCTGGTCCGCTATGGCTGCGCGCACGAACTCG
>JAOUGW010000278.1 GCA_029865465.1 Gammaproteobacteria bacterium
ACGCTGGTCTGTTGATCTGCGTCCGATTCCGACCCACGTGCACAACGGCATCTGCGCGAGCGAGCATCGCTGTGCGAGATCGCCTGGCGCCCTGCGCAACGGGGCGCCGTTCATTCGCCGCTAGTGCCGTCCGCATCACAGGCCAGTTGCCGGGGACATCCGCATGGAACGCACGAAGATCATCATCATGGGAGCGGCGGGCAGGGACTTCCACAATTTCAACACGCGGTATCGCGACAACGAACGGTACGAGGTCGTGGCATTCACGGCCACGCAGATTCCGAACATCGCTGACCGGAAGTATCCAGCGGAGCTCGCGGGCCGGCTCTATCCGGCAGGAATCCCGATCCATCCCGAATCGGACCTCGAGCGGCTCATCTCGCAGCTGCAGGTCGACGCAGTGGTCTTTTCGTATTCGGATGTCTCGTTCAGCTACGTGATGGAGAAGTCCGCGCTGGTGAATGCCGCCGGTGCGGACTTCACCTTGCTGGGAACCCGGGGCACGATGTTGCAGAGCAGCGTCCCGGTGATCGCCGTCGTCGCGGTGCGCACCGGTTCCGGCAAGAGCCAGACGTCCCGCAAGCTTTCCGGCCTGCTCCGCGCGATGGGCAAGCGGGTGGTGGCTGTGCGTCATCCCATGCCTTACGGCGACCTGGTCAAGCAGCGCGTGCAGCGCTATGCGTCGCTCGAAGACCTGCGCAGGTTCGAATGCACGATCGAGGAGATGGAGGAGTACGAGCCGCACATCGTCAACGGCACCATCGTGTACGCGGGCGTCGACTACGAGGCCATCCTGCGGCAGGCCGAGAAGGAAGCCGACGTGATCGTCTGGGATGGCGGGAACAACGACATGTCGTTCTTCGAGCCCGACCTCACCATCACGATTGCGGATCCGCACCGGCCGGGGCACGAGACCTCCTATTACCCGGGTGCGACCAACCTGCGCCTGGCGGATGTCGTCGTGATCAACAAGGTCGAGTCGGCGACCCGTGAGAACATCGATGCCGTCAGGCACAACATCCGCGCGGTGAATCACGACGCGGTGATCATCGAAGCCGCGTCGCCGATCTCGGTGGACGACGAGACCGTCATTCGAGGCAAGCGCGTGCTGGTGGTGGAGGACGGGCCCACGCTGACGCACGGGGGCATGGCCTACGGCGCGGGCGTGATTGCCGCGCGCAAGTTCGGCGCCGCGGCCGTCATCGATCCGCGCCCCTGGCTGGTGAACTCGATCGCCGACACGTACCGCAAGTATCCTCACATCGGTGCGCTGCTGCCCGCGATGGGCTATGGCGACGAGCAGGTGCATGATCTGGAAACCACGATCAATCGCGTCGATTGCGACGCCGTGATCATCGGCACCCCCATCGACCTCCGGCGGATCATCACGATCAACAAGCCATCGGTCCGCGCCAGGTATGATCTTGCGGAAATTTCGTCGCCGGGGTTGGCCGAGGTCCTGTCGGACTTCTTCCGCAGCCGCGCGGCCGGCGACGTCGGCAGGCGGCAGGAATGAGCCTGTTCGAGTTCCTGATGGTTCTCGTTTCCATCATCATCGGTCGCGGCGGTGGGCAATCTCGGGACTGCGCGTCGTGCCCGAGTGGAGTTTCGGCGGGTTCGTCATGATGTTGTGCGGTCCGGTGGGCCTCTTCCTTATCGCCCACCTCTTGTTTCCCGAGCCGACGTATTCTTCTTCGGTTTAATCGTGCTGGCGCTCGCTGCACGCCCGATCCTTCACGCCATCCTCGTGCGAGGCTTCCTGCTGCTGCTCCTGCTCGACATCCTGCAGTGGAGTTTCGTCATCGGTTCGGGCTGAGCGCGCAGGGTGCATCGGGGTACTGGCCCGTCCACCGTTTTCGCACCCCGGTCCGGGCTGTTCACCAGGGTAACGGGTCGTCCGCGATTTCCGCTTCCCAGAACGCGTGGATCGCTGGGACCAGGTCTGCCGGCAAGGGCTCCGTCGCCGCGGCCAGGTTGGCCTGCAGTTGAGCGCGGGTTTTCACGCCAGGGATGACGGTTGCGATTTCGCGGTGGGCGAGGACGAAGCCCAGCGCCGCCCGTGCCAGCGGCACGTCAGGCGGCAGCAACGTGCGCAGTTTTCGCACCATCGCAGCGCGGCGGGCGACAACCTCCGGCGACCAGCGTCCGCGGATGCCGTCGAAGCGGCTGTGCTCGTCGTACGTGCCGCTGAGCCATCCGGAATCCAGCGGAACCTTGGCGACCAATCCGATTCCGTGGCGCGCGGCCTCGCCAAATGCCCGGCGGGCATCCTGGTGAAAGGCATTGAAAAGCACTTCAGCGGCGCCGCTGCGGGTGGTCAGGGACAGCATGCGCAACTCGTGGCTCGTATCGATCGAAGCGCCAAAGGCTCGCAGCTTTCCTGCGCGCTGCAAGGCTTCGAGTTCGGCGTAGAGATCGGCGGCCCCGGTTCCATCCAGCAGATCGCCTGGGGGATTGTGCAGCAGGAGCAGATCCACATGGTCGGTCTGCAGGCGGCGCAAGCTGGCCTCCAGCGAGGGTCGCAGCCCCGCCGCCGAGAAATCCGTTATCCCCGGATTCGCGTGGCCATACTTCGTGCAGAGCACGGCCTGCGCGCGCCGCCCTTGCAAAGCCTTCCCGAGCGCCTGCTCGCTGGCCCCATTACCGTAGCCCGGCGCGGTGTCAAAGAAATTGCAACCGGCATCGAGCGCTGCCTGCACCAACTCGATGGATCCGGCTTCGTCCGGCCCACCCCAGACCGGGTTGTTGAGCTGCCAGGCGCCGAAACCCACGGCGCTGACACGAAGACCGGTGTTGCCGAACGATCGATATTCCATGAATGAGACGGACCTCTGCCGTGCCGCAGCGGGGAGGGTGCCGTGCCGACGAGACGCACCGACGTCACGCCGCGATTCTGCCTCGCCGGTCGACGCCCAACTTGGCGCGCAGGAATTCCATGAACGCCCGACACTTCGCCGGCAGCCAGCGGACCCGTGCGCCGCCCGGTTGCAGCGGAGCGTACGGCATCAGCAGCATCAGGCCGAGGTACACGAGAATCATGCCTCCGCCCGTGCCGAGCAGCAGCAGCACGGCGATGACTCGCAGCAGCGTCACGTCCAGTTGGAAATAGCGCGCCAGCCCCAGGCACACGCCGCTGATCACTGCGCCCTGGCTGACCTGCTGCAGTGACCGCGGCGGCGCCTCGCGCGTCAACGACGCGGGCCCATTTCCCGGCGCCTGCACCGACCCGATTTCCTCGAGTGCGGGCTCGAGTTCTGCCACCGTCACGACGGTCTGCCCGGGCTGCATGCGGCGCGTGCACTGGTCGGCGACGGCCTGCTCCAGGTCACCCAGGATCTCCTGCGGATCCGGGTCGCCCTCCAGCAGGCTCGCCGACTCGGCCAGGTACCGTTCGAGACGCGCATGGGCCGCTTCGTCGAACTGGAGAACGCTGCGATTGAGACGTACGGTGATGGATAGGCGTTGCATGGCTCAGTGTCCGAAATTCGCGATCGTGCGGTTGATCAGGTTCCAGTACTCATCGAGTGCCGCCAGCTGTGCGCGACCGGCGTCGGTGAGCCGGTAGTACTTGCGCGGCGGTCCTGCCTCCGACTCCTTCCACTCATACTGCACGAGATCCTCGCGCCGCAGTTTGCTGAGCAGGGGGTAGAGCGTCCCCTCCTGCGTGCTGAATTCCGTGCCGGCGAGCTGGCGCAGGATGTCCGGCACGTAGACGCTCTTCGCACCCACGATCTTCAGCACCAGGAATTCGAGGAGTCCTTTGCGGATCGGAGCCAGCTTGGATTCTGCAGCCATGGTTTCCAAAACAGTACCTTTGTGTAAAACAGTACTTGCTTCAGCGCTGGCCGTCAAGGACACCACCTGGCGGGCGAGCATCGCGTCCTCACAACCCGGGGGCCGGTGGCTTGGGCCAGGCCGGGTTGCCACTGCGCAAGGCCTCGGCGCGAACATCGCAGGTGCCTCGACGCCGCTCATGATCCCGTACCCTGGGCAGGCGTCGCCGCCAGGAACCCCCGTACGGCCCCGAGATACGCGGGCGACAGGTCCAGCGTGTTGTGCCCCAC
>JAOUGW010000279.1 GCA_029865465.1 Gammaproteobacteria bacterium
CGCCGCGTCGACGGTGTTCTGGAGCCGCGACTTGTTGAGGGCCAGGTGACCCGTCTCGAGCGCGAGGCCGACCATCGCGAGCAGGCCAAGCAGGCCCACGGTCACCAGGACGGCGGTGATCCCGCGTTGCTGGCGTCGCGTGCCATACATGGTCAGTTGCTCCCCTGGCCGCCCACCCTGATCTCGATGGGCTGCTTGACCTGGTCGGGTTTCGCGACGCCCTTGCGCATCGCGTCCACCACGTTGTTCGCGTAATCCGGCTCGACGCCCGTCACCGGCGCGCCGCTGGGATTGGACAGCGTGGCCGGATCGGCGGTCTGCGCCTTGATGAGCGAATCCACCGAGTTACCGAAATCGGCTGCGGTGCCGCCCGGTGCGGTCAAGCTCGGAGTGCCGGAGCATGCGGCGAGGGCGCCGATGGCGGCCAACGCGAAGATGATCTTGCTAGTCATGGTGAAGTCCCCTTCATTTCACTTGATGGCCGCTGGACGCGCTCGCGGTGCCTTCGGTCCGGCCCCAGAGGTAGAAGTCGGCGTCGCTCGGCTCGATGAACTTGTCCGTGGGCAGCGTCACGCTGCCCGGCGCGACGGGCTTGGCGAGGTGCGGCGTCACCAGGATGACCAGCTCGGTCTGGCCCTTCTGGTACTGCGAGCTGCGGAACAACGCCCCGAGGACCGGCACCGAACCGAGGCCGGGGAACTTCGTCACCAGCTCGCGCAGGTTGTCGTCGAGCAGGCCGGCGAGGCCCATCGACTGCCCGTCGCCGAGCTCGACGGTCGCGCTCGCGCTGCGCTCCTTGAGTGACGGCACGAAGGTCCGTAGCGAGGCTCCCTGCGACTGCAGCACCAGGCTGCCGGTATCGACGAGCTCGCTCACGCTCACGTTGATCTTCAGGTTGATGCGGCCGTCGGCCAGCACGACCGGCAGGAACTTGAGCCCGACGCCGAACTTCTTGAACTCGACCGTCACGCCGTTCAGGCCGTTGCTGACCGGGATGGGGAACTGGCCGCCGGACAGGAACTCGGCCTCCTGGCCCGTCAGGGTCGTGAGCGTCGGCTCTGCCAGGACCTTGGCCAGCCCGTGCTCCTTGGCCGCATCGAGCGCCAGGTTGAACAGGAAGTTGCCGTTGATGAAGGTGGCGAACAGGCCCTGGTTGACGATGTTGAGCGGATTCGGCGCGAATTCGTCGATGGCCGGACCCCACGGCAGGCCGCCAGGCACGGCTGGCAACCGTACGTCGCCGGGAACGAAGACCGCATCGGGGAAAGTGGCGCCGCCATTGACGCCGCCGAACGCGCCGTCCGTTCCCTTCGTGATGGCGTTGAAATTCGCGTTCAGACGCTTCAGTTCCGTGCGCGAAATCTCGGCGACCTTCACCTCCAGCATGACCTGCTGCGAGCCGCCGACCTCGATCAGGTTGATGACGCTGCCGACCGCCTTGTCCGGGCGCCTGGACGCAGACTCCTGCTCGAACTGCTGCGCCTGCTTCGCCGTCTGGATCTGCGCCAGGTAGCCCTCGGCGATGCGCACCGCCGCATTCATGGCGAGGACGTTCGAGGCTCGGCCCTTGAGGATGATGGAGCGCTGCGCCGAATAAACTTCGATCGCCTCGCTCGGCATCATCTGGTGCAGTTTCGTCTTCAGGCCATCGAGGTCGTGCACCACCTCGAGGTTGATCGAGCCGATCAGCCGGTTGTCGCGGCCCCAGAACATCACGTTGGTGGTGCCGATGTCCTTGGCGAGCACGTACATCTGCGTGGGGCCGATCACGACGATATCCGCGATGTCCGGGTTGCCGACGGCGACGCGCGAGGTCGGCAGGTCCACGACGACGACCCGCGACTTGAACAGCGGCATCGACATGTCGATCGAGGCCCCGGTCGGCAGCGTTTCGAAACCAGCAGACTGGGCGTGTACCGGCCTCGTCGCGCCTGCCGCAGCCAGCAGCACAAGGAGTGCCGCGGCGACAATCCTGGTTGAGGAAAGCATGGTTGTCGTTCTCATTTTCCTACCCCACGAGATTTTACGTCCGTACCACCGAGCGGCCCCGCTAGCGGCCGGTCTTCGGAATTTCCTTGCCCACATCGGTCCCGCGAATGACGGTGACGCCCGGCGCCGGCGGCGGCGGCCCCGTCTTCACGCGGGGCTTCGCGGCCACCACCGGCGGCGGTGCCTTCTGTGTCACCTTGTCGTCGAGCGGATTGCGCAGCGCGAGCTGGATCGCGCCCCGCTGCTCCGCGAGGATGAGCTTCTCCGCATCCGCTGGCGTGACCTCGAGCGTGACCGCCCGCACCACGACCGGTTCGTTCTTGTCGCTGGAGGCCGTCTGGTCGACAGCCAGCACCTTCACGTTCTGCACCACGGTTTCCGAGAACATGTCCTGCCCGTCCCGGTACGCCGCGACGACGTCGACGCGATTGCCCGGGAGCAGGAAGCCCGCGACGCCGACGACGTCGTTGACGCGCACGCTGACCGCGCGCATGTTTTCCCCGACGACCGCCGACAGGGTGCTGCCCCCGCCCTGATCGGCGAAGCGCTTGGCGAGCAGCATCTCGCCCTTCATGATCTCGGACAGCGCAATCTTGCCTTCGACCTCGGCCGCTGCGCGGAATGCACCATCAGGCGCCGTGTCCTTCAGCATCTGGATCACCTCGACGTGACGCGCTTCGATCTTGGTGCCCATGGGAATGTCGATCGCCGCCGTAGCCACGGTAATCGTGCCGGGGCCGCCTTCGGTTGACGCCGTCTGCGCAATCAGCCAGCGATTGGCGACCCACGCGGCGGCCACCGCCAGCAGCAGCGAGATGACGATCAGTACCGGACCTCTACGACTGAACATTCGCACTACCCCCGTTGGAATCCGCGTGCTTGAACTCGTTGGCTCCCTGGTGCAGGAAGTAGCTGTCCCAGGCCCAGCGCAGCGACCTCTCGTCGAGTCCGCCGCCCCCCAGGTACGCGATGCGGTCGAGCGCCATGCCGAGCAGGTCGCGCGGGTGGCAGGGCAGCAGCGGCATCTGGCTCTTGCCGTGCAGTTCCTCGATGGCGAAGTCCACGAGCGCCGGGTCGAACGCGATGGAGCGCTCCGCGCAGACCCCCTGCCAGATCTGCCGGTACTCGCGCGGCATGATCGGCGTGAACTCGATCTTGTAGCCGAGGCGCCGCAGGAAAGCCTCGTCGGCGATGTCCTCGGGCCGCAGGTTGGTCGAGAACACCAGCACCAGGTCGAAGGGCACCTCGAAGTGATGCCCCTTGCCGGTCGTGAGCGAGTCCCGCCGCACGTCCATCGGGACGATCCAGCGGTTGAACAGCACGGCCGGCTCGATGCGCTGCCGGCCGAGATCGTCGATCAGCAGGAAGCCGTTGTTCGCCTTGAGCTGGATCGGCGCCGCGTAGGTGCGGGTCGCGCTCTCGCACTGCACCTCGAGCATGTCCGCCGCAAGTTCGCCGCCGGTGAGCACGATCGGCCGTTCGCAAGGCACGTAGCGCGGATCGAAGCCCTGGTCCAGCAGTGTGCGCGCCGGCGGGTTCAGGAACGCCATCTGCTCGTGGCACAACGGGTCGAAGACCTCGATGACCGTCTCGTGGACTGCAATCGCATGCGGGACGAGCACGAGACCGCTCAGCGCGTCGGCGAGCCGCCGCGCGGTGTAGGTCTTGCCGGTGCCGGCGCGCCCGTAGAGGAACATCGCACGGCGCGAGTTCAGCGCTGGACCGAGCCGCTCGAGCAGGTCGTCGGCAATGACGAACCCGCGGAAGGCGTCGCGCACCGCCTGCCGCGTGATGAACTGCGCATGCACCGATTGCTTCTGGACCAGCGCCACGTAGTCCGGGAGCGTGACCGGCGCAGGCCCGATGTAACCGCCGCGATTCAGCGCGTCCGCCGCCTCGAGCCGGCCGCGGTCGGTCAGCCCGTAGCGGAGTTCGGCATCGAGCCCCAGCCGCGACCGCACCTCGACACGGCCTTCGGCGCGCATGAACTGCAGGACCTGGTCGACGATCGGCCCGGCCAGCGCCAGCCGCTCGATGAGCTGGCTGGTTGCGAGTACGCCGGCGTTCGCCAG
>JAOUGW010000053.1 GCA_029865465.1 Gammaproteobacteria bacterium
GCCGCTGGTAACCCCGTTCGGGACTGAGGCCTGAAGCCCGGTCCCGGTCGCAACAGCAAGCCTGATGAAGGCCGCAGCCTACGGGTTGCGGCCTTCTCTCCCTGGCGTTCGAAGCACCCTGCAAGGTGCGGCGGGATCGCGCGCCTGCGGCGAATCTTCGATTCGCCTGCTCACCACATGTCCCGCAAGCGGTTCGCGACGTCGATGCGCGGGCCTTCGGCTGCCCTGCGCGCGCCGACTCCTTCCTTCGCTTCCCCGGCAGTCACCCGCTGGAAATGCTGCATGACCGACTCGGTCAGGAATCGACTGCGCGCGCCGTGCACGTAGCGGTCACCCGTGCCCTGCTGCTGCGTGACGTAGAAGCGCACGGGAGCGATCAATCGCAGCTCGGTGCGGGCCCGCGTCATCGCCACGTAGAGCAGGCGGCGCTCTTCCTCCAGCAGTTCGGCCCGGCCGGCCGCGAACTCGGAAGGAAATGTCCCGTCAGTGACGTTCAGCACGTGCACCGACTCCCACTCCTGTCCTTTCGCCGAATGCACCGTCGACAACACCAGGTAGTCCTCGTCCAGCAGCGGATCACCCGCGAGATCGCCCGTCGCCTGCGGCGGATCGAGCGTGAGCTCGGTGACGAACGATTCGCGCGTGAGGTGCTGCTGGCTCAGCCGCTCGAGCTGGTCGAGATCGCCGCGCCGCGCGTGCGCCGCCTCGTACAGGCGCTCGAGCTGCGGCTCGTACCACTGCCGCACGCGCGCGACCTGCCCTTCCCAGGGCGCGTTCTCTGCGGCGATGCTGCCGAGCAGCTGCGTCAGCGGACCCCAGGTCTCACGCGTCGCGAGCGGCACCAGATGCGCCGCCAGCGCCTGCCACGAGAATCCGGCGGCCTCGAACGCCTCGCAGGCGCGCTGCGCATTGGCCGGGCCCATGCCGGGCAGCAGCTGCAGCACCCGAAACGCAGCGATGCGGTTGCGCGGGTTGTCGGCCCAGCGCAGCACGGCGAGCAGGTCCTTCACGTGCGCGGCTTCGAGAAACTTGAGGCCGCCATATTTCACGTACGGGATGTTGCGGCGCATGAGTTCGAGTTCGAGGACGTCGCTGTGGTCGGCGTTGCGGAACAGCACGGCTTGCCGCCGCAGGTCGACTCCGCGTTCGCGGGCCTCGAGCACGCAATCGGCAACGAAAGTCGCCTGCGCCTGTTCGTCGAGCACCGTGACGTACTGCGGCAGTGCGCCGGCACCGCGCACGCCGTGCAGGTGCTTACGGTACTGCCGGCCGCCTGCGGCCATCAGCGCATTGGCGACGTCGAGCACCGGTTGCGTCGAGCGGTAGTTTTCCTCGAGCGTGACGATCCGTGCCGGCGGCGTGAAACGGTCCGGGAACTGCAGGATGTTCTCGATCGACGCGGCACGGAACGAGTAGATCGACTGCGCGTCGTCGCCGACCACGGTGAGGCCGGCGCCATCCGGCTTCATCCGCAGCAGGATCTCGGCCTGCACGACATTGGTGTCCTGGTACTCGTCGACCAGCACGTGATCGAAGCGCGAGCCGAGTTCCGCGGCCAGTGCCGGATCGGCTGTCATGACGTGCCAGTAGAGCAGCAGGTCGTCGTAATCGAGCACCTGCTGCTCGAGCTTCGCCTCGACGTACGCGCGGCAGAGAGCCGTGAGCTGCTCTTCCCACTCGAGGCACCAGGGGTACGCGGTCTCGAGCGTGTGCCGCAATGGGCGCTGCGTGTTCACGCGATGGGAGTAGAGGCCGAGGCAGGTGTCCTTGCGCGGAAACCGCTTCACGGTCTTCGAAAGCCCAAGCCGGTGACGCACGACGTCCATGAGGTCGGCCGAATCGCCACGATCGAGCACGCTGAACGCGGGATCGAGGCCGAGCCGCGGCGCGTACTCGCGGATCAGGCGATTGCCGATCGCGTGGAACGTGCCGGACCACGGCAGTCGCAGGTTCTCGGGAACGCGCGTGGTCGAGCCGGCCTGCGCCGCGAGTGCCTCCGCCATGACTTTCTGCGCGCGGCGCGTCATCTCGAGTGCGGCCCGACGCGTGAACGTGAGCAGCAACATCCGCTCGGGCGGCACGCCGGCGAGCAGCAGCCGTGCCACCCGGTGCGCGAGCGTGCTGGTCTTGCCCGTTCCTGCCCCGGCGATGACCAGCAGCGGTGGCGCCAGCAGGCCGCCGCCCGCGCGTGGTTCACCGTGCGCGACAGCGTCCCGCTGCGCGGTGTTCAGCTTGGCGAAGGCGGTGCTCGAGAAAGGCATGGCAGGCAGTCACTATAGGCAGCGGCTGTATGGATATCCAGTGGAAGGGGTTAGGGGATAGGGGATAGGGGTCAGTAAGATGCTGATCCAGGGGGGTCTGGCTTCCCGCAGGAAAAGGCTGCGAACAAGATGACGAAAGAGAACTGCGACGCACCGCCGGCGGATCGGTACCCGTCACAGCCGTCGCACGTGACGGCGCTCGAGCTTCCAGTGCCGCCGCGCGAGTCGCTGCCGCCCGACCTGCAGAAGTACTTCCGCATCTGCGACGAGAAGATCGGCTTCCTGCCGAACGTGCTCGCCGCCTACAGCTTCGACGAGAAGAAGCTGCGCGCGTTCATCGGGTTCTACAACGAGCTGATGCTGGAAGACTCGCCGCTCACCAGGCTCGAGCGCGAGATGATCGCCGTGGTCGTCTCGTCGGCCAACCGCTGCTACTACTGCCAGGTGGCCCACGGCCAGGCGGTGCGGGAACTCTCCGGCGATCCCGCGCTTGGCGAGTTGCTGATCATGAACTACCGCGCGGCCGCGCTCACTCCGCGGCAGCGCGTGATGCTCGACTTCGCGCACAAGATGACGGTGTCGCCCGACGCCATCGTCGCAGCGGACCGGGCTGAGCTGCGCGCCGCGGGTTTCGACGAACGCTCGATCTGGGACATCGCGTCCGTGGCGGCGTTCTTCAACCTGTCGAACCGCATGGCGACCGCGATCGACATGATGCCGAATGCCGAGTATCACGCGAGCAACCGCTGAGCGGGAGAGCGGCGGCCCCGGACGGGGACTCGCCGCCGCAGCCCTGTTGATCGCCACCGTCTTGCCAGCGGTGGCGACGGGCGACCCGCAGACAACTGCGCAATCCGGTCCGCCGGGCGCGTCGACCCTGGTAATCCGCGGCACCCGGCAGTACCACGGCGAACGCGGGAAGCCCGTTGGCCGCCCCGGGCCGGTTGCCCGGCAATCGGGCCAGGCGGAGCTGGGAGTGATCGTGATGCGGCCTGCACCGGGCAGCTTCATGCGGGAAACGAAACGACTGGCGGCTGAGGCCGAAACCCGGGATGCACGACTCGCCGCGGAGGAGGCCCGGGAAGCAGATCGGCAACGCACCAGGGCCCTGCAAGCGGTCGAATACGCTGCCGACGCGGTGGCACAGGAAGCCCGGACGCGGTCGCAAAGATACTATCCGGTCTTCGTGCCCCGACCTGCCCCACCGCAGGTGCGCTCTCCGCCAGGCGGAGCCATCGCCCTGCAGTCCCGGATCGAATGAAGCGCCCTCAGCGGACGAGTTCCATGATCCTGCGCTTGAAGTCGTTGTATGGCGGGTACCGCATGGGCGCGTCGAAGCGGAAGCTGCGTTTCATGACCGGCCGCATGTGGCTGAACGTCTCGAAGCCGAACCAGCCCGTGTAGCGACCCATGCCGCTGTTGCCGATGCCGCCGAACGGCAGTTCCGGCGACACCATGAAGATCACCGCATCGTTGATGCAGACGCTGCCGGCACTCAGCCCGTCGAGCACGGCGTTCTCCAGCGCCTTGCTCCTGGTGAACAGGTACAGGGCGAGCGGCTTCGGGCGGTCGGCGACGAACCTGATCGCGTGGTGCATCTCGTCGACGGTGATGACCGGCAGCACCGGGCCGAAAATTTCTTCCTGCATCAGCTCGGACGCGGGATCCGGATCGAGCACGATCGTCGGCGCGACGTAGCGCTTCGCTACGTCCACCTGCCCGCCCGTGTGGATGTTCTGCCCTTCGAGCAGCCTGGCAAACCGCGCGGTGTGACGCTCGCTCGCGATGCGGCAGTAGTCGGGGCTCTGGCTCGGGTCGTCGCCGTAGAACTGCCTGATCTTCGACGCCAGGATCTCCGTGAACTCCGCGGCCACCGAGCGGTGCACCAGCACGTGGTCAGGCGCGACGCAGGTCTGCCCCGCGTTGATGAACTTGCCCCACGCGATGCGCGACGCCGCGACGTCGAGGTCGGCACTCTTGTCGACCAGGCACGGGCTCTTGCCGCCGAGTTCCAGCGTCACCGGCGTGAGGTGCTTCGCGGCCGCGGTCATGACGATGCGCGCCACGCGCTCGTTGCCGGTGTAGAGAATGTGGTCGTAGTGGTGCTCGAGCAGCTCGGTGGTCTCGGCCACGCCGCCCTCGATCACCGCGAACGCATCGTTGTCGAGGTAGCGCGGAATGATCCTGGCGAGCGCGGCCGACGTTTGGCTCGTGATCTCGGAGGGTTTCAGCACCGCGCAGTTGCCGGCGGCGATCGCGCCCACCAGCGGCGCGCAGACCATCGACAGCGGGTAATTCCAGGGGGCGATGATCAGCACTACGCCCTTGGGCTCGGGCTGGATGTGGCTGCTGCCCGGGAGCGCCATCATGGGCGTCGACACGCGCTTCGGCCTGGCCCAGCGGCGCAGGTGCCTGCGCGCGTACTGCGCTTCGCTCGCGACGAAACCCAGCTCGCTGAGCGCCGTCTCGAAACTGCCCTTGTGCAGGTCCGCCTGCAGCGCCGCGGCGAAGTCGGGCTCGTGCTCGCGGACCATCCGTTCGAGTTCGCTGAGCTGCTTCAGCCGCCACTCGACCGGGCGGGTCTTGCCTGACGCAAACGTGGTGCGCAGCCGCTGCAGCGCGTCCGGGATCGTGGTCGTGATGGTCATCCCCAGCTCCCCGCGGCAGGCATCCGCTGCCGCTGTTCCGCAACGCTACCACACGGCGGGCTGGCATGGTGCACCGCACCAAATGCAGAATGCCGCGTCGACGGCGCGGGGATTCGGATGACCGGCAGGATTCGCAACGTTTACCGGGGCAAGGTCCTCAAGCTCAACATCGAGCGCGTGAAGCTGCCGAACGGCAGGGTCGCGGAACTCGAGATAGCACACCATCCCGGCGGCGCCGTGGTGGTCGCCGTCGACGCGGATGAGCGCGTCTGCCTGTTGCGCCAGTTTCGGCATGCCGCAGGCGGCTGGATCACGGAGCTGCCGGCCGGCAAGATCGACAAGCGCGAGCCGCCGCTCGAGTGCGCCAGGCGCGAACTCGCCGAGGAGGCGGGAGTAACCGCCCGGCTCTGGGATCCATTGGGACAGTTCTTCAGTTCGCCCGGCGTGCTGACCGAGGTCATCCACGTGTTCCTGGCCCGCGGCCTGGCACCGTGCGATGCGGCGCCCGAGCAGCACGAGGTCTTTGAAAGGCGCTGGGTGCCCATGGCCGAGGCTGCGGCATTGGCGGCGGATGGCCGGCTGCGGGACGCCAAGACGATCACGGGCCTGATCTGGGCCCAGACCCGCCTGCAGGCCGAGCGGCGCGCCGAGGCGGCCGTTCGATCCAGAACGTGATGAATTTCACGCTGCCGGGCCTGCGCATTTTGTAACATCGCGGTCGACGTTCGTCAGATGACAGAATGCAGCCACATGGCCGACGAAACTACTCGCAAGCCGCCGGACCTCCCGGCTCTGCCGCCAGACCCGACGGAGCCGCGCGAGCCCGGTCGCCTGGTCGAAGACGACCGCGGCAACATCACCTGGCAATGGGCGAACGACGAAGTTCTCCAGGCCGACGACACCGCCGGTGCCATCGAGCGCCTGCGCGCCCTGGTCGAACCGGGACTCGACGTAGCCGACGACTACGGACGGATGGATCCGGTCCGGGACAACCCGACGGGCCTGCACGTCGGCTACAATCCCTACAACAGCGGGTCGCTCGGCAAGACGGCGCGAATGAAGAAGCTGGACCTGCGTGAGCTCTCGAAATGGATCGAGACCAAACGCAAGACCGAAGGATCCGACGACCCGACCGGGTGACTGCCCGGGTTGCCCTCGCTCACGCGAAGTGCAGCGCGTGCCGCAGCTTGGCGTGGCTCCCCAGCCGATAGAACGACCGCAACTCCGCGAGCAATGCGGCGGGGCGAGCCTGGCGCCTGCGCAGGAATCTCGTCTCCAGCCGCTCGCAGAATCGCGCCGCACAACGGTGGGCTTCCGTGTAGCGGTCGCGCTCGGCGGCCGTCAGGTGCGGCAGCAGCCGGCAGCTTGCGAACAACCGCTGGAACAGCTCACCCGGAAAGCGCCCCTCGCGCTGCTCCAGCAGCAGGCTGAGCGCGCTCGCGTACTTATCCACCTCGGCCTGCAACTCGAGTTCGAGCAGCGACACGCTGCGGTCGCAGCCGGTGCTCCACGTCACGTAGTGGAAATGGCTCACCCCCTCGAGCGCGGTGCAGAAGTCGCCGAGGTTGGATTCATCGAGCGCGACGAGCGGACAGCGCCGGCCAAGCCGCTCCAGCACGGCCGCATCGAGGTACAACCCCAGTTCCATGCCGTCGTCCGTTGCGGCGATGAGCAATTGCTCGTCCGTCCCGGGCGGTGACGGCAACTCCTGCAGTGCCGCGGCGCGCGCCGGATCGGTGATCAGGTAGTCGTGCACGTCGTACTCGACCGGCGCGTCGTAAAGCGCCGCAAGCAATGACTGCATCTGCCCGAGCAACGCCATGGGCCAGACTCAGTTGGGACTGCGCCCGGTCGGCACGACGGCTGGCTCGACACCGAGGCTGCGCAGGATGCCGTGCGCACGCGGGCTGCCGGTCTTGAGCCAGATCTCGTACTGGCGCAGCACGTCGCGGTGATCGTGGCGGTGCGCCATCTCGCTCACGTCGTTCAGCGCGTCGACGAGCCGCTGGAACTTCTGTGCGAGCTCCGTGAAGACGATGCCCAGCGCTCGTCCTCGCGCACCGGTGCGACACGAATCGGCGAGCGTGCCGTAGGCGCGGCCACCCATTGCGATGTGATAGTCGATGTCGACCAGCCTGCGCGCGAAGCTCTGGGCGAAGAAGCCGGCCATGAACAGCGAGACGTCGCCGAGACGCTGCAGCGTGCGCAGGCGGTCTTCACGCGTGGGCGCATCGGCCGCTTCTGCCAGCATCAGCGCCAGGGGCTTCAGTTGCGGCCGGCCGGACGCGCCGTCGAACAGCGCCTCCGATCGCGCGAACATCGTCAGCAGGTTCACGACGTAATGCTCGGTGTGGTCCTCCACCTCGACCCGTTGCCGCTCGAGCGCGGCATGGACCGAATCGCGGAAGAACTCCCGCAGGTTGCGCACGTCGATCGTCGGGTCGTCCGTCATGCCGCGTTCCTCTGCGTTGCCTCTGGCAGCCAGCGATCGCGCCTGCTAACAGATCGCGTCGCCGCGAGCCTCGTTCTACCTGGCTGAAACTAACGGCAGTCGCGCAGACAATTCAAGGGGCACGCCGTGTGTTCTGCGATCCAGCGCACGGATCGGTACCATGCACGAATCGTTCAACGGCGGCGCGACATGAAAGTCTTCGGCATCGTGGGTCGCAAGAACTCCGGCAAGACGCACCTGGTCACCCGGCTGCTGCGGCTCGCCTCGCAACGCGGGCTGCGCGTGTCGACGATCAAGCACGCGCATCATTCGTTCGACATCGATCGCCCCGGCAAGGACAGCCACCTGCATCGAGAGGCTGGCGCGCATGAAGTGCTGGTGGCATCGGCCGGGCGCTGGGCACTGCTGCACGAGCATCGTGGCGCGCCGGAACCGCCGCTGGTGGAACTGCTGCCGAAGCTGGCGCCCTGCGACCTGGTGCTGGTCGAGGGGTTCAAGCGCGAGGTGAACCTGCGGCTCGAGGTGTACCGCAGCTGTTGCGGGCAGACCCCGCTGGCATTCGAGGACGCCGGCATCCTGGCGGTGGCGACCGACGACGCCGCGACCTTCGCTGCGCGCTGCGATCTGTCATGCCTGCCGCTCGATGACGCGGCAGCGGTGCTCGACTACGTGCTCGCGCGGGCCTGAGCCGCGCCGGCGATCGCTGCAGCGAGCTCATCGAGCCCGCGAATGGTGAACTCCGGCGGCTCCGATTCGCGCGGCCATGCGCAGGCTGCGCGGTTCAACCAGACCGGCAGCACGCCCGCGGCGCGCGCGCCTTCGACGTCGGCCTCCGCATCGTCGCCGACGTGCACGACTTCGTGGGCACCGAGCCCGGCTCGCTCGAGCAGGATGCCGAAGATGCGCGGATCGGGCTTGAGCATTCCCGCCTCGCGCGCCGCCAGGCCCATCTCGAAGTACTGCCCGATGCCGCACAGGGCGAGGTCGGCATTGCCGTTGCTGAGTGCGAACAGGCGATAGTCGCGCGCCAGGCCCGCGAGTGCGGGACGCACGTCGTCGTAGAGCGTCACCTCGTTGCGCGCCCGGTAGAACGCCTCGAACGCGTGGCCGGCCATCGTCTCGGGGTATCCGGCCTCGCGCGCGTGCAGGCGCAGTGCCTCGAGGCGCAACCAGGTGAAGTCGTGCCGCATCGCCGGATGGTCGGTCGCCATGCGGGCACGCACGTCGCGCATCGAGCGCAGGTCGTGTCGCTCGGTCACCCGCGGATAGTGGAGGGCCAGGAAGTCGTGCATCGCATGTTCGGCGCGCACGATGACCGGCTGGACGTCCCAAAGGGTGTTGTCGAGATCGAAGATGATCGCCCGGATGCGGCCCATGAGGATTGCCGTATGATGCGCCGCGCATTCACGCAGGCGGCGAGTCTACATGAGGACGTTCGGTACGCGGTTCGGCGAGCGCATGGCGCGGCCCACGGGCGCGCTCGAACTCATGGCGGACCTGGGCTCCGCCTCGGCGCGTGGGGGCGAAGCCGACATCCACATGCTCGGTGGCGGCAATCCCGCGCGCATCGCTCCGGTAGAAGCCGTCTACCGGCGGCGGCTCATGGAGATCGCGGCGGACCCTGTCCAGTTCGGCCGGTTCGTCGCGGGCTATTCCGCACCGGAAGGTGATCTCGGGTTTCGCGAGGCGGTGGCGGAGTCGCTGTGGAACGAGTTCAGCTGGCCGGTCACGGCAGGCAACGTCGCACTGACCAGCGGCAGCCAGTCGGCGTTCTTCTTCCTGTTCAACCTGTTCGCCGGCGAGCGCACCGACGGCGGACTGTCCCGCATCCTGCTGCCGCTTGCCCCGGAGTACATCGGCTACGCCGACGTCGGCCTGACGCCCGGAATGCTGCACGCGCAACCCGCAGGCATCCGCGAACTCGATGACGGGTACTTCAAGTACTTCGTGGACTTCGACCGGCTCGACGTGCCTCCCGACATCGGCGCGCTCTGCGTTTCGCGCCCGACCAATCCGTCGGGCAACGTGCTCACGCTGGACGAGATGCAGCGCCTCGATGCACTGGCCCGCGCGCACAAGGTGCCGTTCATCATCGACGCGGCCTACGGCCTGCCCTTCCCCGGCATCCAGCACGAGCACCTCGACTCGCTGTGGAATCCCAACGTCGTGCTGTGCCTCAGCCTGTCCAAGCTGGGACTCCCGGCCGCACGCACCGGTATCGTCGTCGCGGACGAATCCGTCATCGAGGCACTGACCGCGTTCAATGCGACCGCTGCACTCGCGCCGCCCTCAACCGGACCGGTCATCGTCGAGCCGCTGCTGCGCAGCGGCGAGCTTGCCGCTCTTTGCCGTGACCACGTGCGACCGCATTACGCGGCGCACAGCGCCGCGGCAGTGCAGGCACTGCGCAAGGCGTGCGCCGGCCTGCCGCTGCGAATTCACCGGCCCGAAGGCGCGTTCTTCCTGTGGCTGTGGTTCCCGGGCCTGCCGATCCCGAGCGAGGAGCTCTATCGGCGACTGAAGCGGCGCGACGTGCTGGTGCTGTCGGGACATCATTTCTTCCCGGGCGTCGGCCGGGACGATCCGCATCAGCACGAGTGCCTGCGCCTGAGCTACGCGCAACCTCCGGAGAGCGTGCGGGCCGGTATCGCGATCCTCGCCGAGGAAGTGCGCCGCGCATACGAGCGCGGGTGACGCAGGCCCGTCCCGCGTGTGCCTGCACCGGGTTTCAAGGCCGGGCCGTGCGCGGCATGGACCCCGCGCCCGGAGCCCCCATGGACGGGTTTACGGCGTCCCGGCCTGAACTCCGGTGCAGGCACACGCGGGACGGGGCTGCACACTGCGTCAGTGCGTCTGGCTCCGCTCGGCCAGGAATTCCGACAGCACCCGCGACGTATGCGATGCGCGCGGCGCCACGGCCAGTTGCTCGGGCGGCCCCTCCGCGACGACGCGTCCGCCGCCCGAGCCGCCCTCGGGACCCAGGTCCACGACCCAGTCAGCCTCCGCGATCACGTCGAGGTTGTGCTCGATGACCACGACGGTGTTGCCGGCATCCACCAGTCGATGCAGCACCCGGATCAGTTTTTCGACGTCGGCCATGTGCAGGCCGACGGTCGGTTCGTCGAGCACGTAGAGCGTCTGCACCGCGCCCTCGCGGCCCGGACGCAGGCGCGCAAGCTCCGTGACGAGCTTGATGCGCTGAGCCTCGCCGCCCGAGAGCGTCGGGCTGGGCTGACCGAGGGTCAGGTAGCCGAGGCCGACGTCCTGCAGCAGGGTGAGTGCGTGGTGCACCTTCGGATGCGCCTCGAAAAAGCCCGCGGCGTCGTCCACGCTCATGGCGAGCACGTCACCGACGCTGCGGTCGCGCCACGCCACGGCGAGCGTCTCGGCGTTGAAGCGCCGGCCGCGGCAGACGTCGCAGAGCACCTTCACGTCCGGCAGGAAGCTCATCTCGATCGTCCGTACGCCCTGGCCTTCGCAGGCCTCGCAACGCCCGCCCGCGGTATTGAACGAGAAGCGTGCGGGACCGTAGCCGCGAACCTTCGCGTCGGTCGTGCCGGCGAACAGCTTGCGCACGTCGTCCCAGAAGCCGACGTAGGTCGCCGGGCAGGACCGCGGTGTCTTGCCGATCGGCGTCTGGTCGACCTCGAGCACGCGGGCGATGGCCTCACTGCCGTCGATGCGGTCGCAGCCGACCCACTGCGGCTCCTTGCGCCGGCTCTGCTTCGACGCGCGAACGCTCATGTTCGCGTGCAGCACGTCGCGCGCCAGCGTCGACTTGCCCGAGCCCGACACCCCGGTCACGACCGAGAGTCGGCCGAGCGGAAAGCGCGCCTTCGTCCTGCGCAGGTTGTGCAGCTGCGCACCGCGCACGACCAGGCTCGGTGCAGTGCGTGTCACCGGGCGACGCGGCACGAGTGGATGGCGCAGCGGATGCGCGAGGAAGCGGCCGGTCAGCGACTGCGGGGAACGAATGAGGTCGTCCACCGTGCCCTCGCCCACGACGTGACCGCCGCGCGTGCCGGCGCCCGGGCCGAGGTCGAGCAGATGATCGGCGCGGCGGATCGTCTCCTCGTCGTGCTCGACGACGAGCAGCGTGTTGCCTTTGCGCGCGAGCTTCTGCAACGAGTCGAGCAGGATGCGGTTGTCGCGCGGATGGAGGCCGATCGTCGGCTCGTCCAGCACGTAACACACGCCCTGCAGGTTCGAGCCGAGCTGCGCGGCCAGCCGGATGCGCTGCGCCTCGCCGCCAGACAGCGTCGGGGCCGAACGGTCGAGCGCGAGGTAACCCAGCCCGACGTCGCTCAGGAACGCGAGCCTTGACTTCGCTTCCGTCTGCAGGTCGCGCGCGATCTCCGCCTCGCGTCCCTGCAGTCGCAGCGTGGCGAAGAACGACAACGCCTGCTCGACCGGCAGCGCCGACAGCTCGGCGATCGACCTGCCCTTGAACGTGACATTGAGTGCGACGGGATTCAGCCGCTGGCCCGCACAGGCCTGGCACGCCGTTGCTTCGCCTTCGAACCAGTCGTTCCACCAGACTTCCTCGCCGGACTGCTCCTGGTCGAAGCCGCTGATCTGCAGGCCGGTGCCGAAGCATTCCTCGCACCAGCCGTGCCTGGAGTTGTAGGAGAACATGCGCGGATCGGGCTCGGCGAAACTGCGCGCGCACGACGGACAGGCGCGACGGGTCGAAAAAACGCGTGTGCGGCCCTTGTCGACGACGTGCGCCACGCCCTTGCCGAAATCGAGCGCGCGGTCGAGCGCGGCCCGCAACGGGGCCTCAGTCGCGGCGCCGACCTTCACGGCGCCGACCGGCAACTCGATCGTGTGCTCGCGGAACCGGTCGAGACGCGGCCACCGGGCGGTCGGCAACATGGCGCCGTCGACGCGCAGTTCCGCGTAGCCCTTCGCGAGCGCCCACTTCGCGAGGTCCGTGTAATAGCCCTTGCGCGACACGACCAGCGGCGCCAGCAGTTCGATCCTGCGGCCCTGCGCCTCGCGCAGCAGCAGCGCGGCGATCGAATCGGCACTCTGCGGCTCGATCGGCACGTGGCAATCGGGGCAGTGCTGCACACCGAGCTTCAGGTACAGCAGCCGCAGGAAGTGGTGCACTTCGGTCAGCGTGCCGACCGTACTCTTGCGACCGCCACGACTGGTGCGCTGCTCGATCGCGACCGTGGGAGGAATGCCGAAGATGGCATCGACGTCGGGACGCGATGCCGGCTGGACGAACTGCCGGGCGTAGGCGTTGAGCGACTCGAGGTAGCGCCGCTGGCCCTCGGCAAAGATGATGTCGAAGGCGAGCGTGGACTTGCCGGAACCGGACACGCCAGTCAGTACGGTCATGCCGTCGCGAGGGATCGTGACTTCGATGTCGCGCAGGTTGTGCTCGCGGGCTCGGTGCACGACGATCGAATCGCGCGCGCGGTCGGCGACTGCATCCCGCACCACGGCAGGCAGTGACAGTGCAGGGATCGAGGCGTGGCCGGCCTCGAGGACCGCGGCGCGTTGCGTGTCGTAGTCGAGCAGTGCACGACCCGTGTGCGATGCGGGCTCGGCCATCACCTGTCCGGGCGTGCCGGCCACCAGCAGCCGTCCGCCGGCGGCGCCGCCTTCCGGGCCCAGGTCGAGGATCCAGTCCGACGCGCGGATCACGTCGAGGTTGTGCTCGATGACGAGCAACGAATGCCCCGCATCGAGCAGGCGCTTGAACGCGCCGAGCAGCCTGGCGACGTCGTCGAAGTGCAGGCCGGTGGTCGGCTCGTCGAAGAGGAATAGCGTGCCCCGGAAACCGACAGCCGGGGAATTGGGGACGCTCACCGATTTCCGCGCGGCGGGCTTCGCATCGGCGAGGTGGCCCGCGAGCTTCAGGCGCTGGGCCTCACCGCCGGACAGCGTCGGCACGGGCTGGCCGAGCCGCAGGTAGTCGAGGCCGACCGCTGCAAGCGGTTCGAGCCGGTCGAGCACTTCGCGGTCATCGGCAAAGAACCGCACGGCTTCGGAGACGGTCATCTCCAGCACGTCGGCGATGCTGCGCGCCGGGCCCTGGTCGCGACGGACCCGCACTTCCAGGATTTCCGGCCGGAAACGCTTGCCATCGCAATCGGGGCACCGCAGGTAGACGTCGGAGAGGAACTGCATCTCGACGTGCTCGAAGCCGTTGCCACCGCACGTCGGGCAGCGCCCGTTGCCGGAGTTGAAGCTGAACGTGCCGAGCGTGTAGCCGCGCTCGACTGCGACGGGATCGCGCGCAAAGCGCTTGCGGATCGCATCGAACGCACCGACATGGCTCGCCGGGTTCGAGCGGGTCGTGCGGCCGATCTGTGTCTGGTCGACCATCACGACGTCCGCGACGAGGTCCGCGCCTTCGAGTGCCTCGTGTGCGCCCGGCGTTTCGGTCGGCTTGCCGTGGGCGCGTCGCAGGCCGGCGTAGAGCACGTCCTGCACCAGCGTGGACTTGCCCGAACCTGACACACCCGTCACGCAGACCAGGCGTCGCAGTGGAATCTCGACGTCGAGGTTCCAGAGGTTGTGTTCCGTCGCGCCGCGAACCTTGATCGCCGGCGCACCGGGCTTCGGCGCACCGCGCTTGCCGGCCGCCGTCACTGCATCGAGGCGGCCCGAGAGGTACCTTGCCGTGAGCGTGTCGGAGCGGGCCGCGAGTTCGGCGGGGGTGCCCTGGAACACGATCTGGCCACCGTGCTCGCCGGGGCCGGGTCCCATGTCGATGACGCGGTCGGCCGTCAGCATGATCTGCGGGTCGTGCTCGACGACCAGCAGCGAGTTGCCGTTGTCGCGCAGGCGGTGCATCACCTCGATCACGCGGCGCATGTCACGCGGATGCAGACCGATCGACGGCTCGTCGAGCACGAACAGCGTGTTGACCAGCGACGTGCCGAGCGCCGTGGTCAGGTTGATGCGCTGCACTTCGCCGCCCGAAAGCGTGCGCGACTGGCGATCGAGCGTGAGGTATCCGAGGCCCACGCGGACCAGGAAGCCGAGCCGCGAGCGGACCTCGCCGAGCAGCTGGTCGGCGGCCTCGTCGAGCGGTGCAGGCAGCGCGATGCCGGCAAGAAACGCGAGGCATTCGTCGAGCGGCAACAGCATCAGCTCGTGGATGTTGAGGCCGGCTCCGGGCCGCTCGCGCGACACGAGCCGCCACAGCAGCGCTTCGTCCTTGAGCCGCGCGCCATTGCACGCGTGACACGGCGTGTAGCTGCGGTACTTCGCGAGCAGCACGCGCACGTGCATCCTGTAGCTCCTGGTCTCGAGCCACTGGAAGAACCGGCGCACGCCGTACCAGACCTTCTTGTCCCAGGGGCCCTCGCCTTCGAGGACCCACTGCTGCTGCGCCTCGGTGAGCTCGCGCCACGGCGTGTCGACGGGAATACCCCGTTTCTTCGCGAAGCGCAGCAGGTCTTGCTGGCACTCGCGGTTCGACTCGGTCTGCCACGGCTTGATCACGCCGCCGCGCAGCGTCTTGCCGGTGTCCGGGGTCACGAGCCCGAAATCGATGCCGATCACGCGGCCGAACCCGCGGCACGTCTCGCATGCGCCGAGCGGGGAGTTGAACGAGAACAGGCTCGGGGTCGGGTCGCGGTAGTGGATGTCGCAGTCGGCGCAGTGCAGGTCGGCCGAAAAGCGCCAGACGGTCTCGCAGCCCTCTCCCCTCGGCTCGCCCGCCGATGCGGAAGGAGCAGTACGCACGTTCACCCGGCCGCGTCCGATACGCAGCGCAGCCTCGAGGGCATCGATGACCCTGCCGCGGTCGACGCTGCCGAGCCGGAACCGGTCCTGGACGATCTCGAGCTTGTCCGCCGCGCTCGCATGCACGCGGGTATAGCCCTGCTGCTCGAGCAGCTTGAGCACTTCCGCTGCCGTGAAATTGGCCGGCACCGTCACGGGAAAGGTGACCAGCAGTCGCGGATCGCCCGCGGCCTGCGCGCGCTGCGCCAGCGCGGCGTGGATCGAATCGGGCGTGTCGCGGCGAACCGGGCCGCCGCAGCCCCGGCAGTGCAGCTGGCCGGCGCGCGCATAGAGCAGCTTCAGGTGGTCGTTGAGCTCGGTCATCGTGCCCACGGTGGAGCGCGACGTGCGGACCGGGTTCGTCTGGTCGATCGCGATCGCCGGCGGAATGCCCTCGATGCGGTCCACCTGCGGCTTGTCCATGCGATCGAGGAACTGCCGCGCGTACGGCGAAAATGTCTCGACGTAGCGGCGCTGGCCCTCGGCATAGACCGTGTCGAAGACGAGCGAGGACTTGCCCGAACCCGAAACGCCCGTCACGACGACGAGCTGGCGGAGCGGAACGTCCAGGTCGAGGCCCCGCAGATTGTTCTGCCGGGCCCCGCGAATGCGGATGCTGTCGTGGGGCGACTTTGACATGGGGATCGAGGGGGCCCGGGGGAAACTACGGGCCGCGTAACGCTACCACGATCCGTCCGGATCGCAGATACTTCGCGCAGAACGAGACCAAGAGGCCCGGGGGTTCGAAATGCGTTGGTTGTCCGCCCTGATGCCGCGCGAGACGCGCTTTTTCGCGCTGTTCGACCGCCACGGCGCCCTGATCGTCGAGGGCGCCAATGCCGTCGTCGAGCTGGTGCAGCGCTACGAGGATACGTCGCGCCGCGCCGAGCTGATCCAGCGCATCGGCGACATCGAGCGCAGCGCCGACAAGATAACGCACGAGACCGTTTCGGTCCTGCATTCGACGTTCATCACGCCGTTCGACCGCAACG
>JAOUGW010000280.1 GCA_029865465.1 Gammaproteobacteria bacterium
AGATGATGGGCATGCCGAGGGCCCAGGCAGCCATGGCGCCAGCGACTGTGGCGCGGATCCAACCACGCAGCGCAGGAAGTCTGCGGACTAGCACCGCTCTCTGGGCGACGCCGACCACAGCCCCCTCGAAGGCACCAAGCAAGACGAACGTGGCGGCGAAGATCAGGGCCCGGATCGTGTTCGCGGGCTCGCCCGCGTGCTTGAAGGCCATGAAACCGAGGGTGGCCACTGCGCCCAGGCCGACGAATTCCCCGACCGCATTGGCAGCAACCCACTGCTGCCAGAACCTGGTGCGCCAGGACGGCGAAGCGTTGGGGTTCATGGCTTTGGCGCTCGCTTGGCCGCTCGCGAGGCCCGCGGGCCGGCGTCTTTGCGCACTCGCGTCTCGTACGCCTTGGCGACCAGTGCCTTGACCGCTTTTGGCTTGGCCGAGTGGAGAGCCACCCGCAGGCCAAGCACCTTGCCGCCCCACCGCAACTTCTCCGTGAAGTCCGGGTACACGGCAAGCGCCAGTTCCCGGTCTTCTTCTTCGACGAAGACGTGGATGAACTGCTCATCCGGTCGGATCGTGACGAAGATCTTGCCCCGCACGCGAAATGACGAATAGTGGTGATGAGGCTCTTCTGCGACCCCTTCGAGAGACAGTGCGAAGTTGCGAACGGGATCGATCTTCACGGTGTACGGCTCCGCGCGCCGCGCATGACTCCGGTTCGATCCATGCCGTGCCCCTTGTCGTGACGCCTGATGTTCGGGCCTTGCCGGACTCGCCGCCTCATATGCGTAGCCCCTTCGCCGACGCCCCAACGGTCCTGGCCAGACGTGCCTGGCGAGTTTCCGGGCGTTTCAAAGCACGTGGGCATCGCTGGGAGGGGGTGCTGCAAGGCCTGGCGTTTGAGGCAGGCGGGGTTTGGCCGCGCCCGCGAGCACCGGGATGGATGGTCGTTCACTGGCCGGCTGGCGGCTGCCAGAGCTCAAGCTTGTTTCCGTCGGGGTCGATCACCCAGCCAAACTTGCCGTACTCGGACTCTTCGACCTTCTCTTCGACCTGCACGCCTTCAGCGCGCAGGACAGCCAGCAGGGAGTGCAGGTCCTCGACTCGGTAGTTGATCATGAACGGCGCGTCGCTCGGAGCGAAGTAGCTCGTTTCTGCCGCAAACGGACTCCAGACCGTGGTCCCAACACCCTCGGGGTTGTCCGGCCCGTTCCATCGGAAAGCAGCGCCGCCCCATTCCTGGACGTCGACCCCGAGGTGCGTCTTGTACCAGGTGCCGAGTGCCTTGGGATCCCTGGACTTGAAGAAGATCCCGCCGATGCCGGTGATGCGCTTCATGGCTGCTCCCGTGCTGGATATTGAGGAATGCAGGCCCTGCGCAGCCTGACGGTTCAGCTTGATGGCGCGCGCACCAACGCGGCCAGCGGGCTCGCCAGCGTCAAACCGTAGTCAGCCCGCTACCCTGGTGCGCCGATACCATTGCATTGAGCCGCTCGTATGCGTATCCAATATGGACCCGTTGTCCTGGAGCAGTTTGTATGGATCGAGTCACGTTCGCAACGTCGTCGGGTCCCGTGTGGCTGGCCCTCGCGGTTCACTTTGCCGCTGGGTTGGTCAGCATCGTCGCGGGAGCCATTGCGCTCTCGGTTGCCAAGGGCGGACTGCTCCATAAGCAGAGCGGGCTGGTCTTCACCTCGGCGATGCTTGTCCTCGGCCTCTCCGCGGCGGGAATCGGCACGTACGAAGACAGACCGGGCCAGGTCTTCGGTGGGCTTCTCGCCGTCTATCTCGTCTTCTCGGCGATGACGACGGTCAAGTCGTTGCCAGCAATCGGTCAGCGCTTCAACGTCGCGCTGATGGTCCTGGCATTCGCCTGCGCCGTGGCGATGCTGTACGGCGGCGTGACCGAATGGCTGGATCCTACGGTGGAAGTGGCAGGCCGCCCGCGTGTCGTGCCGCCACTGGTCGGGGGCACGATCATGCTGCTCGCCGCGATCGGCGACCTGCGCGCGATTCGCGCGGGTGGCTTGCGGGGGTCGCGACGGATTGCGCGGCACCTGTGGCGGATGTGCCTCGGACTCTTCGTCGCGACGGGCTCGTTCTTCCTGGGGCAAATGAAGTTCATCCCCGAGCCCGTGCGGAACGTGCCAGTGCTCCTGGTGCTCGCCTTCGCGCCGGTCCTGTTTCTCATCTATTGGATGTGGCGCGTGCGCGTGCGCGGCCGAACGAGCGGCATGGTCCTCGACAGCACCCAGCCGCATTGACCAATTGCTGCGCGGCGCCCCCTCATTCAGCACGCAAAATCGGCTGCTTGAGGATGGCACTGTATGTGCCTACGTACTCGAGCTGGGGTGGACCGATAGTGGCGCCAACCTTTCACGGACCGCTCTAACGCATGGCAGGCCTCACGATCCTGCAGATAGGTGCCAATCGAGACAACTGAACTGGACTTGACCCGCTTCCGCGGACGGGTTGTCTTCTAAGGAAGCTCTGAAGAACCGGTCATGGCAGACGGTCGCGGCACGGATTTTGGGTTGAGCGCGCCGAATGACCCTGTTTCGATGCCGGGAGCGGCGCGTTGCGCTGCAAGTTCGCGCATTTCCCAGTTTCCACCGACACGTCTTCTACGCTGTCAGCAAGCGTCGTCGGACGATGTAGAGGTTGGCCAGCGCTGCGGTCACTTCGAGGCGGTGCAGGTTCTTCGCCAAACCGCGGTAGCGGGTCTTGCGGAAGCCGAAGATGTTCTTGATCACGCCGAACACGTGCTCGACCTTGGCGCGGACCCGCGACTTGTTACGGTTCTTCGCCTTCTCGACCTCATTGATCCGGCCGTGATGGCGATATCGACGGTTCGTGAAGTCCTTCGCCTTCGGCGCGCGCGCGTGAATGACCGCGGTCTGGCCCTGATAGCCCTGGTCGCCCCAGACGCGCGTCTCGTTGCCGTGCAGCAGATACGGCAGCGCCTCGCGATCGTGCACGTTGGCTGCCGACGCCAGCACCGTGTGGATCAACTTCGTCCGGCTGTCCACGCCCACGTGCGCCTTCATCCCGAAGTACCACTGCTGGCCCTTCGCCGTCTGATGCATCTCCGGATCGCGCTCACCGTCCTGGTTCTTGGTCGAGCTCGGCGCGCCGATGATCGTCGCGTCGACGATGGTCCCTTTGGTGATCTTGATGCCGCTGCGGCGCAGGTGGTCATTGACCGCCGTCAGCAGCACCTTGCCGAGCCTGTGGCGCTCCAGCAGATGGCGGAACTTGCAGATCGTGGTCTCGTCCGGCGCGCCTTCCACGCCCAGATCAATGCCGACGAAGTTGCGCATCGCGACCGAGTCGTACAGCGCTTCCTCCACCGCCGGGTCCGACAGGTTGAACCACAACTGCAGGAAGTAGATCCGCAGCATCCGCTCCAGCGGGATCGGCGGCCGCCCGCCGTTCTCGCGGATCTTCGGATACACCGTCTGCACCGCCGCCGCCAGTTCCGGCCACGGGATGATCTGGTCCATGTCGGTCAGGAACTGTGCCCGGCGCGTCGTCTTGCCGTACTACTCAAACCCCGCCAGTGTCTGCTGCTTCATCAAGAAGCTCGCTTGGTGATGGACCTTGCTACAGACACCGCCGGCAAATCAGAGTTTCCCTAACGCTCGCGCTTACCGGATCGCCGCAGGCTGGCGCGGCCTTTGCGCCTGCAAAGGACGTGACAGACCAGGCGCGTCCGCGTGCAGCGCGGGGTTAGCTGGCTTTCTTGAGCTCTTCACGAAGGACTCGCCGGAGAGTCTTCTCAAGCGGCTCCTGCACTTGCTTCATGTGTTCGCGCAAGGCCGCGTTGATTAGCGACTGATAGTTTCCTCCACCAGCCTCCTCCACTTGTTCCTTGAACCATTCGATGATGTCGTCGTCCAGCCGAATGGTGATGCGTGTCTTACCCGCAGGAACCGCAACCACCGGCCCTCGCTTTGCTTTGGAAAAGTCGTACTGCTTTCTCATGGGCGATTCTCGTAGATGAGCCGCTCGGAGCGACTTGCTTTGCGAGAGGAAATGATCC
>JAOUGW010000054.1 GCA_029865465.1 Gammaproteobacteria bacterium
CACACGACCAGGGCCGTCCGGGCGGCGCTGACAACCATTGCTCGCTGACGCCCTGGCAACCCCTGTCCCCGCGTCGTCCGAGCGCTTTACCGCGGCACGCCGCGCACGCGTGCGGCCTCGGGATGCTCGGCCTGCAGGCTTACCAGCGTTGCTCCCCTGGGCGAGAACAACGCAGGATGGGGCGACTGCACCCGGTCGACGAAGAATGGCGCCACACCCCCATGTCACGACAGGACGCGATACAGCATCCGCGTCGCAACGACCAGCAGGAAGAGTCCGAAGGCCGCGGACAGCTTGCGCCGATCGAGCGAGTGCGCGAGCTTCGCGCCGAACGGCGCGACCAGCCACGAGACGGGCGCCACCAGCGCAAAGCCGACCAGGCTGACGTAACCGATCGTCAACGGCGGCAGCGCGGCAGCCTCGGCGGGACGAGCGAGCAGGTAACCGGCCGTCGCAGGTAGCGCGATCCACAGGCCAAGCAGCGCTGCGGTGCCCACCGCCTTGTGCACCGGTTCACCGCACAGTGTCATGGTGGGCACGCTCAACGTGCCGCCGCCGATCCCCATCATCGCCGAGATCGCTCCGATGAACGCCGGGATCAGCGCTCCAATGACGCCGCCCGGGAGCGACTCGCGCAGCACGACGCGATCGAGCGGCAGCAGCATCTTGAGCGCGGACAACAGCGCCACCGTACCGAAGACTGCGGCGAGCACATTGCCATTCACGCGTGACGCGGCGAGCGAGCCCGCAAGCGCACCGACGACGATCGGCACGGCCCAGCGTTTCACGACCGCGAAGTCGACGGCATCGCGGCGTGCATGGGCACGCGCAGACGAAACGGCCGTGGGTACGATCGTCGCCATGGACGTGGCGACTGCAACGTGGAGCGAGACCGCGTGATCCACGCCCGCGGCGCCGAGGGCCAGGTCGAGCGCCGGCACCAGCACGATGCCCCCGCCCACGCCGAGCAGCCCCGCAATCAACCCGCCCGTCGCGCCGGCGGCGACCAGCGCTGCAATCACCGGCAGCCAGGTTGCGTACGCTTCCATTGGGCTCGATACATCGTGGAAAACCACAGCGATTCCAGGGACTGCGGGCGTGCGGCACTACCGCGCCAACGGGCCGCGGTATAGTGATGACCCAACTATACATGTCCGCCACGAACGACCGGCAGACGCGGGGACGGGGACACAGCCATGAGCGAAACCAGTGGCGGAGCAGTGCTTGCGCGCATGCTCCAGGCAGAGGGCGTCGAAAAAGTATTCGGCATCATCGACGGCACCTACTTCGGCTTCTACTCGAACCTGCACCAGCTCGGCATCGAGATCATCACGCCGCGGCACGAGACCTGTGCGGCACACATGGCCGGCGCCTACGCGCGGCTCACCGGCAAGCTCGGTGTCTGCATGGCCAGCAACGGGCCCGGCGTGGCAAACCTGCTGCCCGGCCTCGTCGTCGAAAATGCGGAAGGCAATCGCGTGCTCGCGATCACGAGCTGCCGCCGCCCGCAGATCGTCTACCCGGACCGCGGCGGCGCCTACCAGGCGTTCGACCAGGTCGGAGCGATCAAGCACTTCGCGAAGTGGAGCAACGCTGTCGTCTCTTTCGACCGCGTCGCCGAACTCGGCCGCACCGCGCTGCGCAACTGCTGGGAAGGGCGACCGGGCGTCGTGCACCTCGACGTGCCCGAAACGATCATGAACGGCAAGGTGAAGGCGGAAGTCGCCATCTGGCAGCCGCAGCAGTTCAGGAGCACGCACGCGATCGTGCCTGCGCCCGACCAGGTGGTGCAGGCTGCCGACCTGCTGGCCGCGGCAGATCTGCCGATCATCCATGCCGGCAGCGGCGTGATCCACGCGGCAGCCTATGACGAATTGCGCCGCGTGGCCGAAGCGCTGCACGCGCCCGTGACGACCAGCTGGGCCGGCCGCGGCGTGCTGCCCGAGACGAATGAGCTCGCCATGCCGATGGCGCTGATCAAGCTCAACAACCAGGTCCGCAACGATGCCGACGTCGTGTTGTGCGTTGGCTCGCGCCTGGGCGAAACCGACTGGTGGGGCAAGGCCCCGAACTGGCGGCACCCGTCCGAGCAGAAGATGATCCAGGTGGACATCGACGGTCACATCCTCGGCGCCAACAAGCCCGCGACGCTGGCCGTGCTGGCCGACGCAAGGTTGTTCCTTGCGGCCCTGGCGGCCGAACTCGAAACCCGCAAGTCGCGCATGAATCTCGATGCGCGTCGCCGCCAGGTTGCCAGGTACCGCGACGTCATCCGTGGCGAGCGCGCGAAGCTCGACGAAAAGCTGCAGGACATGGCCGTGCCCATGAATCCGGCGCACGTCGCGCACGTCTGCCAGCAGGTGTTCCCGGAAGGCACCACGCTGGTCGCCGACGGTGGCAACACGGCGGTATGGGCGATGTTCTTCCACGAGATGCGGGTGCCGAACACGCTGCTCTCGACGTTCAAGTTCGGCATGCTCGGCGCCGGCGTGGCGCAGGCCACGGGCGCGGCCGTGGCACGGCCGGGCAAGCCGGTCTGCTGCATCATCGGCGACGGCGCGATGGGGTTCCACCCGCAGGAGATCGAGACCGCGGTGCGCAATGGCCTGCAGGTGATCTTCCTCGTGCTCTGCGACAAGCAGTGGGGCATGGTGAAGATGAACCAGCAGTTCGCGCTCAAGCCGATCAAGACACTGATCAGGAAGTCGCTCGGGCCTGACGAGACGATCAAGGCCGACCTCGGCGAGATCTGCTTCGACAAGCTGGCCGAGTCGATGGGGGCGCACGGCGAACGCGTGGCGGATCCGCGTGAACTGAAGCCTGCGCTCGAGCGCGCACTGGCGACGGGCGGCCCGGCCGTGATCCACGTCGACGTCGACCCGGTCAAGCACATGTGGGCGCCGGGACTCATGTATTTCAAGGACATGCACCTCGAGCCCAGGGGCAAATGAACGAACTCGACGCGGTCCGGCTGAATTTCAGCCCGGAATCGCTGGTCGCGCTCGACGTGATCCTGGCGTTCGTGCTGTTCGGCGTCGCGCTCGACATGCGCGTGGCGGACTTCAAGGGCATCGTGACCTCGCCGCGCGGCACGCTGATCGGCCTGTTCGCGCACTCGGTGCTGCTGCCCGCCGTCGCATTCGCGCTCACGATGATCCTGAAGCCCGCGCCGAGCATCGCGCTCGGCATGATCCTCGTGGCGTCGTGCCCGAGTGGCAACATCTCGAATTTCCTGGTCAACTACGGTCACGGCAACACCGCGCTGTCCGTCACGATCGCCGCGTTCTCGATGCTCGGGTCGATCGTGTTCACGCCGTTCAATCTCTCGTTCTGGGGCGAGCTGAACCCGTACACGCGGCCGATCCTGCACGCCGTGACGTTGAGCCCGTGGGAGGTCTTCGGCACGATCGTCGTGCTGCTCGCCATCCCGACGGCGCTGGGCATGTTCACCGCGCATCACTGGCCCGCCTTCGCACGGCGCATCCGCGGCTCGTTCCGCGCGCTGTCGCTCGGGTTCTTCGCGCTGTTCGTGGTCGGCGCGCTGGTCGTGAACTGGGATTTCTTCCTCAAGTACGTCGAGCGCGTGGTGCTGTTCGTCTTCCTGCTGAATGCGTTCGCCCTGCTCACCGGTTACCTGACAGCGAAGGCGGCACGACTGCCCGAGGCCGACCGGCGCGCGGTCGCGCTCGAGGTCGGTATACAGAACTCGGGATTCGGCCTGGTGCTCGTGTTCAACTTCTTCGGCGGCCTGGGTGGCATGGCGATCGTGGCAGCGTGGTGGGGCATCTGGCACATCGTCGTGGGCACCTCGCTCGCCGCCTGGTGGCGCCGGCACCCGCCAACGCCGCTGCCTGCCGGGACCGCCGCATGAGCAGCCGGCGCATTCTCGTCACGGGCGGTGCGGGTTACCTCGGCAGGACGCTGCTGAAGGCGCTCGCATCGCACCTGCAGTCCGGTGAGCTGGACGTCCTCGTCGCCAGCGACGTGCGCGAAACGCCCGCGCAGTCGCGGCTGCCGGGCATCGAGTACGTCATGCACGACGTGCGATCGCCCGGCCTCGCATCGCTGCTCACCTCCCATTCCATCGAGTCCGTCGTGCACCTGGCGGCGATCGTCACGCCTGGCGCCAGGTCCAGCCGCGAGCTCGAGTACGCCGTCGACGTGCTCGGCACGCGGAACGTGCTCGAGGCGTGCGCGGCCGCAGGCGTTCGACAGATCATCGTCACCTCGAGCGGCGCAGCCTATGGCTACCACGCCGACAACCCCGAGTGGCTCAGCGAAGACGACCCGGTTCGGGGCAACGAAGCCTTCGCGTACTCGCACCACAAGCGGCTGGTGGAGGAAATGCTGTCCGTGTACCGGCGCGAACATCCGGGACTCCGCCAGGTCGTCTTCCGCGTAGGGACGATCCTCGGCGAGACCACGCGCAACCAGATCACGGCAATGTTCGACAAGCCCCGCATCATTGCGCTGCGCGGCGCGCGCAGCCCGTTCGTCTTCGTCTGGGACGAGGACGTGGTCGGCGCAATCGAACATGCGCTCCGCACCGACGCCGCCGGTATCTACAACGTTGCGGGCGACGGGGCCCTCGGCATCCAGGAGATCGCCGACCGCCTCGGCAAGAAATGCCTGACATTGCCGCCGTCCCTGCTGCGCGCAGCGCTCGCGACGCTGCACCCGCTTGGACTCAGCCGTTACGGCCCCGAACAGGTCGACTTCCTGCGCTATCGGCCCGTGCTCGACAACCGCCGACTGAAGGAAGAACTGGGCTACGTGCCGCGCAAGACGTCGAGGGAAGTCTTCGACTTCTACTGCCGTACCCACGGACTCGGCGGAGACCCGGGCTGATGCGTCGCTCGTTCGACGGCGCAACCGTGGTGGTGAGCGGAGCCGGTGGCGGGCTTGGCCGCGCGCTCGCGTTGCGCTTCGCCCGCGGCGGCGCACGCATCGTCGCGCTGGACCGCGACACCGGCGCGGTCGAAGCAGTGACGAGCGAACTGGCGCAGGCCGGGTTCGAGGCGCTCGCTCTCGCCTGCGACGTCACCGACGCCAATGCGTGCCAGGCCGCCATCGGGGCTGCGGTCGAGCGCTTTGGCCGCATCGACGTACTGGTCAATAACGCGGGGATTTCCCACCGCAGCGCCTTCGCGGCAACGGAGACTGCCGTCCTGCGTCGCGTCGTCGAAGTGAACCTGTTCGGCGCGATCAATCTCACGCGCCCTGCCTTGCCGGCGCTGCAACAAGCGCGCGGCCTGATCGTAGCGGTCTCGAGCGTGGCCGGTTTCACGCCGTTGATCGCACGAACGGGGTATGCGGCGAGCAAGCATGCGCTGCACGGATTCTTCGAGAGCCTGCGCACGGAACTCGCACCCGACGGCATCGACGTGATGATGGTGTGCCCGTCGTTCATCGCGACCGGCATCGACAGGAACGCGCTCGGGCCGGACGGCGGTGCGGCAACGCATGCGCAGGTCGTCGTCGGACGACGACTGCGGCCCGATGACGTCGCGGACCGCGTGTTTCGCGGCGCCGAACGCAACCGCCGCCTGCTGCTGATCGGCCGCACGGCGCGCACCGCATGGTGGGTGAGCCGGCTGGCGCCCTCGCTCTACGAGCGCATCATGGCGCGGAAGCTGCAAGGCGAGATGACTCCTTGATTTTCCGCACCTGCCTGCGCCCAGGCCGTCGCGAAGGCGCTATCCTTGCTCGTCGGCCATTGGCCGGGCATCCAGTCCGCAGGCAACACGGGAACGCGACATCATGAAGATCCAGGTCAAGCATTCGCTCAAGACGGACGTCGGTTCGGCCTTCAAGCTCTGCACCGAGCAAAAGAGCCAGGAGGCGATCTACGGCAAGCTCCCCGGGACCGACGTCAGGATCAAGCGCGAGGGGCGTGCTCCGAACGTGCAACTGAAGATCGCACGCAAGATGCCGGCCAACCCACCGGCGGCCCTCAAGCGCATCGTGCCTGCGACGAACGACGTCTCGCACACCGAGCACTGGGCGGCGGACGGCGACGGCTATGCAGCCGACATCGTCGTGGACATCAAGGGCGTTCCGGTGAAGATCGTGGGCACCAAGGCCCTGCGGCCCGAAAAGGGCGGCAGCTCGGTGCAGTGGGACTTCAACATCAGCAGCGGCATCCCGCTGCTCGGCGGCCTGATCGCCTCGTTCGCGGGCGACGAACTCGAGAAGAACCTCGAGGACGAGTTCAAGGTGCTCAAGGCGTCGGTCTAGCCCGGCAGCGGCAGGATTGCTGCAGCGCAGCTAGCTAGAAACGAAATGTAGCTTTGCGCGGCGCGCGCTACGCTAGCGGCATGCCACGCATGTCGCCGATGGACCGGGCGTTCTTCCTGCTCGAAACCGAGCAGAGGCCGATGAATGTCGGCGTGCTCGTGGTATTGAAAGGCCGCAGGACGGCGCGGGGGCACCCTGGAGACGATCTCGTCCGCAGGATGTTGCGCTGCCCTGTCGGCCCTCCGTTCAACCAGCGCCTGGCCGAGAACGTCCTGGCCGGTTGGCCGGTCCTCGTGGAAGACGCGAGTATCGACCCCGCCGAGCAGGTGTTCCGCCACGACCTGCCAGACGGCAGCGAGGTCCAGGCCCTGTTCGATCGGATCTGCACGCTGCACGCGAAGCGTCTCGATCGCTGCCGCCCGCTGTGGGAAATGCACGTCTTCGACGGGCTCGCCGGTGGCCGTATCGGTCTTTACTTCAAGACGCACCATGGACTGATCGACGGCATCGGCTTCATCAACGTGATCCTGAAGATCGTGACCCGGTCGCCCTCGAGCCGGCATCCGCAGGCCTTCTGGCGTGGCCTGTCGCAGGCCGCACACCCGGAACCCGGGACCGGGGCGGGCGCCGGTGCTGTCGGGTTGCTGCAGGCCGGACTCCACGCGGGCCGCACCGCAGGCGACCTGGTCAAATTGATGTGGCACCTCGGCCGCCGCGACCTCGGGATCGGCTCCGGGCTGGCCACCCCATTCGTGGCGACACCCGACGTGCTCAAGGCGCCTCCTTCGCCGAACCGTGTCCTGGCACACTGCTCGCTGCCGCTCGAGCGAGTCCGTGCCGTCGCGAAGCGCGGCAACGCGAAGGTCAACGACGTGCTGCTGGCGGTACTGGACATCGCTTTGAACCACTACCTCGAGGAGCGCGGCCAACACGCCTCGCGGCCGCTGGTCGCCGACATGCCCGTGGCGCTGCACGAAGGCGCCGGCACCGGCAACCGCATCACGATCCTGCAGGTGCCGATGGGCCGCCCCGGCGGCACACCCGCCGAACGTCTCGCGGACATCGTGACCGAGACGCGGCTCGTAAAGGAGGAGGTCAGGTCCATCGGTGCGGACGCGCTGTTCATGTACTCGATCTTCGAGCACGCCGTCGCCAGCACGATCGAATCGCTGAACCTCGGCGAGCTGCCGATGCTGGCCAACGCCGTGATCTCGAACCCCGCCGGTCTCGAGGGCAAGGTCTATTTCAACGGCTTGCCCGTGGAGCTCGCGCTGCCGGTGTCCGTCGTCGCGCATCACCAGGTGCTCAACATCACGATCAGCAACTACGACGACGAGCTGCACGTGACGTTCATCGCACTGCGGGAGGCGGTACCCGACGTGCAGCGACTGGCCGACGCCACCATGCGTGCGCTGGTCGAACTGCAGCGCTCGCTCAGGCAGCGTCCGGCGTCCGCTGGCAAGAAGAAGGCCCAGGGGGTTGGCAAGCGTGCCGCCACGAAGGCTCGCCAGGGCCCGGCAAAGCCAGGAAAAGCTGCGACCGGGCCAGGCACCCTGCATTAGTCTTCGTCCCCTCTTCCAACGCGACCGCGGTCGGTGTGACTATTCGCGGGTCGAATTCCAGCAGCCGGACGGACACCGCCTGACGGTGCCCTGATCCGGGTTTCAAGCAGACGACGAAGCGCAGGGGAACGGACTATGCATGGGCTGATGATGGACTCGCCGCTGCTGATCACCGAGATCATGCGGTTTGCCGACCGCAACTACGCCGACCGCGAAATCGTTTCGGTCACCTTCGACAATCCGCGGCACCGCACGACCTGGAGCGAGGTGTTCCGCCGCGCACGCAGGCTCGCCAACGCGCTCAAGGCGGCGGGCGTCAAGCCCGGCGATCGCATCGCCACGATCGCCTGGAACGACTATCGCCACCTCGAGCTCTACTACGCCGTCTCGTGCATGGGCGCGGTGGTGCACACGCTGAACCCGAGGCTGTTCCCCGAGCAACTGGAGTACATCGCCAACCACGCGGAGGACAAGCTGATCTTCATCGACCCGACGCTGCTGCCGGTGCTCGCGCCGCTCGCCGGCAAGCTGCCGACAGTCGAGAAGGTCGTCGTCATGACGGACGCCGCGGCGATGCCGGCGGCAGCCGGCACGTTGACGGACTACGAATCCTTCATCGCGGGTCAGCCGGATACCTTCGACTGGCCCGAACTCGACGAACGGACCGCGAGTTCGCTCTGCTACACCTCCGGCACTACCGGCCATCCAAAGGGGGTGCTCTACAGCCACCGCTCGACGGTGCTGCACGCGTACGGCGGCTCGCTGGTTGATTCGATGGGCCTGTCGAGCGGCGACACCGTGCTCGCGGTCGTGCCGATGTTCCACGCCAACGCCTGGGGCCTGCCGTACAACGTGCCGATGACCGGGGCCAGGCTCGTCCTTCCTGGCCCGAAGATGGGCGACGCCGCGACACTGACACAACTGCTGAACGGCGAAGGGGTGACTCTGGCGGCGGCGGTGCCGACGGTCTGGACGATGCTGCTGCACCATCTCGACCAGACCGGCACGAAGCTGCAGACACTCAAGCGCACGATAATCGGCGGCTCGGCCGTGCCGCTGCAGATGATCAAGGATTTCCGCGACAAGCACGGAGTCACGGTCGTGCAGGGCTGGGGGATGACGGAAATGAGCCCCCTCGGCACCGTGAGCACGCTGCGCCCTGAGCAGGAAGCGCTGCCCCCGGAGGAGCAGGCGCTGCTGCGCGCAAAGGCCGGCCACGGCATCTTCGGCGTGTCGATGAAGATCGTCGACGACGCAGGCAGGGAACTGCCCTGGGACGGCGCCAGCTCCGGCGAGCTGAAAGTGCGCGGCCCGTGGGTCTGCAGCGGTTACTTCCGGATCGAGGATTCACCGGCGCACTCGGAACCTGGCTGGTTCGCGACCGGCGACGTCGCGATGATCCACCCCAACGGCTTCCTGCAGATTACCGACCGCGCCAAAGACGTGATCAAGTCGGGCGGCGAATGGATCAGTTCGGTGGACCTGGAGAATTGCGCGTGCGGGCACGCCGAGGTGCTGATGGCTGCCGCGATCGGCGTGCGCCACCCGAAATGGGACGAGCGGCCGATCCTGCTGGTGGTGCCGCGGCCCGGCTGCACGCCCGCGCCGGAATCGATCATCGCGCACCTCGCCCTGCACTTCGCCAAGTGGCAGTTGCCGGACGCGGTCGTATTCGTCGAGGCGCTGCCGATGACGGCGACGGGCAAGATCAACAAGCGGTCGTTGCGCGAATCGTATGGCCAGACGCTGATGAACGCGCAGGTGTAAACCGTCGGACCGCACGATCCGGCTCGGTCTTTCGGCAAGTCACTGCACCCGGCAGGCGCCGGGTTCTGGTTCGATCCGGGAGACCGTCGCGAGCCATGGACGGCGAGCGCGAGCCCCCACGGATGGGTTCATGGCGTGTCTCCCGGATCGAACCAGAAACCGGTGGCTGCGCCCCCGCTGCAGCTCGCTTGCCTCGATCCGATCAAGCCGGATCGTGCGGTCCGTCCGGTGGTCTTACGCCTGCATGCGTCGCAGCAGCGTCTCGGCCTCGCCCAGCGACATGTTCTTCGGCACCGGGTAATCGCGCGCAGCCTCGACCATTGCGGCGCGCGCCACCGTCGGTACGTCGGCCGGCTTGAGCGCAGCCATTTTCTCGGGGATGCCGACGGCGCGGTTGAGTTCACGCACGCGATCGATGAAGCGCTGCGCGAGGACGTCCACTGCGTCGCCCGCATTACCGGCGCCGATCACCACGGCGAGCTTCGCCAGGCGCTCGCGCGCGAGCGGCGCGTCCTTGATGAAGTCCAGGACGTACGGCAGCGTGATCGCGTTGGCCAGTCCGTGGGGCACGCCATACATGCCGCCCAGCTTGTGCGAGAACGCGTGCACGTAGCCTACGTACGCCTTGGTGAACGCGAGACCGGCGTAGAACGACGCGAGCGCCATCGCCTCGCGCGCTTCCATGTCGTTGCCGTCGTCGTATGCGCGCTGCAGGTTGCCGAAGATCATGCGCACGGCTGCGACGCAGTGCTGCTCGGTGTCCGCATGCGGCCAGCGGTTGGTGTACGCCTCGACCGCATGCGTGAGCGCGTCCATGCCCGTCGCAGCGGTGATCGGTTGCGGCATGCCCCGCATCAGCGCTGGGTCAAGCGCCGCGGCCATCGGCACCAGCTTCGGGTCGATCACGGCAGACTTCACGTGCAGGACCGGATCGGTCACTACCGCAGCTACCGTCACTTCGGAGCCCGTGCCCGCGGTGGTCGGGGTCGCGAACAACGGCAGCATCGGCTTGCCGACCTTGAGCATGCCGATGAGCTTCGTCGGCGACTTGCCCGAGACAGCCATCGCGCCGATGACCTTGGCCGCGTCGATCGCGGAACCGCCGCCAACGGCGAGAATCGCGTCGCTGCGATGCGCACGGACGGCTTCGTAACCGGCCTGCAGCACGGGGTAAGTCGGATCCGGCGTGATGCCGTCGTGCACCGCGACGTCGATGCCTTGCGCCAGCAGCGCCTGTCGCAGCGGCTCGACCAGCCCTAGCTTCACGAGCACGGCATCGGTGACGATCAGCACGCGCCGGTAGCCAAACTGGCCGATGCTCGCGCAGAGCCGCCGCGACGCGCCTGCACCGACGAACAGCGTCGGCCGCGGAATCGCGACAGCGCGCGACACGGGCCAGTTGAACGGCTTGAGCAGTCGATACCCGAACAGGCGCAATGCAAAGAGCGACGACATGGCTGCCTCAATCCCCTGAATTGATGCACTGCATCATGGGGCGCAGAAAGCCGCCTGCCAAGTAGGGATGGTCCGGATGCGGAGCCTGGGGGGTTCAGCCCGGCAAGGCCCCTGCTGCCTGCAGCGCCTGCTGGTACTGCTCTGCGCGTCGCTCGGCGAAGAAGTCGATCGTCAGCCCCAGCGCCGCGAGCAGCAGCAGGCCCACCGCGAATCCGTGCTGCGACGGTTTGCCCATCACGAACACGAAGAACAGCGCGAGCAGGGCCGCCACGGCGTAGCCGATCCGGTACTGCGCGAAGCTGTTGACCACTTGGTGGATGCGGGGCCCTTCCTCGGCGGCGAACTGCGGCGGATTCGTGCGCTGCTGTTCGATCAGCTGCCGCGACTGCGCATCGCTGCGAAAGTACACGGTGCCGCCGACGCCGAGACCCAGTCCGGCCATGATCAGCAGCGCCATCGCGAGCCCCCGCGCGAACGGCTCGCGCGCCACGAACCAGAGCACGAGCGCCGCCACGAGACTCGCGGCTCCCGCAACGAGAATCCAGGAAGCCTCGGTCTTCTCACCCGCAAAGTACCACCGCACGATCTGCTCGCAATCCATGGCGGCTCTCCTGATCAGGGGATCGCATGCGGCGCGATGCGCCCGGACCACGGCACGGCCTGCTCGACCTGGGCCGCGAGCCGGAACAGCGTCGCCTCGTCGCCGATGCGCGCGGTGAACAGCATTCCCATCGGCAGGCCGTCGTCGGTCCAGTGCAGCGGCAGCGACATCGAGGGCTGGCCCGTGACGTTCGCGATCATCGTGTACGGCGACGATTCGAACACCGGCTCGAAGGCTTCGATGATCTTGTCGCGCTGGCTCAGCAGCGCAGCCCCGGGTAATGACGTCAGCAGCTTCATTCCCTGGCGCTGCATCGTGGTCAGCGTGTGCGCACCGATCGGCAACGGCGGGACACCCACCGTGGGTGTGAGCAACACGTCGAAATCCGCCGACCAGGCCAGCCACTGGCGCGAAAATGCCTGCATGGTCCAGAGCGCAGCCGCGATTTCGCCGCCCGACTGCGCTTCGCCCATCTTCGCCAGCACCCACGTGGCAAGTTCGACGTCGTCGCTGCGAGCCTCGCGCCCCACGAGGACGGGTGCCAACCGCAGCGTGCCCGCCACGTCCGCAGCGATCAGCGCCGCGTAGCTCGCGACGAATGTCGCAGGCGGCAGCGGCAGGGTGACCTCGACGAGGTCGTGGCCCAGCGCTGCAAGCGCACGCGTCGTGACTTCGAGCGCCTTGCGATTTTCCGGATGCAGCGTCTTGCCGAGGCCGGGATCGAACGAGAACGCGATGCGCAGCCGGCCAGGCTCCTGTCGCGTCTCATCCAGGTACGGGCGCACGGGCGCGGGCAGCTTCATGAGTTGCTGCGGGTAATCGCCACACGTGGCGTCGAGCAACGCAGCGCTGTCGCGAACCGTGCGCGAAACGGCGTGCTCGCCGATGAATCCCCACCAGACGTCGGGCGCATGGGGTCCCGTCGGATTGCGGCCGCGACTCGGTTTCAGGCCGACCAGTCCGCAATTGGAAGCCGGCGTGCGGATCGAACCACCGCCGTCGTTCGCATTCGCAGCGGGCACGATCCGCGCAGCGACCGCCGCCGCGGATCCTCCGCTCGAGCCGCTGGATGTACGCTCCAGGTTCCAGGGATTGCGGGTCGGCCCGAACAACTCGGGCTCGGTGACGTTCGAGACCCCGAGTTCGGGCGTGTTGGTCTTGCCAAAGATCACCAGCCCGGCTGCGCGATACCGACGCGTCAGTTCCTCGTCCATCGCGGGCACGTAATCCTGGAACAACCGCGAGCCGAACCGCATGGGCTCGCCCGCGTACGCCGTCATGAGGTCCTTGAGCAGGAAAGGAACGCCACGGAACGGACCTTCCGGCACGCCGGCGGCGATGGTTTCGCGCGCACGTCCTTCCATCAGGTGAACGACCGCGTTGATCTGCGGGTTCACCGCCGCGGTGCGGGTCAGAGCCTCGTCGAGCAGTTCCGTCGGGCTCACCTGTCCCGTGCGCACGAGTTCGGCCAGACCCAGGGCGTCATAGCGACCGTATTCGGTGAATGCCACGTCCAGCCCCCCTTTCAGCGAGGCTCGAATGATGGTCTTTTCGGCCCGCACTTGCCATCGGGTCGCGTCCCGCGGAGACTCGATCTCCCCTAGAACCTTTGTTCCACGGCAGTCATGAAGCCCATGCACCGCTTGCCTAGCTACACGCATCTTTTCGCCGTCCTTGCTGCGGTCGCGCTGCCATTCGCAGCGGCGCAGCCTCGGCCGGTCACCGCCGAACGTATCATCGCGGCAGACCAGGAACCCCAGAACTGGCTTGCGCACGGCCGCACGTACGGCGAGCAGCGCTACAGCCCGCTCAAGCAGGTCAACGACGGCAACGTCGGCAACCTCGGGCTCGCGTGGTCGTACGCGACGCACTCGACGCGCGGCCTGCAGGCCACGCCGATCATCGTCGACGGCCGCATGTACGCCACCGGCGTCTGGAGTGTCGTTTACGCGCTCGACGCGAAGACCGGCAAGGAACTGTGGACCTACGATCCGCAGGTACCGCGCGAGTGGGGCCGGTATGCCTGCTGCGACGCAGTCAATCGCGGCGTGGCGCTGTGGGGCGACGCGCTCTACTTCGCGACGCTCGACGGCCGGCTGCTTTCGCTGGATGCACGCACGGGCAGGAAGCGCTGGGAGATCAACACGATTGACCGCACCAAGCCCTACACCATCACCGGCGCGCCGCGCGTGATCAAAGGCAAGGTGCTGATCGGCAATGGCGGCGGCGAATACGGCGTGCGCGGCTATTTCTCCGCCTACGATGCGGACACCGGCAAGCTGGCGTGGCGCTTCTACACGGTACCGGGCAATCCGAAGGACGGCTTCGAGAGCCCCGAGATGGCAGCGGCCGCGAAGACGTGGACCGGCGAGTGGTGGGCCGGGGGCGGCGGCGGCACCGTATGGGACTCGATGGCCTACGACCCCGACCTCGACACGCTCTACGTCGGCACCGGCAATGGCTCGCCGTGGGCGCGCTCGATCCGCTCGCCAGGCGGCGGCGACAACCTGTACCTGTCGTCGATCCTCGCGCTCAATCCAGACACCGGACGCCTGAAGTGGCATTACCAGGTCACGCCGGGCGACAACTGGGACTACACGGCGACGCAACACATCATCCTTGCGGACCTCGTCATCGACGGCAAGCCGCGCAAAGTGCTGATGCAGGCGCCGAAGAACGGCTTCTTCTACGTCATCGACCGCGTCACGGGCGAGTTGCTGTCGGCAGACAAGTACATCCCGGCGACGTGGGCCAGCCACGTCGACATGAAGACGGGGCGCCCGGTCGAGACGCCCGAGGGCGACTGGAGCAAGGAAACCAAGATCATCGTGCCCGCGGCCTTCGGCGGCCACAACTGGCACCCGATGGCGTTCAACCCGCAGACGGGGCTCGTCTACATCCCGGCGATGCAGCCCGCGGGCATCTATCCGCCGTCGACCGAGTTTCTGCAGACGGGCAAGTACACGCGCCACGACATGTTCTGGAACCCTGGCGTCGACTGGAACAACTACACGAACACGGTCTACGCCATCCTGGCGCAGACGGGCGGCAACCTGCCGCAGGATCGCGGTTACCTGAAGGCGTGGGATCCGGTCGCGAAGAAGACCCGTTGGGAGATCGAGTACCCGGCGTTCTGGAACGGCGGCCTGCTGACGACCGCAGGCAACCTGCTGTTCCAGGGCACGGGCGACGGCCGCTTCGTCGCCTACTCGGCCGACCTGGGCAAGACACTGTGGTCCGTGCCGACGATGGTCGGCATCGTCGCACCGCCGGTCACGTACTCCGTGGACGGCGAGCAGTACGTTGCCGTACTGGCTGGCTATGGCGGCGCGGGCGCCGTCACCGGTGGCGATCCGCGCACGATGGCGTCGGGCAAGTACCTGAACGAAGGCCATATCCTCGCGTTCAAGCTGGGCGGCAAAGCCCCGCTGCCGAAGATCACCGAACGCAACCTCGACATCCCCGAGCCGCCGGCGAGCACGGCGACGGCCGCGCAGGTTGAAAACGGCAAGTTCAAGTACGCCGCCAATTGCATGGTGTGCCACGGTGCGCTGGTCGTGTCCGGTGGAGTGGTGCCGGACTTGCGCCGGCTCACCGCCGAGAAGCACTCTATTTTCAAGCAGATCGTTTACGACGGCGTGATCCACTCGGCTGGCATGCCGCGGATGGGTGACCTCGTGAGCGAGCAGGACGTCGCCGACATCCAGGCGTACGTCATCGAACGCTCGCGGCAGGATCGAGCCGCGGCTGCGGCAGCGGCGGCAAAGAAGTAGGCACTGTCACCCATTCGTGTTGGTGACCTTGCCGATGCCGTCCCGCGTGGACGGTCGGTGAGGGCGTTCGTTCCGGGTCTGCTCCGGGCGAGCGGAAAGGCAGACACGCTCGCCCGGAGCAGACCCGGAACGAACGCCTGATCGACCGCGCCCTGAGCGAATTCTCGTCAAAGCCCGAGAATTCGCACGGCGCATGCAACGTCAACGCGGTCGCATCGCATGACCGTCTGCCGATGATTCGCAATCGGCAGTTTCCATGACTCAGTTACCGAATGGTGTTCATGGAGCTCGTTCTGATGCTCGCCGGACGCCCAAAGCGGACCTTGTAGGCGTAAGAACGACCCCAAGCAGACGTCCGCCAAT
>JAOUGW010000281.1 GCA_029865465.1 Gammaproteobacteria bacterium
TTCATCCACGGCCTGCATGCCAGCAACGTGGTGCCGTTCGGTGCAGTCACCTATCCGCAGAGCCTGGCTCGTTGCGAAGGCTGCCACGTTGCGGGCAAGTTCAACGTGGCTCGCGCGAGCGCGCTGCCGATCACTGTCGATGCGGGCACGACCCTCACCAGCGGCGCGGCGACGCTGGCCTGGAAGGACGACCTTGCCGACTCGGCGACGGCGGGCACCTGCAAGGGCTGCCACACCTCGGCGGCGGCCGCGAGCCACATGCAGTCGCAGGGTGGCAGCTTCGGCGTTGCCAAGGCGCTGGTGCCGTCGTCCTCGGTGGAAGGCTGTGCGGTCTGCCACGGCAAGGATCGAACGTACGACACTGAAAAAATGCATTGCGCGACGCTGCCATATGGCCAGTGCACGCAGTGATCGGAAGCACCTCAATGACACGACGTTCAATGACACCTTTCACGACGCTCCTGTCGCGCTCAGGGCGCGCGCCGGTAGCATCCCGCCTGCCCGTCGGCCGGAGCCGCACGATGTCAACGCCGCGTAAGAGTCGGATTTCGGGCATGCAGGGCTTGCTGCTCGCAGGCCTGGGCGCCTTCGCCATCGGTCTCGCCGGCTGCAGCGGGGACAACGGCCCCGGGGACAAGACCACCGCGCCGGATCCCGTGTTTCCGCCAGGTCCCGGCACGGGTGCACCGATTCCGATCACCTCCGCCAAGACGATCGTCGCCTCGATCACGCGCGTTACCGCGCAGGATGACGGCAAGCCCCTGGTCGAGATCTACCTGAGGGATGAAAACAATTTTCCGCTGAAGGGTTTGCCTGCCGCCAACATCCGCTTCGTCCTGGCGCGGCTGGAGCCCGCGGCCAACGGTGCCTCGAGCACCTGGCATGCGATCACGCGCAAGACGGAAGCGTTCCCCGGCACGCCGGCACCCACGCCGGCCGACAAGGTGACCGGCACTGGACCGAAGAACCAGGCCACGACCGAGACCGCGACGGCGGGCGTCTGGACCGACCAGCAGAACGGTGTCTACACCTACACCTTCGCCAAGAGCCTGAAAGGCGACGCGGAAATTCCGTTCGACGGCGCGCTGCCGCATCGCGTCGGTCTCGAGATCCGGCTCTCGCCAGCGATTCCGGCCAACAACGCGGTGTACACGTTCACGCCCGCGACCAACCTGCCGGTCAACCAATCCGGCCGTGAGATCGTCGACAACGACACCTGCAACGCCTGTCACGACAACCTGTCGTTCCACGGCGGCGCGCGCTTCGACCTGCAGTACTGCGCGATGTGCCACGAGTCGTATTCGTTCGACGCGCAGTCCGGCAACACCATCGACCTGAAGGTGATGATCCACAAGATCCACTCGGGCGAGACGCTGCCGAGCGTCGAGGCCGGCGGTTTCTACGGCATCTTCGGCTTCGGCAACACCTTCACCGACTTCAGCGACGTCGTGTACCCGCAGGACAAGCGCAACTGCACCACCTGCCACCGGGAAAGCAACGCGGACACGCCGCAGGCCAGCAACTGGCGCTACACCGTCAACAAGGCGACCTGCACCGCCTGCCACGACAACGTCAATTTCGCCACCGGCGAAAATCACGGTGGCGTCGCCGCGACCGATGACACCTGCACGGCGTGCCACGGCCCGAACTCGGAAGTCGCCAACCTGCGCGTCTCGAATGCGCACGTGATCCCCGAGCAGGCGGCCGCGGCGAAGTTCCAGTACGAAGTCCTCAAGGTGGCGAACACGGCGCCCGGCCAGAAGCCGACGGTGACCATCCGGGTCGTCGACCCGACGAACGGCAATGCACCGTACGACATCCGGGCGGCCAACGGACCGTTCCAGAATTCGTCGGCCTCGCTGGCCGTCGACGTCGCGTTTTCGACCCAGCCGGACTTCACCAACACCGGCAGTGGTTCGGCCACCGCGACGACCGGCACCCCGGCGCAACCGATCCGCATCGACTTCAAGGCCAACGGCGTCGCCGATCCGGCGTTCGCCGGAGGCTTCACCGCAACTGCCGCGGTCGCGATTCCTGCCAATGCGGCGGGATCGGGCGAGGCACTCATCGAGGGCCGTCCGGCCGTTGACGTCAATGGCGACGGCGCGCTCGAGCGCCTCGCGGTCACCTCCGTGGGCAAGGCCTTCGCGATCACCGACGCCGCGCCGGTCGAATACAGCAGGATCGTCGACATCGCCAAGTGCAACGATTGCCACAAGGAACTCACGCTGCACGGCAACAGCCGCACCGGCAATACCGAGCTCTGCGCCACCTGCCACAACCCGAACGCGACGGACATCAACCGCCGCGTCGCGGGTTCGAACTGCGAAGCGGTCACCGGGACGCTGGACGACCAGGCCCTCGACCTGAAGTACATGATCCACGCGATCCATGCGGCCAACTACAAGGTCTGCGGCTTCAACAATACGGGCTACGACTTCGGCACGGTGCGCTATCCGGGCAAGATCAATAACTGCGAAGGCTGCCACCTGCCCGACACCTACTACCCGCCGACCACTGCGACGGCCATCGCGACCACGATCGACGCCGGGCCTGACCGCTCGACACCGCTCGGCGACGTCGCGATCACGCCCGCCAGCGCGGCGTGCTCCGCGTGCCACAGCAGCGTCACGGCCAGGCAGCACATGGAATTCAACGGCGGCTCGTTCAGTGCGGTGAAGGATGCCAGCAGCGCGACGCCTGCTGCCCCGGTCGAGGCCTGCGCCGGCTGCCATGGCCCCGGCAAGCCGGTCGACGTGAAGGTCACGCACGGCGTTGGCCAGTTCCAGTACAACAACTGATGCGCAACCCCATTACAGACGGACGCACCGACATGAAGTTACCGCAAGCTCTCCCGCGAGGACTGCTGCTGATTGGCCTGGGTCTGGGATCCGTGCTCGCGTTCGCCGGGGTGCCGGACAAGGCGCCGAACGCCGGGGCGTCGTACAGCGCAAAAGGTGCCGATACCTGCCTGACCTGCCACGAAGGCCCCGAGGTCAACGACATCTTCCACACCGCGCATGCGCAGCCGAACGACGCGCGCACGCCGTTCGGCAAGGGCGGTTTGCAGTGCGAGGCGTGTCACGGGCCCGGCGGCAACCACACCAAGAAGGTGAAGAAGGGCGAGACGCGTCCGTCGATGATCAAGTTCGGCCGCACCGCGGACACGCCGGTGCCCGTGCAGAACGCGATGTGCCTGGGCTGTCACGAGCAGACGCAGGCTGCGCAGTGGCACATCGGTCCGCACGACGTGAACAACGTCTCGTGCGCGGCGTGTCACGACAGTCACAAGTCGAAGGACGCCGTGCTGTCCAAGGCCACGCAGCCGGACGTCTGCTACACCTGCCACGTCGCCGAACGCAGCCAGTTCCTGAAGCCCTATGCGCACCCGGTGCGCCAGGCCAGGCTCGCCTGCAGCGACTGCCACCAGCCGCACGGCACGACCGCACAGAAACAGCTCGTGCGTGCCACGATCAACGACACCTGCTACGAATGCCATGCCGAAAAGCGCGGCCCGATGCTGTGGGAACACCAGCCGGTCACCGAGGACTGCTCGACCTGCCACGCGGCCCACGGCTCGAGCAACCCGGGCATGGTCAAGATGCGCCCCCCGCTGCTGTGCCAGTCGTGCCACTCGCAGCAGGGTCATCCGAGCTTCGGCTACGGGCCGTCGGGGCTGCCGGGCAACGCTTCGCCGTCCACCGCGCTCGCGCTGGGCAGCTGCATGAACTGCCACTCGCAAGTGCACGGATCGAACCACCCCTCGGGTTCGTCGCTGACACGGTGACCGACATGGAACAACGCAGCCACAAACTTTCGATCGCGGTCGCCACCGTCCTGCTCGCGGCGGTCCCGGGCGCACAGGCCGAAGAATCGACCGCCCCCGACACCTCGGCCTGGGCCTGCAAGAAGTGCACGTTCGACCAGGGCTACCGCTCGGAGGCCGAGCTCGGCGCCGGTTGGCTC